>NZ_CP130319.1:5535000-5852554 GCF_032271945.1 Paenibacillus sp. MBLB1832 | reverse complement strand
AGTCTTCACTCCTTTTGAAATCAAACACGTGGCATAGGCCAGAGATGAAAGTGGTCATATATATAAGTAAAACGTGAAACCAAAACATCACGTTGGAATTTGTAGGCGTATAAGTCCATGCAGCATCTAGCATGCCCAAATAAGGCACGAAAGAATCTCGTGTCAGGAAGGGTCTAAAAAGGATGACTTTTGTCGCTTTTATCCACATTGTTAAGGATCTGCAGAAATGACTTATGCGTATAGAGGGAAGTTTGTGCACATTGTTATCCACAGGGTGTTAATAAGTCAGGGGAATAATGGCGTATATCCACAGCTGAAACATTACTATCTTAACAAAAGATCCCTTGTTAATCAACGGATTGTTTGGCATTATCCACAATTACAACAAGTTGTGGGTAGAAATTGTTCACAACACAAGATATTGTTGATATTGTGTTGATTTTCGACAAAAACTGTTCTTTCTCGTCAAACATTTATGCACAACTTGTTCTTTGGTGCTGGAAAGATACGAATTCTTTACCTTAAACTGCACACTTGGGTAGGTTGACTTTCTTCTGTGAAAATGATTTAATGAGTAGTAGAAATTTTGTAGGATGGATATCCTCAGTCATGCAGGGAGGTGCTATAGATGGGTCCAACATTTAACCCGAATACGAGAAAGCGTAAGAAGAACCATGGTTTCCGTAAAAGAATGAGCACGAAGAACGGACGTAAAGTTCTACAAGCTCGTCGTCTTAAAGGAAGAAAAGTTCTAAGCGCATAAGAAGAGGCTCCGAAAGGGGCTTTTTTTTTTGCATTTTAAGAATTGGTTTACATTGAATGGATTTTGTTAAAAATAGATCAGATATGTCGTTTCATTTTGATAATAGGCATGAATGAAAGTCGTTGGGAGTGTACATCGCCCGTGGAGAAACAGTATCGGTTGGCCAAGAGGGAAGATTTCAGCAAGGTGTATCGCTATGGGAAATCCATGGCTAATCAGCAGTTCGTTCTCTATTATTTGCCGCAGCCCAAAATGGAGGAATTTCGATTCGGCGTTTCCGTTTCGAAGAAAATCGGGAATGCGGTTGTTCGCAACCGTCTGCGAAGAATGATGAAGGAGATCATACGGCTGAAAAAGGAGCATATGACACCTCATTATGATTACATTTTGTTAGCCAGAAAACCTGTAGTTGATATGGCATATGCCGATATGGAAAAGAGCATTTGGCACGTGATCCGGAGAGCTTCTTTATATAAAAAAATTGATACAGTAAAATAGCTGCGCATTATTTCCTTGCGGGCTTAAGATGTGTTATAGTTTATGTTGGAAAAGACATTTAGGAGGATCTCATTTTGACTCGTCGAATTTATCTGCTAGTTGCGCTATCCTCGGTGGTATTACTACTGTCAGGATGTAGTACGTCAAGCGCAGCATCAAAACCAATTGATCCGAACACGGCTAATTTTTTCACGAAGTATTTTACGTACCCGCTTTCTCAAACACTTGATTGGTTCGCTGATCATTTGTGGGGGCAATACGGATTGTCCATCTTGGTCGTAACGATTATTATTCGATTGATTATTTTGCCGCTCACGCTTAAGCAATACAAAAGCTCCAAACGGATGCAGGATCTGCAGCCTGAAATGAAGAAGCTTAAAGAGAAATATAAAGATGATGCGAAAAAGCAACAAGAAGAAACGATGAAGCTTTTTCAGCAAAATGGTGTTAATCCACTAGCGGGTTGTTTCCCGATCATCGTTCAAATGCCAATTCTGATTGCCTTGTATCAAGCGATTATGCGAAATCAAGAAATTCATGAACACACATTTCTTTGGTTGAATCTTGGTAAGCCAGATCATTTGTACATACTTCCTTTGATCGCCGCGGCTACAACGTTCGTTCAACAAATGTTTATGTCTTCCCAAATGAATCAGCAAATGAAAAGCTTAATGTACATTTTCCCGGTTATGATTTTCGTCATGTCCATGAATTTTGCATCGGCCCTACCGCTGTACTGGATTTTCGGTAACATTTTCACAATTGTTCAGTCTTATTTCATCTATGGTGCTCCTGGTTCACAAAAGAAGCCTGGACCTCAAAATAATAAGGGTGGCCTGTCGAAATGAAAAAAATCGTGGTGACTGGAAAGACAATTGAGTTAGCTGTTCAAGCTGGTTTGGCTCAATGGCAAGTTTCGGAGGAACGTGTTAACATTCATATTTTGGAACAACCCTCAAAAGGGTTGTTCGGGTTTATTGGATCTAGAGTTGCGAAGGTTGAGCTGGAATTGATACCTGATCCACTTGAGGAAGCGATAGCTTTCTTACAAGATATGTTCGAAGCGATGCAAATTTCCATCACCATAGATACGCATAAAGATCGTGAAGGCTACATCTTAAACATGAGTGGCTCGGAATTAGGTATTCTGATTGGCAAAAGGGGACAAACCCTAGATGCGCTGCAATATCTCGTTAATATCGTCGGAAATCGCTATGCGAAGTCTCATTTCCGCGTTATGCTCGATGCGGAGAATTTCCGCGAGCGTCGTAAGAAAACGCTGGAAGAGCTCGCTTTAAGATTGGCTAATCGCGTGATTAAGTCCAAGAAAGAAGTTATTCTTGAGCCGATGAATTCCCAAGAGCGTAAAATTATTCATGCGGAATTACAAGGACATCCTGTTATCAAAACATACAGCAAAGGTGAAGAACCGAATCGTCGGGTCGTCATCGCTGTTAAATAATGCAGAATTGCAATGACTTGGTTCATCTGTCATTGCTTTTTCTTTAAGATGAGGTAAATTTGAGGTGTTATATTTATGTTAAATGATACGATTGCTGCTATTTCTACACCGCTCGGAGAAGGTGGGATAGCGGTTATTCGTGTGAGCGGCGAGCAATCCATTTCTTATGTTGAACGGATTTTCCGCTCAAAAACGAAATTATCTGATGCCGCGACACATACCGTAAATTACGGATTTATTGTAGAACCTGCTTCTTCCGAAAAGGTAGAGGAGGTTCTCGTTACGTTAATGAAAGCTCCACGATCATTCACGATGGAGGATGTTGTAGAGGTAAGCTGTCATGGCGGCATTGTTTCTGTTAAGAAAGTGCTGGATTTACTTCTACTGCAAGGGGTTCGACTGGCTGAACCAGGGGAGTTTACGAAACGCGCATTCTTGAACGGTCGTATTGATTTAACGCAAGCGGAAGCCGTCATTGATCTAATTCGGGCCAAATCGGATCGGGCTTTTAAAGTTGCACTGAAACAAGTGGAAGGCAACTTGTCCAAACAAATTAAGCAATTGCGGTATGAGCTCGTAGAATTGATGGCGCATGTTGAGGTTAATATCGACTATCCTGAGCATGATGTTGAAGAGATGACGAATGCTTATATTAAGACAAAGTGCGACATGGTTAATACCCATATTGATCGGTTGTTGGTTACAGCCGAGCAGGGGAAGATTCTACGCGAAGGCATTGAAACCGCCATTGTTGGCAGGCCGAATGTCGGGAAGTCATCCTTGTTGAATGAGTTAGCACAAGAGAATCGTGCCATTGTAACGGATATCCCCGGGACGACGCGGGATGTGATCGAGGAATTTGTCAATATTGGCGGGATTCCGCTGAAGCTGCTGGATACGGCAGGAATTCGAGAAACGTCGGATATCGTAGAGCAAATTGGTGTTGAACGGTCGAAGACAGCGTTAGTTGAAGCGGATCTGATTTTACTCGTTTTGAATAGTAATGAAGAGTTACAACTAGATGAGATTGCATTGATGGAACAATTGGCAGATAAGCAAACGATCGTGATTCTTAACAAAATTGACTTGGATCGCAAGCTTGATGTTGAGCAGGTTGTTCATTATTTCTCAAAGGAACGTATTGTCGAGCTATCGTTGATTGAAAATAAAGGTATCGAGGATTTAGAGAAGGCGATTGCTGCGATTTTCTTCGAGGGCCAGCTGGAATCGAGCGACTTGACGTATGTGAGTAATGTTCGTCACATTGCGCTATTGAAACAAGCGAAGCGCTCCTTGCAAGATGCACTTGATGCCAATGAGCAATATGTGCCGATAGATATGATTCAAATTGATATCCGTGCTGCTTGGGAGCAACTCGGGGAGATTATCGGTGATTCGGTAGGAGAGTCGTTAATCGATCAAATTTTTACACAATTCTGCTTAGGAAAATGAAAATCGACGGCATTCGCGTTTTCATAAAAGAGGGAGGGACGAATTATGGGATATCACGCAGGAGATTATGACGTTATTGTCATCGGTGCTGGCCATGCTGGATGCGAGTCTGCACTAGCTGCAGCTCGTATGGGTTGTAACACGTTATTGTTAACGATTAATTTAGATATGGTTGCTTTCATGCCTTGTAATCCATCCATTGGCGGTCCAGCGAAAGGACACGTTGTTCGTGAGATTGATGCACTTGGCGGTGAGATGGGACGCAACATCGATAAGACCTACATTCAACTTCGCATGCTGAATACAGGCAAAGGGCCTGCGGTTCATGCACTGCGCGCACAGGCGGATAAATTTTCGTATCAACATAAAATGAAAGAAACGATTGAGGCGACCCAGAATTTAACACTTCGTCAAGGCATGGCCGAAGAACTCATTGTCGAAGATGGCATCTGTAAAGGGTTAATTACGAAAACGGGCGCAACGTATTACGCAAAATCCGTTGTTCTGACAACGGGAACATATTTACGGGGTAAAGTGATTATGGGTGAACTTATGTATGAGAGTGGACCTAATAACCAGCAGCCATCCGTGAAACTATCGGAATCCCTGCGCAAGCTCGGATTTGACCTGGTCCGTTTCAAAACAGGTACGCCGCCGCGTGTTCATAAAGATACGATTGATTTCACGAAAACCGAAATCCAACCTGGTGATGATCAACCGAAGTTTTTCTCATTTGAAACGAAAACGGGATCTAATCCAAATGAGCAATTACCTTGCTGGTTGACGTACACGTCGGAAACAACGCATCAAATTATCAATGATAATTTGCACCGTGCTCCTATGTTTTCGGGTGCAATTGAAGGAACAGGGCCAAGATATTGCCCATCTATTGAAGATAAAATTGTTCGTTTCAGTGATAAGCCGAAGCACCAAATTTTCTTGGAGCCAGAAGGGCATAGCACCTCGGAATATTATGTTCAAGGGCTGTCCACGAGTATGCCGGAAGATGTTCAACTAGGCATTCTACGTTCGATTCCTGGACTAGAAAAAGTAGAAATGATGCGTACGGGCTATGCGATTGAATACGATGCGGTTGTACCTACGCAATTGAAGCCTTCGCTTGAAACGAAGCTAGTGAGCGGGCTTTTCACAGCTGGTCAAATTAACGGAACATCCGGTTATGAAGAGGCTGCTGGTCAAGGTATTATGGCGGGGATTAACGCAGCTCGCAAAGTGCAAGGCAAAGAAGCGGTCGTCCTTGATCGCTCCGAAGGATATATTGGCGTACTTATCGACGACTTAGTTACTAAGGGGACGAGTGAACCTTACCGTTTGTTGACTTCGCGTGCCGAGTACCGTTTGTTACTGCGTCATGACAATGCAGATCTTCGTTTGACGCCGATCGGGTATGACATTGGGCTCATTTCTGAGGAACGCTATGCAGCATTTCTAAACAAAAAATCATTGGTTGACCAAGAAATTGCGCGTTTATCCGAAGTAAAGGTAAAACCAGAACCACATGTTCAGGAATTGCTTCAAAGCTTGGAAAGTGTGCAATTGACGAATTCGGTGCCTGCGATATCCTTGTTGCGCCGGCCAGAGATCGAATATAAGCATATTGAGCAAATGACGATGTCTCCTTTTGACCTGGATGAGGATATGAAAGAGCAAGTAGGCATTCAAGTGAAATATGCGGGTTATATTGAGAAGCAAAGCAATCAAGTGGAACGTTTGCGTAAAATGGAGAAGAAGAAAATCCCTGACGATATCGAGTACAGTGAAATTCACGGTATTGCCTCAGAAGCAAAGCAGAAGCTTGCGAAAATTCGTCCTATCTCAATTGGTCAAGCATCGCGGATCAGTGGAGTAACGCCTTCGGATATCTCTATTCTTCTTGTTTATCTCGAACACTACAACAGAGTCACAGCGGCTAGAGGTTAATCCATGGATGACATTCAGAAACAATTCACAGATCTGTTAGCAAAAGAAAACATCTCATTTTCTGCCGAGCAGCTAGAGCAATTCGAAGTCTATTACAAGACGCTGGTTGAGTGGAATGAGAAAATGAATCTCACAGGAATTACGGAGAGAGGTCAGGTTTATTTGAAGCATTTCTACGACTCTCTTTCCTTAGCTTTTAACTTTGACATGGGAAAAGTGAAATCCATAGCTGATATTGGTTCGGGCGCTGGATTTCCTAGCATCCCGCTGAAAATTGCGTTCCCTCATCTACAAGTTACCATTATTGATTCATTGAATAAGCGTATTTTATTTCTAAAAGATATCGTTTCGTCTCTTCGTCTCTCACAGGTAGACTGTGTCCATGGCAGGGCAGAGGATATCGCTAGATTGCCGAAGTATCGCGATCAATTTGATCTAGTGACGGCTAGGGCTGTTGCAAGGCTTCAAGTACTGAATGAGTTTTGTCTTCCTTTTGTTAAAAAAGATGGGACGTTCATCGCGATGAAAGGCTCGGAAGTAGAAGAAGAGATTCAAGATTCTACGTTCAGCTTAGTAGAGTTAAAAGGTAAAATTGTGCGTGTTATTCGCATGGTATTACCGATCGAAGAATCAGTGAGGCATTTCGTTGAAATTGCGAAGACGGCGCCAACACCAGCCAAGTACCCGCGCAAAGCGGGGCTCCCGCTGAAAGAACCTTTACACAAATAAGGCAAATGTTTCACGTGAAACATTTGCCTATTACACAACGTTAAGCAGGATTATTAGCTTGCGTGGAGAATTTATATAGTAGGAGAAGATGTATTCCCTACTAGATTTGTAATGCATGTTAACTCTTTATATCAACTAGATATTCTTCAAGAAATAGTTTGAATTTACTAGAGTCACACACATCTAGAATGACATCGTCTCGGAATGGCGAATAGATCTATGACCTCATTTGAGAGGCGAAAGAACGTGCCCTCTACTTATGATGGTATGGATCGCTTATACTACGGGAAGAGTTGGTGGTAAGTTTTCCTATGAAAGAACAAATATCGAAGTTATTCGGCCTGACGGATCGTTCTGCAACGATTACGGATGAGGTCAAGAATATTCCCGTAAACAGTATTATTCCAAGTCCTTATCAACCTCGAACTTTATTCGATGATGACCGTATCGATGAATTATGCCAAACCATTCGGACGCATGGTGTTATTCAGCCAATCGTTGTTCGAATCAAAAATAATACATTCGAATTAATTGCTGGCGAACGTCGTTTGCGTGCGACTAAAAAGCTTGGACTTGACACGATCCCAGCAATCGTTCGTGATTTCAATGATTCCCAAGCGGCATCCATTGCTTTGATCGAAAACTTACAGCGCGAGGGTCTTACTGCGATTGAAGAGGCTGCTGCTTATCAGCAATTAATCGAAATGCATGATTTGACTCAAGAGAGTTTAGCTCAACGCTTAGGGAAGAGTCAATCTACGATAGCGAACAAGATTCGTCTTTTACAGTTGTGCGAACCTGTGAAGCTGGCTTTAATGGAGCGTAAAATTACAGAGCGTCACGCAAGAGCACTACTTGCCTTGGATCAAGAAGAGCAACAAGTGAAGCTGCTTGAAGAGATTATCGCCAAAGAGTTAAATGTCAAACAAACCGAAGTCAGAATTGCCTTTTTGAAAGAGGCTGCAAAAATAAAAAAATCTCGCCGTGTATCCTTTACCAAGGATGTCAGACTTGCCTTGAATACAATTCGTCAATCGGTCGAGATGGTTACAAGCTCAGGGTTGAACATCAATACGTCTGAGCAGGATCATGAAGATCATTACGAAATTATTATTAAAATTCCTAAACGATAGTATGAATGCATCTTTTTAAACGGCGCAAGCCGTTTTTTTTGCATCTTATGCATAAAACTATCAAATATTCATAAGGTAACTCGCTGGCAGATATGGTAAGATAGAACTACTGCTTATAAAATAGCATTCTGGAACAAAAGCGATAGAGGTGAAATGGTTTTGTCTAAAATTATTGCAATTACGAATCAGAAGGGTGGCGTCGGCAAGACGACAACTTCTGTTAATCTAGGCGCTTCATTAGCTTCGCTTGGCAAACGTGTTCTTCTCGTTGATATTGACCCTCAAGGCAATACGACAAGCGGAATCGGTGTCAATAAAGCGGATGTAACCAATTGCATCTACGACGTCCTGATTAATGATGTGCATCCGAAAGATGCGACGGTGGAGACGAATGTTCCAGGCTTAAAAATCGTACCAGCTACGATTCAGCTAGCAGGAGCAGAGATTGAATTGGTGCCTACCATTTCAAGAGAAGTTCGCTTAAAAAAGTCCCTTCAACTTGTTAAACACTTATATGATTATATTTTGATAGATTGCCCTCCATCTTTAGGACTTCTTACCATTAATTCATTAACCGCGGCAGATTCCGTTATTATTCCGATTCAATGTGAATATTACGCATTAGAAGGATTAAGCCAATTGCTCAATACGGTTCGACTGGTTCAAAAACATTTGAATACTGGCCTTCAGATCGAAGGAGTATTGCTGACGATGTTTGATGCGAGAACGAATCTGGGCATTCAAGTTATTGAAGAAGTGAAGAAGTATTTTCAGACGAAGGTCTATCAAACAATTATTCCACGTAATGTACGTCTAAGTGAGGCACCGAGTCATGGGCAATCGATTATTACGTACGATCCAAGATCGAAGGGTGCGGAAGTATATTTAGAGCTTGCGAAGGAAGTGATCTCGGTATGACCAAAGGCCTTTCTAAAGGTTTAGGTAAAGGATTAGACGCATTAATTACATCCTTGCATATTGATGAAAGCGACAAAGTGATTCAAGTCCCGCTCGCGCAGCTTAGAGCTAATCCTTATCAGCCTCGTAAACATTTCAATGAAGACAGCATTAAAGAATTAGCTGAATCGATCAAGGAACATGGTGTGATTCAGCCGATTATCGTTCGCAAAGTTCTGAAAGGTTACGAGATTATCGCTGGTGAACGCAGGTTCCGTGCCTCCCAAACGGCAGGGACGCCAACGATTCCAGCGGTTGAACGTATTTTAACCGATCAGCAAGTAATGGAAATTGCATTGATTGAGAACGTACAGCGTGAAGATCTTAACGCTTTGGAAATTGCCTATGCTTACCAGGGCATTATTGATCAGTTTTCTCTCACTCAAGAAGAGCTATCAGCTAAAGTAGGGAAGAGTAGATCCCACATCGCTAACTTCTTACGTTTACTACAATTGCCAGAAGCGATTAAACAATATGTTTCACGTGGAACATTATCAATGGGACATGCGCGAGCGATTGTCGGTGTGAAAGATGATAAGCTGAAGAAGGAATTAGCGGAATCTACGATCTCTAAGCAATGGAGTGTTAGGGAATTAGAAGAAGCGATTAAGATGCTAGAGGAAACGCCGACATCTGACAAGGAAAAGGCGAAGCCAAAAGAAAAGAATAGAGATCCTTACATCAATCAGGCAGAAGAGCAATTGCGAGAACTATATCGAACGTCCGTGAAAATTAAAAGTCAGCAGGATAAAGGTAAGATCGAGTTACTCTACTACTCAAAAGATGATCTCAATCGCTTGCTAGAGTTACTGCAAGGCAAAATCTCTTGAAAATTGCTAGCATACCTATGTTTTTCTTTCGAGATGAAAGAACAAACTAAGGTATGCTATTTTCTCATAAGGGGCTGGAAAAATGAGCGGTGTGCTATATTTTGATCAAGCGGCATCTTCATGGCCTAAACCGCCTGCGGTGATGGATGCGATGATGCAATGCATGCAAGAGTATGCAGCTAATCCAGGGCGAGGCAGTCATGGGATGGCTGTTAAAGCGAGTCGGACTTTGTTCGAGACACGGAAAAACATTGCCAAACTCATTGGCGTGAGAAATCCCAATAATATCTCCTTCGCCTTGAATACGACGCATGCGTTAAATCAAGCGATAAAAGGATACATAAAACCAGGCGATCACGTCATATGCTCAAACGTCGAGCATAATTCGGTCCGTAGGCCGTTGGAGCATTTGAAAGCTACCGCAGGTATTGATCTTACTTATTTGCGTCATGACGAAGAAGGGAACATGAGCCTGCAGGATTTGAAAGAAGCGTTGCGTCCGAATACAACGCTGGTTGTGGTTAATCATAGCTCCAATCTACTCGGCACGATCATGCCGGTAGGCGAGATTGGGGAGATATGCAGGAACCATGGAGCGAAGCTGCTCGTAGACGCGGCTCAGAGCGTCGGTGTGTTGCCTGTTCATGTAAGCGACATGAACATAGATATGTTGGCCTTCCCAGGCCACAAGGGGCTCCTGGGGCCGCAAGGAACGGGTGGGCTTTACATACACCCGGAACTTGACTTGGAGCCGCTGCTCCACGGCGGGACGGGCAGTCAATCAGAGGCGATTCATCAGCCTACGGTGCGGCCGGATCGCTATGAAGCAGGCACGCAGAATACGCCAGGCATCGCTGGCTTGAATGAAGGCGTCAAGTTCGTACTTCATGAAACGGTCGAGAAGATTCACGCGAAAGAGTGGGCGTTAACGCAACAGTTAATGGAAGGACTACTGGGAATTCAAGGGGTAACGATTCTGGGGCCGAAGCTTGGACAAAATAAAACAGGGATCGTTTCCTTTAATATTCAAGATGTGGATTCATCGGAAGTCGCGTTCATTCTTGACCAGTCGTTTCAAATTGCGGTACGAGCTGGTTATCATTGTTCGCCTCTGGCACATGAAATTGCGGGGACGTTAGCCAAGGGAGCGGTACGCGCGAGCATTGGTTATTTTACCACGACTGAAGAAGTGACGACATTGATTGATGCTGTCAGGGAGATTGGTTCGCAGTATGCAAAGTAGAAAGAGGGATTAGGCATGGGGGAACTGTTTGGCTTGGAAGCCGAATATGTAATGTTAATTTGCTTTGGTTTTATGTTTGTCTTATTGGTGTATGTCATCATCATTTCCATTCGGTTATCCTCGTTACGTAAACGGTATATGCGCATGATTAATGGCGCTAGCGTGGACAATATGGAGCAGCTGCTGTTGCAAGTTCAAGAAGGACTAAACGAACAAAAGGCCGAATCCGCAAAGGCTTCAGCCAGCATCCATTCCATGCGTCAAATGATGATGAAAATGACTTCAAAGGTAGGCATTCGCCGCTACAACGCTTTTAACGATGGCGGAAGCGATCTAAGCTTCACAATTGCGATGCTGAACGAGGAGCAGGATGGCGTCGTCGTTACAGGGATACATAGCCGCGAGCAAATGTACGTCTACGCAAAGCCAGTCGAGAAAGGCCAATCGAGCTATACGCTAAGCCCAGAAGAGAGGGAAGCCATTACTCAAACTTTAAAGCAGTCGTAGCACTCGGTGCGAAAGATTGCGTGCGGCGTATCGCGGAGTGCAGGGCATCGCCGATTACATTAGCCATGTTCATGACGAGACTGAGTCTCGTATTTTGCAGGACGAAATATTCCATAAAGCCCCCAACGTTCACAATGCCCGTGACATGGATATCACCAACAGGGGGCAAATCTTTATTCACGCCAGCGCCTGGCTTGAGCGGCCCGTGAGCAACCTGAATGCAGCCTACACTTGCGACTTGACCAAGACAAGCATCTACAGCAACGATAAAGGGGTTCTGAAATTGCTTATGTATGCGCTCGACAGTCTCCGATAAATTCATCGCATGGACAGGTTCATCGAGTGTACCGAATAGATGCAAGTTGCGAAGTGTGGAGGTTCGGTTCAAATGAGAGCCAACCAAGGGCCCGAGTGAATCGCCCGTGGAACGGTCCGTTCCCACACAAATAATCACGATAGGTTGATAGGTTGGTAGTTTGCTAAAAATCGTTTGTAAATGCTTAGCTAGTAAATAAGGTGTATCGGAATCGGTATGTTGAATCTTTAACGGTTCTTGTACTGGGGTTTTATCGGCGTCAAATCCAAAGTGGAATTTCATGATATCCCTCCAAAGTGGTCAATCTTTTTTACTAGTATATGGAGAGATAGGGACATTTATACGTAGAGAGGGGAGCTTTCTCTGGAATTTTCTATTATGTTGATAGCTTTCGATTCTACGCAGCAGGCGCTTCGGGCTGAGATGTTGCTAGAGTACGCAGATATTGAAATCGATATCCGACCAACGCCGAAAGAGATTACAGCAGGCTGTGCGCTTTCTATTGAATTTCCAGGAGGAGACCTCACGCAGGTACAAGAAATCATAGAAAGTGAGAACGTCGAAATTCGAGGGATTTATTTCAAAAAAGAAGATGGGTATGGTACCATAATAGAAAAATAGGGAGGACCGCGAATGTCGTTGAAAACGCACTATTTCGAGGATTTAATGATCTGGATTCATGCACATCTCACGAAACCTGAGCTCATTGCTTCGCTTTTCTGGATTCTAGTGAAAATTGCACTTATCTATATCATTTCAAGAATTATTATTAAAATTGCAGATAAAGCCATCACGCATATGATCAAAGCGAGAGATAAATCATCGCTCAAAATTGATGTGCGCCGGTCGAATACCAT
Organism: Paenibacillus sp. MBLB1832; assembly: GCF_032271945.1. NCBI lineage: Bacteria > Bacillati > Bacillota > Bacilli > Caryophanales > Paenibacillaceae > Paenibacillus > Paenibacillus roseipurpureus. The sequence goes on along the minus strand of NZ_CP130319.1, from coordinate 5,839,866 downwards.
CTCCATTCTCGTACATAATTTGATTGCTTATACGGTAAATTTAGTTGCGATCATGATGATTTTAGGTCAAGTGGGTTTGAATCTGGGGCCTTTGCTCGCGGGTGCAGGTGTGCTCGGGCTGGCTATAGGTTTCGGGGCGCAAAGTTTAGTGAAGGATATTATAACGGGATTTTTTATCATTTTCGAAGATCAATTTGGTGTCGGCGATGTGATTCAAATTGACCAGTTCAAAGGAACAGTAGAAGAGATCGGTATTCGAGTGACGCGAATTAAAAGTTGGACGGGCGAAGTTCATATTATTCCGAACGGGAATATCAAACAAGTGACCAACTTCTCGACCTATAATTCGATTGCGATCGTTGACGTTGCGATTTCATATGATGCGGACCTTGATCGTGCGATGGATGCGCTGCGGGACATTGTTGCTAAAGTGCACGAAAGTAATGATAATATCGTTAAAGCGCCTGAAGTACTAGGAGTTCAGTTGCTAGGCAACGCCGAAATGAAAATAAGAGTGATCGCCGAATGTAAGCCGAATTCGCAAGGCGCGGTGGGGCGGATCTTGAATGCGGAGATCAAAAAGCATTTGGATGCATGCGGCATTGAAATACCGTATCCCAGAGTTATAACGAGTGCGAAACAGGAGTAGATGGGAGGGGAACTAAGATGGAGAAGAAAGAGTACCAGCTTGGCGACGTTGTGCAAATGAAAAAGCCCCATCCCTGCGGCACGAATGAAATGGAAATTATTCGAATGGGGATGGACATTCGGATTAAATGCGTGGGATGCAAACACAGCGTCTTGGTGCCAAGAACCAAGTTCGAGAGTAAGCTGAAAAAAATATTGCGCAGCAACGCGTCCATTGATGTGGCGGGGGAAGAGGCTACCTAGTAAATATAGAAAGTTGATCAAACTACTTGCGAGAGACAGACTTTTTTGTTACAATAAGTCCTGTTCTCATTTTTCTTGGAAAGGTACCCAAGAGGCCCAAGGGGGCTGACTCGAAATCAGCTAGGCGTCGCGAGGCGTGCGTGGGTTCGAATCCCACTCTTTCCGTACCGGAACAGAAAATAAAAGCCGTTAATATCCGTAAAGGGTATTGGCGGCTTTTTTCATTCCCATAATTAAGGAATAAATCAAATGCATGGGAAGCAAGCTAACGATTAGCCCATGAGTATGGGGTGGTGAAATCGTTTGAAATAGAGGGAGTCGATGTATAGATGAAGAAATGGATCATCGTGCTTGCAGTCACCACGGTAGTAGCGTCAGGATGCGCAAAGAAGGACAATACAACGATAGCTAGTCCAACACCAGGGTCAACGGTGCAACCCCCAGTGACGGCTTCTGCGGCGCCTATCGGGACGAATGCAGGCGGAGCGGTCACAACATCGCCGACGACGGGTATGAACGGCGGAGCAGCGGAGACAGCCTCGACGATTACTAAAGAACAAGTGGAGAAAATTTCGATGACGAGCACCTATGATGATCTCGTGAAGGAGACAGGGGCCAAAGGCAAACTGGTTAAAGAAGAGAACGGGAAGCGTTCCTATGAATTTGTAATCTCGAATCAGTCAGGGTATTATGCGGAGTTCGTGTATTTTGCAAATGGTAAGATTTCTGAGAAGCGTGTGTATCAGAAATAATCCTTAAATGCGGGAAGCCCCCTTAACCGAAGTCGGAGGGAGCTTCCTTTTTCATTATAAAAAGAACTACATGCGCTTGCCGCCTTTTTTATGCCATTTCCGATTATGATTGCTCGTTGCCGGGAACCTGTCGCCTTTCTTCAACGTGACCGTTTGGGGATTGGTAATCCCCATATGAAAGGCATTCTCGCCAATCTCCATATATTCGCCATCGTTTGGTACATGATCGCCTTCATTAAAATGTGTCCATTCACCCACGACTGAATCACCTCTTCATAAGAATAACAATCATAAATAGAATGCCCTACAGGGAGCGAAGCATGTATCATATCCTTTGCCAGCTTCCTCCTGCGCGAATGCTGTGATAAAAACTTGTAATTTGCCGCGCGATTTGCTATAGTATTCAGGTGCGAGTTTTGAAAGAATCCTCGCTCCTTGCTCCATCGCTTGCCAAGCAAGTTTGAATAGGAGCCGCTTAGTCCAAAAGGAGGTGACATACATGCGCAAATATGAATTGATGTACATCATTCGTACTGACGTTGAGCAAGAAGTTGTTCAATCTACGGTTGAGAAGTTTCAAGGCATCATCACGAACGGTGGGGGAGAAGTCTCCAAACAGGATCTGATGGGTAAACGCCGTCTTGCGTATGAAATCAATAAGTTTCGTGACGGGCACTATGTGCTAGTACACTTCAACGCAGAACCTGCTGTTGTAGCTGAACTTGATCGCGTACTTAAGATTTCTGACGAAGTAATTCGTCACTTAATCGTTAACGACGTAGCTTAATCGTGCCAGTATTCTTCGTCAGGAGGGTTGTTCCATGTTGAACCGTGTAATTCTTATCGGTCGATTGACCAGAGATCCAGAGCTTCGTTATACACCAGCTGGGGTAGCAGTTACCCAATTCACGCTTGCTGTGGACCGTCCTTTCACGAGCGGTGGCTCGAAAGAACGGGAAGCGGACTTTATCAATATCGTCACGTGGAGGCAGCTTGCCGAAACATGCGCGAACTACTTGCGTAAAGGTCGTTTAACAGCAGTTGAAGGACGCATTCAAGTACGGAATTACGACAATAACGAAGGTAAACGTGTATACGTGACTGAAGTAATTGCCGATAATGTACGTTTCCTTGAATCTAGCGGCGGCGGAAATCGCGAAGAAGGCGGATCATCTAATGCGAACGCAGGCTACGGCGGCGGAAGCAGCAATCGCGGCGGTGGGTCACGCGAGCAGCAGGATCCTTTCATAGATGACGGGAAACCGATCGATATTTCCGATGATGATTTGCCATTCTAAACGTAGAAAGGACTGAAGAGACACAATGGCTTTCCAAAAAAGAGACAACAATGGTGATGACCGTGCAGATCGCAAATTTGCTCCTCGTGGCAAAGGCGGTAAAGGTAAACGCCGTAAGGTTTGTTACTTCACTGTAAACAAAATCAAGCATATTGATTATAAAGATATCGAGACTCTTAAAAAGTTCATCAGCGAGCGTGGGAAAATCCTTCCTAGACGTGTAACTGGAACTTCCGCTAAGTACCAACGTGCTTTGACGATCGCTATCAAGCGTTCCCGTACAATCGCGTTGCTTCCTTACACAACGGAATAGTTTCGAAATAAAGAGCAGTCGGGCAACCGATTGCTCTTTTATTTTATCCCAAGAAGGGAGCATTCACATGCACATCAACAAAGACAAAGCAGAGCACTATGTATGGGGCGACCAATGTGATGGTTGGTTCTTGGAGCGGAGCGCAGACCGCACGATCATTCAAGAGCGCATGCCGGCAGGCACCAGTGAAATCAAACATCGGCACGAGAAGGCGAAGCAGTTCTTTTTTATTTTAAAAGGAGAAGCGGTGATGTGGGTAGATGGCCAAGAGTTCACGCTACAGCCGCAAGATGGCTGCACCATTGAGCCTGGCGTGGCTCATCAAATACGCAATGAATCGAAGGAAGAGGTCGATTTCCTCGTCATCTCAACCCCGTCGACAGCAGGTGATCGAATCCCCCTATAGGGCTTTCTTTTCTAGTACCACTTTGTGGTATAATTGAAGCGTATCGCTCTAATGAGATGAGGAGAGATGACGGTTGCTGAATAGGGACAAAGATGTCGACCTAGCCAGACGGGCCAAAGTCATTGAGTGGCTCAAAACAGAAGTGGTAGATCATGTAGCCCATCTGCTGAAAGGCATGTGGGAAGGCAGTCATGCGAAGATGATCGATGGACTGGCCAGCTTGATTTCGAGCGGCTATATTTTGGGCAGAAGACTTGGGATTTCTTATCGCAGTTTAGACGAAGCTATTGTGGAGAAAATGAAGAAGCACCGCCAAGAGGGCCATCAACTTGAGGATTGGTACGGCGACATTTCATCGCTCGAAGAACATTTACGTAAGAGGTGAGCCCGGTTGGGGAATCGAAGTTGGCAGAGCATCATCTGGAGCGTGGTAATGATTCTCTCATTGCTTTCGCTGATGACGCCATGGATTATTTTGACATGTAGTTTTCTGTTAGTTCCCGTTCTGATGTTATATGTGAATTCAAGCACGAAGAAATTTGTGATCAGTTATGTGATCTCCCTGCTCATCGTTTACATACTTACGCAGTGGTTAGGGTTCTATCTTATTACGATTTCACTGTTCCTGCTGCCGCCTGTGCTGGCGATGGGGAATCTGTATAAGCGCAAAGCTGCGGCACGAACCGTGCTGACAGCAGGGATTGTGACCATCCTAGCCGAGTCCTTAATCGGTCTGCTTGTCGGATTTGTGTTGGGCCTAGATCCTGTGACCGAGTTCAAACAATTCATGCTCGATAGCATTGCGACGATGCCGGCGAGTGTTCAAGAGATTTTGCCCAAAGATCAGGATTGGTATGTGGGCTTCATCGTTCAGGTGATCCCGTTGTATCTCATCTGCATGGCACTCTTCGTAACGTTTGTTACGCACGGTGTGACGCGGCGGTTCTTGAATAAAACAGGGGAAGGCATCCCAGGCCTGCGTCCGATGAGAGAGTGGATGCTGCAGCGATCGCTTGTGTGGATTTATTTAGTAGCCTTTGTGCTGGATTTATTCATTAAACCAGACGCAAGCTCACTCATTTCCACGCTGTTAATGAATGCCTTGCCGTTATTGATGTTCGTATTTGCTTTGCAAGCAATCGGATTTCTCTTCTATGTTGCGCACGCGAACAAATGGAAGCCGATTTTACCTATTGTCGCAATCATTATCCTCGTCTTCATGCCACCTTTCTTCGTTGTTTACAGCTTATTAGGGGTATTTGATGTTGCGTTTCCAATCCGTGAACGGTTTAAGAAAAATTTATAGGATTAGGGGCTAGTTCGAATGCCGAAGTTCCTTTTGAAGCGGTGGCACGGTCAACACATTGTGTGGATGTTCATTCTGCTCATCAGCTTGACAGCCATGCTCTATATGTTCAAATGGTGGCTGGGCCTCACGGCTTTCCTGCTCTGCGGTGTGATGGCGTATTTCACCTTGCAAGCGGAGACGGCCTTCCGTCGTGAACTGAATACGTATATCGGGACGATCACACATCGGGTGAAAAAGGCTGGCAACGAAGTGATGAGCGGCTTGCCGATCGGTATTATCTTATATAATGATGAGAAGCGTATTGAGTGGCATAATCCATTTGTTGCGAAAATGGTAGGGCAGGACTCCGTCATTGGAGAGCCGCTCTTTGATTTATTTCCTGATTTGAAAAATAGGAAAGACAAAAACGATAAGCTGGAGATGAAAGTCGGCCAGCTCATCTACCAAGTATGGTCTCGCCCTGAGGAGCGTCTGATCTATCTGCGCGAGATTACGGAGCAGGCGCTGCTTGCGAAGAAGTACGAAGATAGCAAGACGGCGATTGGCATCGTGATGATGGACAATCTGGAAGAGGCAACGCAAGGGTTGGACGATCAAGCGCGGAGCATCATGTTGGCGAAGGTAACAGGCGAGATTACAGAGTGGGCACAGAAGAATCAGCTGTATTTGCGTCGGACTTCGTCCGATCGCTTCTTGATCCTGATGGATCAAAAGGCGCTGCGTCAGCTAGAGCAAACACGGTTTGAGATTCTTGACGATGTGCGCGATCTTACGATTGAGAATAAGCTCCCGCTGACATTGAGCATTGGGATTGCTTCAGGGGCCGAACAATTGACCGAGCTTGGGCAAATGGCACAAATGGGACTGGACATGTCGCTAGGCCGCGGCGGCGACCAAGTGACGGTAAAGGTCGGGCAGCGCCTCTCCTTCTACGGGGGCCGTACGAACGCGGTGGAGAAGCGTACGCGCGTTAGAGCGAGGGTCATCTCGCATGCGCTGCGCGATCTCATGAAAGATAGCGACAAGATCATCATCATGGGGCATCGCTTCCCAGACATGGATTCAATCGGTGCCGCGATCGGTGTGCTGAAAGCCGTGCAGGTCGTTGGCAAGGAAGGATACATTGTCCTGGAAGGTGTGAATCCTTCCATCGAGAAAGTCATGGAAACGATTCGGACGGACGAGCGATTGCACCGCTGGTTCATTACGCCCGAGCAGGGTCTGCAGATTACGACGCAGCGTTCGCTCGCGGTTGTGGTGGATACACACAAAGCGTCGATGGTCGCTGAGCCGAGGCTGCTGCAGCAAACGAGCAGGGTCGTGGTGGTCGATCATCACCGTCGAAGTGAGGAGTTCATCCACGACGCTACGCTCGTCTATATGGAGCCCTACGCGTCGTCTACGTGCGAGCTGGTGACCGAGCTGCTGCAGTATATCAATGAGAAGCTCTCGATGGAAGTGATCGAAGCGACGATGCTTTTAGCGGGCATCGTGGTTGATACGAAGAGCTTCAGCTTGCGGACGGGAGCCAGAACCTTCGAAGCTGCGTCGTACCTGCGCCGGAACGGGGCGGATTCCGCACTCATCCAGAAGCTGCTGAAGGAAGATCTGCATTCGTATATCGAGCGTGCTGAGATTGTGAAGCACACCGAAACGCTGTATGATCATGTGGCTTTGGCAGTTGCTGAGCCAGCGCGTAAATATTCTCAGTTGAAGATTGCGCAAGTTGCTGATACATTGTTGAATATGACGAATATTATGGCTTCCTTCGTAATTGCCGAACGACCGGACGGATTAATTGGGATTAGCGCGAGATCGCTGGGCCAAATGAATGTGCAGGTTGTCATGGAGCGACTGGGCGGCGGCGGTCATTTGACCAACGCTGCGACGCAAATGGAAGGCACGCTTGAGGAAGCAGCGAATCGATTGAAACAAGTACTAGCCGATATGCAGGAAGAGGAGGGACTTTTCGAATGAAAGTCATTTTACTGAAAGACGTGAAGGGCCAAGGCAAGAAAGGCGATGTGAAAGAAGTATCCGAAGGGTACGCACAGAACTTCCTGATCGCACAAGGTTTAGCCGCTCCAGCGACACAAGGGACGGTTAAGGTGCTGGATAATCAGAAGAAAGCCGAGCAACGCCGCAAGGATCAAGAGAAGGCGGATGCGCAGGCACTAGGCGAGAAGCTGAGCGAAATGACCGTTCAGATCAAAGCGAAAGCCGGCGAAGGCGGCCGTTTGTTCGGAGCTATCCCTAGTAAACAAATTGCGGAAGTGCTAGAGAAACAATATAAGATCGTGTTAGATAAGCGTAAAATTGTTCTGGAAGAACCGATTCGTACGCTAGGCGTAACGAAGGTTGCCGTGAAGCTGCATGCGGAAGTAACGTCAAGCCTTAACGTGCATGTAACGGAAGAGAAGTAGGACACCTGAATAGGGAAAGATAGAGAACAAGAGTCCCGCGGTATGGGGCTCTTCTCTCTTGTGAACTTAATTCTAGCAATCTAGTAAAAACAATAACCATGACAAGAAGGGTGGGTACAGCAGCATGAGCAACGGAGATAATATGTTTATGGATCGTGTACCGCCTCAAAATATAGAAGCCGAACAAGCCGTTCTAGGCGCGATCCTGATAAACGGCGATGCCTTGATTACTGCAATGGAGCGGATTACGAGCGACGATTTCTATCGAGGTTCGCATCAGCGGATCTTCGAGGCGATTGTAGAGCTCGCAAGCGATCAAGAGCCCGTCGATTTAATTACCCTCACAGCGCTTCTTCAAAACAAGGGGCAGCTTGAAGAAATTGGCGGCGTGACTTACTTGTCTGAGCTGGCGAATGCCGTACCGACGGCCGCAAACATTGACTACTACGCGGCGATTGTCGAGGAGAAATCGATGCTTCGCCGTCTCATCCGAACAGCGACCCAAATCGTATCTGATGGCTACGCCAATGAAGATGATGTAGGGTTGATGCTCAGTGATGCGGAGAAGAAAATCCTTGAAATCTCGCAGCGCCGCAGCTCGAGCGGTTTCGTCGGGATCCGCGACGTGCTCATGGAAGTATTCGAGAAGGTAGAACACCTATACTCGAACAAGGGAGGTTCCACAGGAATCCCTTCTGGCTTCCTGGACTTGGACAAGATGACATCTGGCTTCCAGCGTTCAGATTTGATTATTCTGGCGGCGCGTCCTTCCGTAGGGAAAACCGCCTTCGCCTTGAACGTTGCCCAGAACGTCGGCGTCCGCGCCAAAGAGACCGTCGCTATCTTCTCGCTCGAGATGGGCGCGGCGCAGCTCGTACAGCGTATGGTGTGCGCCGAGTCCAACGTCGATGCGAATCGCATGCGGACGGGTCAATTGGAAGGCGACGACTGGGAGAAGCTGACGATGGCGATCGGTGCGCTGTCAGAGGCGAATATTTTCATCGACGATACCCCGACGATTACGGTCTCGGATATCCGCGCGAAGTGCCGTAGGCTGCAGCAAGAGAAGGGGCTCGGCATGATTCTCATCGACTACTTGCAGCTCATTGCCGGCCGCGGCAAAGGCGACAACCGTCAGCAAGAGGTCTCCGAGATTTCACGTACGTTGAAACAGATTGCCCGTGAGCTCAATGTGCCTGTTATCGCGCTCTCACAGCTCAGCCGGGGTGTTGAGCAGCGGCAAGATAAGCGCCCGATGATGTCTGACCTTCGGGAATCGGGATCGATTGAGCAAGATGCCGACATCGTAGCGTTCCTTTACCGGGACGATTACTACGATAAGGAATCGGAGAAGAAGAATATTATCGAGATCATTATTGCTAAACAGCGTAACGGCCCCGTAGGCACGGTAGAGCTGGCCTTCCTCAAGCAATTCAATAAATTCGTGAATATGGATCGTAGTCATCAAGAAGCAGCCGGGCATTAGGGCTGCTTTTCGATGTTCCACGTGGAGCAAAAAAGAGGGATGGCTCATAAAATCTCCTCCAAAGTGGCATCTTAGGAAGAGAAATCAGAAGATGGAAGACCTGTTTGACTAGATGGAAGCGGTGCGGGGAGAGCGATCCAAGAGTTTGTGTTATTTCCGAACATTTATACTTGGGCTCTTGTAATCGTTCGTTTTTCATTGACTTTGCCAGGGGGGACTGCTAAACTAAAAGACGGTGCCAAAACCTCGCTTAATGCTCAATCTGTTCGCACATTACGTGCGCACAGTGAATAGAAGAGGTAGTAGAATCATCAGCATCGCCAGAGGGAACGTGTCATGGACGCTGAACGCTTTAGCGCTTTAATGGAGAACGACTATTCTCTGGAGTTACAGCCAATACGGCTCATTATGGGTGACTTGTCACCGTACGGAGGTAAGTGCATATGTCAACGGTTGTTGTTGTCGGTACGCAATGGGGAGACGAAGGTAAAGGTAAAATCACGGATTTCTTAGCAGAAACTGCTGAGGTTGTTGCTCGTTACCAAGGTGGTAACAATGCAGGCCACACGATCATTATTAGCGGGAAGAAATATAAGCTGACGATGATTCCTTCTGGTATTTTTTATAAAGATAAAGCTTGTGTAATCGGGAATGGGATGGTTATTAATCCGGCTGCACTTATTGAAGAAATTAACTACATTCATGATAATGGTTTTACAACAACGAATTTGCATATCAGTGACCGCGCGCATGTTATTATGCCGTATCACTTAGTGCTTGACGGTCTGGAAGAGGATCGTAAAGGCGATAGCAAAATTGGTACGACGCGTAAAGGTATTGGCCCTGCCTATATGGACAAAGCCGCACGTAATGGGATCCGTATTGCGGATCTGATGGATGCGGAAGAGTTCGAATTAAAGCTTCGCCGCATCGTTGCAGAGAAAAATGTGTTGATCGAGCAAGTTTACGGCTCCAAAGGTCTAGATGTTGAGCCAATTCTTAAAGAGTACTTGGCTTACGCAGAAATCATTCGCCCTTACGTGAAAGATACGTCGGTCATCTTGAACGAGTATATCGATCAAGGTCGCAGAGTGTTGTTCGAAGGCGCGCAAGGCGTCATGTTGGATATCGACCAAGGTACGTATCCATATGTAACATCTTCGAACCCAACGGCTGGCGGTGTGTGTATCGGTTCTGGCGTAGGTCCGACGAAGATCCACAACATCATCGGTGTTGCCAAAGCGTACACAACGCGTGTCGGCGATGGCCCGTTCCCAACGGAACTGGACAACGAAATCGGCGCTTGGATTCGTGAAAAAGGCTTCGAGTACGGTACAGTAACAGGCCGTCCTCGTCGTGTAGGCTGGTTCGACAGCGTCGTTGTTCGTCACGCTAGACGCGTGAGCGGCATCACGGGCTTGTCCTTGAACTCCATCGACGTTCTGACAGGTCTAGAAACGGTTAAAATTTGCACAGGCTACATGTATCGCGGCGAGTTGATTGAGCACTACCCAGCGAGCCTCAAAGCGATCTCTGAGTGTGAAGCCGTGTACGAAGAGCTGCCAGGCTGGTCAGAAGACGTTTCTGGCGCACGTACATTGAGCGACCTGCCTGAGAATGCGAGACACTACGTGGAGCGCATCTCCCAGCTGACAGGCATCCCAATCGCGATCTTCTCTGTAGGTCGTAACCGTGAGCAAACAAACCTTGTTCGTCCGATTTACGCGTAATCCATAGCGAAACATAACCATCCTCTAGGCTGCTTAGCAGCTTAGAGGATTTTCTTTTTGCCTAGAGGGATATTCTGGTCATGTTTTCGTCGATACTGGGGGGAGAAGCCTATTTAAGCGCAAGTCGTGTTAGGAGTGAGCGTCCATATGAAATTATTCACTTGGTTAAGCAAAATCGTCGTAGCCACCGTACTCATCACGTTCATAACGATGTTTACAACCTGGTATGTGGTGAACATGTATGTGGAGGATATATTTCGACAATATCAGTTACCCGCGATGGGTAAAAAGATTCAATTTGGTGAATTTGCGTCTAGATTGGCGGAAGAGCTGAATATAGTTAGGGGGAAAGACGGGGGGAAGCAAGCTGCTCTAGGAGAACAGCCTGCAACGGCGTCGCCTGCGCCGACTTCTAACCTGTCTGGAGGCCTCTCCAGCCTCCCAAGTTCAAGTCCGAGTTCTAGTCCAAATCCGAACGATCATCAGTCAGTCAGCAGCAATAGTTCGTCAACAGGCGGAAGCACATTAACAGGCAAGGAGGAGGATGCAATCCCGGTGATGGGAAGCGCTCGTACGGAAGACAGCGAGAAGAAAGAACTTGTCATGTCCATGGAAGATTTCTCGAAAAAGAAAGAAGCCTTGTCGAGTGATGATAAGATGAAAATTTTCTCACTTGTTGTCGCTAAGCTGCCGCAGAATGAGGTCCAAACGCTGTCCACAATCCTTGAAGACGGGATTACCTCCCAGGAATTGGAGCAAATCAATGAGACGCTCAAGAAGTATTTGAGTGATAAAGAACTGAAACAATTAACCGATATTCTTAATAAATATTGAGGTAAGAGGGAAGTTGCCCAGCCGTAGCTTAGCATCCTGTAGCTTCCCTGCTAGCATTCATGTCTATTCGTCAAATTCAGTCAAAATGGGCGAAAGGCGTTTGGGAAATGATACAAAAAAATAGCCGATAGAGCGACTTCTTTTGGTGATGGACACGAATCTATCACATGGTTGACGAGTATTTTGTTGAAATAGGCACGGAAAGTGTGTTAAATTTAACAAATGAAAGACAACATAATGGATATTATGTCTAATCAAGGTTTATTTATGTATCTGAATAGTAACGGTATGTGAGTCATTACTACATAAAGATGCAAAACCGTTCAAAGGGAGAAGATCATGACAGGTTTCAGGGGAATGCGTTTTGTCATGGATCTCGTTAAGAGATTCACGCCTAAGCGAGAAAGCTTGACCGGAAATGAATCACTATCAGACAAGCAGCTAGAAGAAGTTTCGACATCAACGACGTTAACGGTAATCAAACGACATAAATGGTCTCTTGCATTAGGCGTAAGTGCCATCGTACTTACGGGAGCAATTACGTTCTCCGGACATCATTACGTAGAAGCAGGCATGAGCGAGGTATATCATGTGATGCTGGACAATCAAGAAATAGGGGTCGTAAGCGATCACAACCTCATTGATGAATATAAGAAGAATAAACCAGTAGAAGTACAGAAGAATTTTCCAAATGTGCATGTAGTGCTTAAGACAGACGGAATCACCTACACGTCTGAAAGGGCTTACAATGTAAAAACGGATAATGCTGCTGTTATTTCGTCGTTGGATGAACTGCTTGTACCGCAACCCGTTGGTGTAGCGCTGAAAGTAGATGGCAAGACGATTGCCATTGTGAAGGACCAGGCAACAGCTGATCAGATTCTAAGCAAGGTGAGCGAGCCTTTCACACCGAAAGCGAAGGATGCTGCCAAAGTATCTGCGCTATCTACGGGTGTAGGCGATGATATCTCAACGGCTCCATCGGAGCTGGAGAAAGTCGACTTCGTGCAGAAGGTAGACTTCGAAGAGGTGCCGATTAATCCGACGGATCTAGCGAAGCCTGAGGATGTCGTGAAAACATTAACAACTGGCGACGTTGCACCAGCGAAGTACACGGTCGTCGAAGGCGATTGCGTATCCTGTATTGCGAAGAAATTAGGGATTACGAAGCAATTCATCTATGATAACAATCCAGGCATTCAAGATGATAAGCTAAAAATCGGCAATCAGCTGGATGTGACAGTGCTCAAGCCGACGCTTTCAGTGAAGACAACGGAAAAGATCGTGAAGAATCAAGAGATTCAATACGATACTGAGTATGAAAAGGATGATTCGCTTCGCTTAGGCGTCGTTCAACCGATATCACCTGGGAAGAACGGTCTCAAGAAGGTAACCATTCAAGTCACTAAGATTGATGGTTTGCTAACGGAAGAGAGCGTTGTGAACGAAGAAGTGATCGATCAACCTGTGACAGCCAAAGCGAAGAAAGGTACGAAGGTTATTAAAGGCGAGGGAACGGGTAAGTTCGCATGGCCGGTCATCTCCCCTAGTATCTCAAGTACGTTCGGCTATCGTTGGGGCAAGCTGCATAAAGGGATCGACATTACAGGTAACAAGAGCATTATGGCTGCTGATAATGGGAAAATCGTCGAAACGGGCTACAAATCAGATTACGGTAATTATATTATTATTAATCATCTAAATGGCTATGAGACGTTATACGGCCATTTGAGCCAAATTATTGCGAAGTCAGGAACCATCGTCGAGAAGGGCGATAAAATCGGAATTATGGGCAGCACAGGCGATTCGACTGGGGTACATTTACATTTCGAAGTACACCGCAGTGGAAACTTGGAGAATCCTTTGAAATATTTGAATCGTTAAGCCAAATAAACGGCTAGGCCTTCCTTCAAGGATGGGAGCGTTTATGGAGAAATATAGCCGACTTATGAAGTAAAACATATAAATTCTTATATTTGAAGATAGAGGCAAGGTCGAGCCGATTTACTCGGGGGCCTTGTCTCTTTTTCATTGAATCTATGGTAAAATAAAGAGATACACACAGGAAATTACTGGTGAAATAGTTGGAGCACAATCTGATGGCTGGTCTTCGTGGATGAAGGGCAGTGTCAGTTACTTTATAGTAGGCGGTGGTCGCATGTTTGGGAAAATTCTCGTGGTGGATGACGAACAACCGATTGCAGATATTTTGAAGTTTAATTTGGAAAAAGAGGGCTATCAGGTCATCTGCGCTTATGATGGCGGCAGTGCGGTTGAGCTGGCTTTCTCGGAGCAGCCGGACCTGATCCTGCTGGATCTCATGCTGCCCGTAAAAGACGGCATGGATGTGTGTCGCGAGGTGCGTTCGAAGCTGAACACGCCGATCATTATGCTGACAGCGAAGGATACAGAGCTGGACAAGGTGTTAGGTCTGGAAATGGGCGCGGACGACTATGTGACGAAGCCGTTCGGCACAAGGGAGCTGCTCGCGCGCGTGAAAGCGCATTTGCGCAGACAGACGAAGGTGCAGACGGCGCCGAACGAGCCCGAAGCGCAGCGCAACGGGATGCGCATACATGCACTGTTCATCGATAACGACATGTACATGGTCTATAAGGACGGAACGCCCCTTGATTTGACACATCGGGAGTTCGAGTTGATTCAATATTTGGCCAAAAATTCAGGCAAAGTGATGACCCGTGAGCACCTGCTGCAAGCGGTGTGGGGGTTTGAATATTTCGGCGACGTGCGCACCGTCGATGTGACGATTCGTCGCCTGCGCGAGAAACTGGAAACGGATCCAAGCCGCCCCGAGTATATTATGACGCGCAGAGGGCTCGGTTATTTGATGCGCAGCCCGAAAACTGGAGGCTTCTAAACATGAAGGGCATCCGCTTCTTTCAATCGATTCAAGCGAAGCTCATTATTATTTATGTCCTGCTCATTCTGATCGCGATGCAGTTGATTGGCGTGTACTTCTATAAGACGGTCGAGACGTATTTCAAAAGCGACTTCCTCGCCTCCCGCAACAGCCAAGTGACGCTGCTGGCGGGATTCGTGGAGTCGTATATGACTGGCGATCCCGACAGTAAGAACGCGACAGAGGGCAAGAAGACGTATGCCGATTTGAATGAATTCGTCAGCAATTTATTTTCGATTAATAATGCAGAGATTCAAATTATTGATGCGAACGGGAACGTCATTAGCACGTCGGTCGCGAGCCATCTGAAACAGAAGAATACGCAGCCAGAAGTGATCCGCGCCCTGCAAGGGATTAAGGATAATCAGCGGATTTTCACGGATGAAGACGGGTACCGCAAAGTTATTATCGCGAAGCCAGTCGGAAGCGGGGTCCGCGTCTTAGGTGCAGTGTACATCATCGCTTCCATGGAAGATGTGTATAAAACGATTCGCTCGATTAATCGCATCCTCATCTCGGGGACGCTGATTGCGTTAGGGCTGACTGCACTACTAGGAGTTCTCTTAACGAGCACGATTACGAATCCGATTAAAGAAATTACACGCCAAGCGACGGCGGTGGCCGAAGGAAACTTTGATCAACAGGTTGTCATTCAAGGGACGGATGAGATTGGTCAGCTGGGGCAGACCTTTAATTTCATGATGAATCGGCTGAAAGAGGCGCTCTCCCTCAATGAGGAAGAGAAAGAGAAGCTCGCTTCGATTCTAACGAATATGAATGACGGCGTTATCGCGACGGACGATCGGGGACAGGTGATCGTGTTGAATCGCCGGGCGAAGCAGATTTTGCAGGTCGAGGAAGAGACAACCCTCGGGTTGCCCATCTCGGAGGTCATCGGGATTCCGCTGACCACGATTCGTGAGCTCGTCACTGGGGAAGTGAATACGACCCTGCTGGACATTCCGCTGCGCGACGATGAGGACGAGCAGTTGTCGGTGCGGATCACGTTCACGCCGATTCATAGGCGGGGTGAAGGTCAGCATGGCATCATCGCCGTGCTGCAAGATGTCACAGATCAAGAGAAGCTCGAGCAGGCGCGCCGCGAGTTCGTCGCGAACGTCTCGCACGAGCTGCGCACGCCGCTGACGACGATCAAGAGCTACCTCGAAGCGCTCGATGACGGCGCAATCGAGGAGCCAGCGCTGGCGTCGCGCTTCATCAGCGTGACACGGAGCGAGACCGAGCGGATGATCCGCTTGGTCACGGATCTGCTGCACTTATCGCGGCTGGATTCGAAGCAATCCATGATGAGCAAGTCCTCCACGCTCGTCAGCGAGATGCTGGACGAGGTGGCGGATCGGTTTTCTTTTCAGCTGCAGCAACGGAAAATTCGAATTTTGCTCCACGTGGAACATGGTGTGACGAGCCTGCTGCTTGATCGAGACAAGATCGATCAGGTGCTTGATAATCTGGTATCGAATGCGATCAAATATACGGGTGATGAAGGTACGATCCGTTTGGGAGCAAGGAAGATAGAAAAAGATATGTTGGAAATCTCCGTGCAAGATAATGGTATGGGGATTCCGAAAAAGGATCTTTCGCGCATTTTCGACCGTTTCTATCGCGTGGATAAAGCGCGCTCTCGCAATATGGGTGGAACAGGTCTCGGCTTGTCCATTGCCCGGGAAATAGTGAAAGCGCATGGCGGAACGATTGCCTTGGAATCTGAGCTTGGACAAGGAACTCGCGTACTATTTACACTGCCGATTCAGCAAGATGAGGAGGATGCAGTATGATTGAAAGTTTGAAATCGATCTTACTTGTTCTGCTGATCGGGACGAGCTTGTATCAGAGCTTCATTCTGGCCTCGTACAGTCCTCCTAAGATCGAGCCGATTCAGCAGAGTAACTATGTGCAAACGGAAACATTAGGGAAGCAGCTGGAACTGGCGGACATGCTGTTCCCGGATCAGTTCATCATTCATTTGGGCAATCAGCAGCATTCTGTGCTATATCCGAACAATTATTACTACACACGTTTGCTGGAGAACATCAAGCAGCGCAGCTTCAGGGGCTTTCGCAAGACGTCGATGTATCTCGTCAACGTCAATTGGGAAGAAGTGCGAACGAAACAACTCGGCGTGGAAGTTCGGTTCCGTGACGGGATTCCGTTCACGATTCTGCAGCAGCTTTTCCGAATTGAAGGCGAAATACCCGTTGAGAATGATAAAATCACGAAAATTTGGATCTATTCTAAAGGGACGAATGATGAGGTTCGGGCGTTCTTTTTCACGGATTCACCAAGCGTAGGGTATGAAGTGATTGGGGCGGACTTCACGAGTAAGGACGTCGAGAATTTCGTTGCGTATGGCGAGCCGAGCAACTTATACAAAACAACGAATAGCGGCGATTACTATTTGCCGTTGAAACCGCTGCGGATACCAAGTTATACATTCACGTACACGCAGCTAACGTCGGATCAGCTCAAGCAAAGCTTGTTCGTCGATCCAGGCATCACCCGCTATCTGAGAGAGCGAGACGGTTCCGAGATTTACACGGACAGTAAGCGCGGCTTCCAACTAAATCGGGATCAACGGTGGGTCACGTACACGGACCCTGTAGCCCCAGCAGCGAGCAAGACGGAAGTCTTGGACGATTTGCAGGCGGGGATTAAATTTATTAATCAGCATATCGGCTGGGATGGCAAATATATGGTGTCCCGCACGCCGCAGAAGCTTTTGGATAATCAGACGTTCACGTTCCGTCAGTATTATGAATCGCTTCCGATTGTGACGGCGCAGCCAGAAGGTTTCGGCATGCTAAGCATGCAGGTGCAGAAGGGCGCGATTTCTGGATTCGAGCGATCGATGGTGATCGCGGATATGAAGTCAGGACAACGGCGTGATAATGAGCTGATGTCGGGTGAGGCTTTGGAGGAACGGTTGCAATACTATCAACGTCGTTCGAGTATCGTTTCTATTTTTCCATCGTATCGTCCTGTTGTTAGTGACAAGGCGGTTAATCTCATCAGCACATGGACGTTGGAGCTGCGAGATGGAACGTATGATTTTATTGAATAAATGCAATGACATGTTGGAAAGAGGGGTGAGATCATGAATTGGAGTAGGGCGAAGACGATTCTAATTGCATCTTTTTTACTATTGAATATGATTCTTGGCTTCCAGCTGTGGTCCACCAAACGTTCCAGTCAGACGGAAATTTCGCTCGATCCATCCAGTACGGTGGAGGATTTGAATCGTGCGCTCCGCAACAAAAATATTCGACTGACCGCTGAGCTGCCCACGGATCAACCGAAGCTGAAGGTCATCACGGTGAAGTACGATGATAGTATCAAGCCCGGTGAACAGAAGACGCTGAAAACTCCGCTCTACATGAGCACGCTGCTCGGCAAAGGGGCGAGTAAAGAAGTTCAGGTGCAGTCGGAAATTCCAAACTTCGCGATGTACCAGCTGGATTCGGTGATTAGCCGCGATGGGGTGTATGTGTTCTCGCAATTGTTTGAGAAGCTGCCGCTATTCGATGTCAAAGTGGAGCTAAGTGAGAAAAATGGAGAAATTACCAGTTACCGTCAAGCATTCGTTGAAGTAGAATCAGAGGTAGAACAGACGGAGCAGAAGCTGATTTCGGCGCAATTAGCGGTCCGCAGCTTAGTGGACAATTATTTAAGTGACGGCTCGATCATTACAGAGGTTCGTTTAGGATATCATGGACAACCGTACAACTCTCAGACGCAACCGATGTTCCCGCATTGGCGGATTACGATCGATAACGGAGATATCTATTATTTGCAGGCGTTTAACGGTGCGGTAGAGTCGCCTCAGAAAACGGCAGAGCCATTCGGTCCTAGTGCAGACGGGGGAGCGACAGCTACGCCGCTAGCGGCTGAGAAGAACACACCGAAGAAGTAACCGCAACGAGAGAACCAAGCAGCATATCGGCAGGCAAGAAGGAGCAGGGAAGATGGGAATTCGTTTTACAGTGTTATCTAGCGGTTCTACGGGCAATGCAACGGTCGTGGACAATGGAGACGTGAAGCTCCTGATCGATGTCGGCTTCAGTGCGAAGAAGATGGAGCTGTTAATGAAGGAACGCGAGCTCGCGGCGAGCAGTATCGATGGGATTTTGGTCACGCATGAGCATTCCGATCATATCAAAGGATTAGGCGCGTTTGCTCGCAAATATGATGTGCCCATCTATGCCAATGAGAAGACGTGGGTGGAGTTGGATCGCCAAATTGGTGCCATTGCAGAGGGCAATAAGCGCGTGATGGAGACAGGCGGCGTGCAAGAGTTCGGAACGATGAAGGTGGAATCCTTCGGCATTTCCCATGATGCGGCGGAGCCAGTCGGGTATGTGTTCTATGAAGAGGAACAGAAGCTGAGCGTTGTGACGGATCTGGGGTATATGAGTGAGAAGGTGAAGGAAAAAATCGCAGATTCCGACGCTTACGTCCTCGAAACGAATCATGATGTGGACATGCTGCGCGTGGGGCATTACCCGTGGAGTATTAAGCGTCGTATTCTAGGTGACAAGGGCCATCTCTCGAACGAAGCTGCGGGTGATGCCCTGTGCGATATCATGACGAATAAGACGAAATCTGTCTATATGGCGCACTTGAGCCGTGATCATAATTTGATGGATTTGGCCAGGCTGACGGTGAATAATATTGTTCAAGAGCGGGCGCCAGAGGCGAAGGGGCTGAGGCTGATGGATACGTATTTTGACCGATCTACGAAATGGGATGTATTGAGCCCGTCGGATTCGGATTCGGAGTGAGCGCGGCGTCGATTTCTTTGGATTTCAGCTGCAGCTCCTGCGCGGTAATGATTCCCTTATCGATGAGAACTTGAATTAACGAGGAGAGCACCAGCGACTGGTGATAGTGACTCTCTTTGAGATCAGCCAGCTTACCAATCATATTCATTTCTTCAAAATGGGAAGGGATACGGTTCATAGCGGCACGCTCCTCGAAAGGTTTATTTTCTAGTAAAATTTTCCTATAGGCTAGCAATTCGGTAAGAGATTTGGTTTACTATTATTGTAGGCAAGAAGGAAGCCAAACATTCCTATTATTTGCAAAAAATCAACGGCAGGATAAGGTGACCGATGAATCGGGCCTAATTCTTATTGAAATAAACCAAGGCGAGTGCAGCATAGGCCCCGTCAGCGAGGAGGTACCGGAAATGAGTTTGTTTGATGATGATTTCTATTCAACGAAGAGATCCAGTCGGCGCGAGCCAGTTTGGCGTCCTAAGGGAACAGAGAGTTTCACTAATTTTACGAGTTTAAGCAAATGGACAGGTAGAAAACGGTACGTGGCCCTCGTCGCAGGCTTCATCGGGGCAATCGGCATGTTGGCCGTCGTCGGCCTTGTTCATGCTTTCGGAGGCAGTGGGGCATCGAGTGCGTCGCTTGCGATTCCTGTCGTGGCTAAAGCGGATGTTCATCCGATGAACAGCAATGATGCGATCGTTGCGGCAACGGACAAGATTAAGCCAGCCGTCGTCAGTGTCATTTCTTCCAAGAAGGATGAGGCAGGCGCGGAAACAGGCATTGGCATCGGTTCTGGGGTAATGTTCGCACGAAGCGGGGACAAAGTTCGGATTGTGACGAACAGCCATGTGGTGGAGAACGGGAATCAGTTCGAAATCGTGAACTTCCAAGGCGAGCATAAGAAAGCGACCCTTGTTGGTCGCGATCGAATTACCGATTTGGCCGTGCTGGAGACAGATGGCAAAGATGTGAAAGTGCTGGCGGAATTCGGCAATTCAGACACGCTGCGCGCGGGTGAAATGGCGATTGCCGTGGGCAATCCGCTCGGTCTTGGCTTCTCGCCGACGGTGACGCAAGGGATCGTGTCATCGCCGAAGCGGACGATACCTGTCGCACTGTCCCGTGAGGGTACGGACTACGACTGGGAGATGGACGTCATCCAGACGGATGCCGCGATTAACCAGGGCAACAGCGGAGGCCCGCTCGTGAATATCGAAGGCAAAGTAATCGGGATCAATTCGATGAAGATTGCCGATACGGGCGTGGAAGGTTTGGGTTTTGCCATTCCGATTAATAGTGTAGATCCAATTATCGCGAGCTTGATCAAGGACCACAAGGTGAAACGGCCGTTGATTGGGGTGTCGACGCAGGAACTGCAAGCTTTTAAAGGGACGGATGTATTAAAGCTGCCTGCCGATGTGAAAACTGGCGTTATCGTCTTCGACGTCTCTGGCCCCGCGAAGGAAGCGGGATTGAAGCCGCAGGATGTGATCGTGCAGCTGGATGATCGCAAGATTGATAGTACGATCTCTTTGCGGAAATACTTATATAACGAGAAGAAAATCGGCGACAAAATCAATGTGGTGTATTACCGCGGCGGGAAGAAGCAAACAACCACGCTGACATTGATAGAGGCGTCGGATAAGTAGTGAATTGATAATAGACATAGTAATGGGAAGATTAATTATAAAGCTTTTGCGGATGAGAGGTATTTGCATGCACGTTGTTTGTAAAGATCATGTGGAAATCGCTATAGATGAATTCGTTGATGAATATGAGGAAGCACCCGACGTGGTGGATTTGCAGAAAACGCATTTCGCCCATTGGGCGCCGCCTGAGCACTGCGAGCATTGCAAGTCGTTGTCACGATTTCTGATTGTTTAAGAGGCCCTTGGGGCCTCTTTTTTCTGGATCGGGTAGCGTGTGGCGTAGAGAGGGAATGAACCATCGAAGTAAAAAAGAAGAAAAGAGGACTTATATGCAGATACAGATTTTAAGTGTTGGGAAGTTAAAAGAGCGCTACCTCGTCGACGGGATCGCCGAGTATGTCAAGCGTCTTGGCTCGTACGCCAAGATGCAAATGATTGAGGTGCCGGATGAGAAGGCACCTGAGAACATGAGCCCTGCTGAGGAGCAGCAGGTGCGTGATCGTGAGGGCGCGCGGCTGTTGGCGGCGCTGCGCCCAGATGTGTACGTCGTGGCGCTGGCCATCGACGGCGAGATGTGGACGAGCGAGCAGCTGGCGAGCTCGCTTGATAAGTTGGCCACCTACGGGCGCAGCCAGGTGGCCTTCGTTATTGGCGGCTCGCTCGGGCTGTCGAGCGAGCTGCTGCGCCGTGCGGATATGCGGCTGTCGTTCGGCCGCATGACGCTGCCGCACCAGCTGATGCGGCTGGTGCTGGTGGAACAGATTTATCGCGCGATGCGGATCAATCGGGGAGAACCGTATCATAAGTGAGGCCAAATCCTGAATCACAAATTGCAAGGGAAGAACTATGTGTGACGCATGCCGGTGTGTATGTGGTTAATTTTTCACTGTGACGGTTGCTTATGCCCGAGAATCAGGTAGTCCACGAACAGGACAAAGGAACCAACTTTCTTTTGCCCTACATGTAATGAGACGATGGTAAGCAAAGAAGAGCCGAGGGTTGAGTAAACCGTCGGCTAGGAGTGTTTATTCAACCGCAGAGTGATTTTGTTCTGCGGCACTTCGGCTAAAACCGCTCAAGACTGCGTATCATTTCCGATTTTTCGAACATGCTTTCGTTGGTGGATGACATATTCCGTGCAGATCACCGAAGATATAATGAGAAAGCAAAGCAATGGGAATAGGCTACAGGCGTGAGCATTATGCAATTGGAGCCGCAAGCAGCAACTAATACCCGGCTGTGGTTCGTCTTCGGGTAGGCATGGGCCAGCTTATTTATTGTGGCATGTTACGAGAGGAGTTTTAATATGAATCAAACAATTATGAGTGATCATTATAAGTGGAATAACCTTAGAATCGGTGGAGGTGGTTATGCAACAGGTTTAATTATTCATCCCAAAGAAGAAGACCTCATATATGTTAGAACGGATGTCGGCGGGTTATACCGCTTACATAAAGATGAAGAAAGATGGATTCAATTGATGGATTCATTTGGTCTAAGTCAACGTAATTTCTATGGTATTGATTCTGTTGCCCTTGACGCCCAGAATTCGGACGTTATTTATGTAGCAGCAGGTAAATATAGCAAAGAAGAAGTGATGCAATACTTCGAAACAGATATAGACGAAAATCCTTGTGATGTCCTTAGGTCCCGAGATAGAGGTATTACATGGGAGAGAACAAACCTTAACAAAGACTTTAGAGGCAATCTAGTAGTGCGATGGAATGGTGAGTGTATTGCTGTTGATCCATCAAATAGTGACTATGTTGTCTGTGGTACACGAAGTGATGGTCTCTACATCATGGAACAAGCAACGAGGAACGATAATTGGAGACAACTTACTGGTGTTCCAGACGGAATTAAAGGATACGGTATCAGAAGTGTCATATTCGACCCAAATAGCGTTGTTAATGGCAGATGTCAGAGATTTTTTGTTGGTATATGCGGTGAAGGTGTTTATGAAACACTAGATGGTGGTGAAACATTCAAAGTTATTCCAAACACACCATTGATGCCGAATCGAATGAGTATGAATAGCGAAGGTGCCTTATTTATTTCAGCCGGTTATTGTGGTGCAAAAACCACAGATGTGACACGTGGCGTTTATAGATATGATTTAGGTATTACAAAAAATATCACACCAGATCCAGTTTATGAAGAATATACAGGTATATCCGTTGATCCGACGAATCCCAATCGAGTAGTGTGTTCTGTTAGGTTTAATGGTTTTTGGAATCCAATATTTATTACCCTTAATGGTGGCGATAGCTGGGAATTAGTTACCAACCAATCCATAGCTAATGCAGATGTACCATGGTTTCCAAGTTGCTACTTTAGTGCAGCCACTTCCAGTGTATTGATAAACCCACATAACCCAAGCCAAGTGTATTTTACAGACTGGTATGCTATTTGGCGAACAGATGATATATCACAGAAACCACGTCATTGGAAGTCGTATACACAAGGATATGAATCTATGGTAAGCTTCACTATGATTTGTCCTCCAATTGGAGCTAGCATCATTACAGGTATTGCGGACAACGATGGTATGCGTCATACAAATTTGCAAGAAAGTCCACTAAAAAAACATGGTGGTCCAGAGATGCAAGAAACAACAGGTATTGACTACTGTGAAAGTAATCCTAACTTCATGGCTAGAGTTGGTTCTTGGGAATGGGGTAAGACTGGAGGCGGCGGCTATTCTTCTGATAATGGTGTCAGTTGGAAAGCATTTAAAAATTGGCCTTTTGGTGCAAATGGTAAGTTAGCTATGAACCCAGTAAATGAAAATAACTTTGTTGTTCTTCCTATTCAAGACACGCCCAAAGTAACATTTGATGCAGGTGTCACATGGCAGGAGTCTGTAGGTGCACCCAAAGGTAGTGTTGAAAAATTTTGGTCTAATAATCATTGCATAGCTTCTGATAGAGTTGAAAACAATGTGTACTACATTTATCATCGTGGAGAAGTTTATAGAAGTACCGATGGTGGCATTAACTGGATTAAAGTCAGTGAATTACCTCTTGAGACTTTCTCAAACATGAAAGCAATGCCTAATAATAAAGGACATGTGTGGGTTAACCTGAACCATTATGGCTTATACACATCCTGTGATTTTGGAGATACCTTTACCAAACTGAATAATGTTAACCAAGCTTACTTATTCGCTTTTGGCAAGGGGCTTACCGAAGACATACCTGCAGTCTATGTATATGGCCGTGTGGATGGTGTTGAAGGTATTTTTAGATCTGATGACAAAGGTACGACTTGGATTCGTATTAATGATGATGCAAACCGTGTTGGTAATGATCCTAACTGTATGGAAGGCGACAGACAAGTTTATGGTCGTGTATATATTGGTACAAACGGTAGAGGCTACTATTACGGTGAAAAAGAAAATTAAACGAATTAATGCTTATTGAACCTACTCGTATTTGCAAGGTTTACGCCTAGACGGATCAGAAGTATAATTATGGAACAACATGCAACCCAGCCTAGATAAAGCTATCTATGGCTGGGTTTTGCTATAAAATCAATAATCACAATATGGAAGGAACTGATTCCCAGCCATGAACCAACTATTAGATCAATATAGGGATGAGATTGTCTGGATTTTCGGGGAAGCCGCGGCTCAATTGCAGACGCTGCCGGAGGAATCGAAAGAGCAGGCGTTGGCGCTTCTGGGCCAGTGCTATCCTTTTGACAGGAAGGACAGCGAAGGGTCTAATATGATCAGCTACCTGCTCCCGTATTGGGTTGGAGAGACCGTGGGGAGTCCGATCGAGCTGTGTCGCGAGTTAGCGGTAGGAAATGTGTACGGGATGTTGTCCTTTTTTCTCCTGGACGATGTAATGGATGAGAAGGGGGAGATTCGGCGATCGCTGGCCTTGAGCACGCTTTTGAATCAAAGGTTTATGGAGGCTTATCACCGGTGTTTC
Source organism: Paenibacillus sp. MBLB1832 (assembly GCF_032271945.1). Lineage (NCBI taxonomy): Bacteria > Bacillati > Bacillota > Bacilli > Caryophanales > Paenibacillaceae > Paenibacillus > Paenibacillus roseipurpureus. Next base: position 5,815,124 of record NZ_CP130319.1, on the reverse strand, counting down.
TCAGGAGACCCTCAGCTAGGGGCTTGTTATAACCGCTATTTGGCGGAATGGGCAGAAGCTATGTACCGTGAGGTGGACGAGCCAATGGACCCGCGGGATCCTGGCCGATTGGCCCGCAAGGCTGCCCCAGTGAAGCTATGTGCTGCAGCATTGTTGCTCCAAGCTGGGGTAGCCAAAAGGATTGGGGATATGGAGGTGGCCATTGATTTAGCCCTTGCGGTACTTCAACTCTCCGATGACTGGACAGATTGGCGGGAGGATTTACCGACGGCCTCCTGTAACGCTTTCCTAGTATTGTTGCGAGAGAATCTTCCGCTACAAGCAGGCGAAGTTTTGGATGAGAGTATGGTGAAACGCGGCATTTATCGTGAGCAGGCCTTAGGAGGGCTTGCGACCCTTGCATGCGATTATGCCAATCAGTTGAGTGCCATGAAGGATGCTCCCGCATCCCTTCAGGTTTTCACATCTATCATCACACAAAGCTTGCAGCGCAAGGCGAACGAGATCAGAGATCATTACGATAGTTTGTTGAATGATGGCGGATTTTCAATGTATTTGAAAATAAATGGTTAATAATGGTACAACATGTCTAGTTATATGATATTATGAAGATGAAAATTATCCTAATATTTGGAAGGTTGTGCTATCATGTCCATGGATACGTTAAAAGTGAGTATTATCAAGAAAGCTTGGGAGGACGCGGATTTCAAGGCACGTTTGCTGGCAGATCCCCGAAGTGCACTGCAGCAAGAATTCGGACATACAATTCCTGAAGGTATTGAGCTGAATGTAATGGCGGTAACACCCACGAAGTATGCGCTGATCATTCCCCCGAAACCAGAGGAATTGGATGGATTTACTGGTACTGGGGTACAACCACAGATGTATAGTTGGACCTAAGGTTGGAAACAAGAGGGAACCGGACGATGGCTTCGGTTCCTTTTCTTTTTACACTATAGAATTCCAGGCTCAAAGCTTGCAGAGCAAGGCAAACGAGATTAGAGATCATTACGATAGTTTGTTGAATGATGGCGGAATATCAAGAAAGCTTGGGAGGACGCGGATTTCAAGGCACGTTTGCTGGCAGATCCCCGAAGTGCACTGCAGCAAGAATTCGGACATACAATTCCTGAAGGTATTGAACTGAATGTAATGGCGGTAACACCCACGAAGTATGCGCTGATCATTCCTCCGAAACCAGAGGAATTGGATGGATTTACTGGTACTGGGGTACAACCACAGATGGCTTCTTGGAATTAGGGTTGAAAATGAGAGGGAACTGGACGATGGCTTCGGTTCCTTTTCCTTTTACACTATGGCATTTTGTTAAACGGTGGCGGATTTAAAATTTATTTGTCGATAAATGGCTAATTTTGGTACAAAAGATCTAGTTCCATGGTATTATGAAAATGCAAATATCCTAATATTTTGAAGGGTTGTGTTGTCATGTCCATGGATACGTTAAAAGTGAAGATCATTAAGAAGGCTTGGGAGGACGCGGATTTCAAGGCACGCTTGTTGGCCGATCCCCGTAGTGCGCTGAAGCAGGATTTCGGAATCGATGTTCCTGAAGGTATTGAGCTGAGTGTGCTGGCGGAAACATCGGCTCATTATGCGCTTGTCATTCCCCCGCAACCGGAGGAATTGGATCAATTGAAATCTACTGGGGTACAACCGCAGATTTCTTGGAACTAGTGTTGGAAACGAGGGGGAACCGGACGATGGCTTCGGTTCCTTTTCCTTTTTCACTATGGAATTTCAAGGTACCCTCCATCACTTCGATGATACGAAAGGTGACCATGAGACCAAGGCCAGTTCCTTTGGTTTTTGTTGAGAAGTAAGGCTCTCCTAGCTTCTCGAGCTGCTCCGGCTCCATGCCTTCGCCGTTATCTGCAATGCGGATGACAGCGGTTCCTTCCTCAGCCCAGGCGTTGATGGTAATGTGACCTTCTTCCCGAATGGATTCGATGCTATTCTTAATGATGTTGATCAATGCCTGCTTAAACTTGGATGAGTTGCCCAAAATAATTAAAGGTTCGGGCACGTGGACCTCCAGTTCCCCATTGTTCAACAAGACCAGCGGCGTCATCATGGTTTCGATCTGGGCGAGCTCATGCTGCAAATTTAGCGCTATTCGGGTGTCAAGCTCCGGTTTCGCAAAGGTCAGGAAGTCCGTTATGATACCTGACGCTCGATCCAGCTCCTGAATGGCCATGGCAAAGTAGGACTTATCGTGCTCTACTGATTTTCCCGAGAGTAGCTGCAAGAAGCCTCTTGTGACCTGAAGCGGGTTGCGCACCTCATGGGCAATGGATGCGGCCAATTCGCTAATGATCTGCATTTTTTCCGTCCGCTGCAGTTGGTGATTGTAAAGCTCCAATTCTTTGGAGTAGGATAAAAGCCGGGCATAGTCCGATGCAATGCGGCGGTTCAGGATCATCACTAGGGAAGCGATCAAAATAATGATGCCGAGCTTCCATAGATTAAACATATGGAACGTATCTATCGCGTACAGTAGCAAGAGATCCGTCATACCGGATAAGGCAAGGATCAGAATACCCAGAGAGAGGATCAAGGAATTAGGATTCTGCATGGCGTTCCGAAAGGCGAGGACGCTAATGAGAATCAGTTGTCCGATAATGAGCGGTGCACCCAGCCAGAGGGTCAGGAACGCGTAGAGAGAGTACAATGGCGTTCCGATGATTTTATAACATACCATAACGCAGAAGCTAATTAAATAATAGACGACAAGCCAGCGGAACATCCGCTTGATCCATGGATACCGGCCTTCGAAAATGTGGGTGACGAAGTACAGCAGGGCAGGAAACAAAATATAAATAGACGTATCAAAAATAAATACGAAAAAGTGTCCAAGCTCAGGAAAGTAGTAGTAAGGCATAGCCGAGTAGGTCATGATCAGAATGCCGCTGCACATGACGAATAGGGTAAGCGCCAGGGCGGTACTGCGTTGGGCCAGGTTTAAGTACCAGGAGCAGAGAAACATTAGGAGTGACAGGAAGACAAACCCGCCTCCTAGCAACAAATCAGGCAGTTCTTTGCGGATGGCTTTCTGGGAGATTTCAGGAAACTCGCCAAGCTGGATATTACTGCTGATACCTGCCCGTTCCTTCGCTGTGAGCCGCAGGTAGAGATCGCTTGTTATCTCTTTATGGTCGAGTGGCAGTTGGAGAAGGGTGCGCTCGAAGTCAAAGCTGTGATTGACCTGATAGACGGGCTTGCCGTTCTCATAAATCATTACATTCATGGCGTACAGACGTTCAATATACAGTCCAGGTTTAGATAGGTTGGTCGTCGGGGGGACAGTTAGATGAATCCATGCGCCGATCTTCCCATTGGGAATGGTATCAAACGGGTGCTCAGCCGTGGCAGAAATCCACTCTCCGTCTATGTCAGGCTGGGCGTCTTCTGGAGCCCCAATAGGAATCCATTGCACTTTCCAGGTGGTTATTGGCATACTGTTAGAATCTTCCGCTGAGCTTATGTAGGGATACAGGAGCAATGCTAAGAAGGCAGCACCGCCAAATATGAGTAGTACCAAGATCAAGTGGAAACGCTTCATTTGAGCACCTCGTGGGGAACGACCCAATATTTAATGTATACCTATAAATTTGACGAAATTGTGTAAAAATCCTTTAGTTGTCGACATTTTTTTACAAATTATTTGAATGAGCGGCATGTGATGCATATGGCCGATTGCTGTGCCCCAAACTAAAGACAAACTCCTGCGTCTCTTTTAGAGAAACAGAAGTTTGTCTTTTTATCTATATAAACGAAGTTTCCTCACCTCACTGAATAGTACAAACCTTGAGCATCTTCGTGGGCGATTATTAGTTAAAGTGAGTCTAACTAACTCTATTCAGTGTGGCATAACTGTTCAATTTTCCGCCTCGTACCTTGTTCAGCAATTTCCATCATTAACTTTAAAAAAGCCTGAGCATCTGGTTTTTCTTCACTCGCAAACCAATAACTCAGAATACCGCAAAGGGCGGAGATATTGTATTCCAGCAAATACTCCAACTGAAAGTCGTCCTTGGCGCCCTGTGCGATTAGGGAAGCCTTGAGCTTAGGTTTTATACTATTTTTCATTTTCCGCTGAAAGGCCGGATCACCATGATCGCCGAGGAGAACGGTATAATATTTGCTGTGCCGCTCAAACATGGTAAAAAATTCATCGAAAGAGAACCCGTCTTTGGCCGGAGTATCAGGATGTATCGGTGGCAGTTTATCGGGATGGGGAAGCAGCGATTCCTCGATTTGCTCCAATACATCATAAACGTCGATGAAATACTCGTAAAAGGTGCCGCGGTTGTACCCCGCTTTGGTAGTAATCTCCCGGACGGTTATTTTTTCTATCCGCTTTTCACAGTAAAGCGACCAGAACGCATCAATTAGGTTTTGCCTGGTCTGCTCTGTCATTTGGGGTTGTTTCTTCATGAGTGCTATATCCCTCCATTCATCGTCCAACACATCGATCGACATTGTTGGTTGATGATCAAACCATATTTCGTTATGATTTCATCATACAACATGTTGTTGGGTAATTCAAACATAAAGGAGATGCTAAAATGTCAGCAATTAAAATTGAACGCCTAACCAAAGATTTTGGACGAGGTAAAGGTATTTATGATATGTCTTTTCAAATTGAGCAGGGCGAAGTGTTCGGTTTTCTTGGCCCGAACGGAGCGGGAAAAACGACTACCATCCGTCATCTATTGGGATTCTTGAAGCCGCAAAGCGGACATGCCACCATTCTTGGTATGGATACATGGAAAAAGCCGAAAGAAGTTCAAAAGCATCTGGGGTATTTGCCCGGAGAAATTGCGTTTCCAAACGATATGAAAGGGATGCAGTTCATCGAATATATCGCTAGAATGCGGAAGTTGAACGACCTGTCAAAGGCAAAACGGCTGATTGAGATGTTTGAGTTTGACCCGAATGCTGACCTAAAAAGGATGTCAAAGGGGATGAAGCAGAAAGTCGGAATCATTTGTGCTTTCATGCACGATCCAGAAATCCTTATTCTGGACGAGCCTACCTCAGGGCTTGACCCCTTGATGCAGGCGAGGTTTATTGAACTGATTAGGAACGAGAAGAAGGCGGGCAAAAGCATTCTGATGTCGTCCCATCTGTTCGAGGAAGTGGAAGGTACCAGCGACCGTATCGGGATGATCAAGGGCGGCAGGCTGATTTCCGTCATTGACCCTAAGGATATAAGCAACGCGGAGAATAAGACGTACAAGATCGAGTTTTTGAACGCGGAGGATTTTGTCAGTATGCAGTCGGAAGTTTTCTTGATTAAGGAAGCAAAGCCGGAACACAATCAGTTAATCATTGATATTTCCGATGAGAACATTAATGAGCTATTACTTGCGCTGTCCATGCGAAAAGTTAGGTTTATCAGCGAGATCAAGCACACGCTGGAAGAACATTTTATGGGTTATTACGAGGGGGGAAACAACCATGTTCAGTAAAACGTATTTGATGAGATTGGTAAAATCCAACCTTAAAATGTCTCTTATTTTTATGCTATTACTTTGCGGGCTCATTGCGATTATCATGAATGTGTTTACACCTGAAACCATGAGCGAAATCGCCGGACGCAGCGCAGATATGCCGATTAACCCTCTAGGCGATATATCCACACTGCCGAAATTCCTTGCCAACCAGTATTTCGGTATGATGGCGCTAATTTTCCCGATGATCTTCCTGATTCTTACGGGAACGAAGCTGATTGTGGGAAAGGTAGACAAAGGCGATATGGCCTGTGATCTGTCTACACCGGTAACACGGACGCAGATTGCTTTCACAAGCATGCTGTATCTGGTAGGATCACTTGCCGTGATCTACGTCATGATTGGTGCTGTTGGCTCCAGTGTCGCATCTATTGCACAGCCGGGGGAATTGGATTACGCCATGTTTCTGACGATGGTTTTTGGCTCCTTCCTGCTCCAATTGGCAATTGGCTCGATTGTTTTTCTTGCATCTTGTGTGTTCAACCGTACAAGCCGGAGTCTGATCATTGGCGCGGGCCTTCCCATATTATTCTTTGGAGCACATCTTTTATCAGGCATGAGCGACAAGCTGGAAGGCCTCAAATACCTATCGCTTGTTACGCTATTTGACACGACGGCCATCATCAATGGAAGCGGTTATGCCGCCAAGCTGGGCATGCTGGGCATACTGGCAGTTGTTCTCTATACCGCAGGCATCATGATATTCAAGCAAAAGGATTTACCTCTGTAGGCAGCGATTATTCGTCGTTAGTTGTGTTTTCTAAAAGTTGAAAAATCCCCTCCGGCAAACAACGAAAAGATTGTTGGCCAGAGGGGATTTTTCCGTTACGGTATGATTACTTATCGGCGTTCAATTCGCGGAAACCAAGGAATGAATCGATTGGTTTCTCGTTTATATTGTTGGTACGCCGGATTATCTGCGTAACGCCGATCCAGGAACGGCACGCCGGAAACTCTGAGGAGCAGGAAGTTAATCAGCAGGGAGCTGATTAATGCACCCCAACCGCCGGGCAAAGGGAGGACGATCAGCGCGACTCCCCACCACATGACAGCTTCGCCAAAGTAATTGGGATGACGGGTATAGCGCCATAACCCCCATGTCAGCACCTCTTCTGGATTCCGGCGTTTCTTCTTGAATTGTCGAAGCTGCCAATCTCCGATCACCTGGAACCCGAACCCGACGATCCATAACATTAAACCTAGATAAGCGGTTAGATCAAGGGCGCTGCTGTGCTCCGCATGAACACGAATGATGGGGTATGCCAGCAGCAGCATGATAAATCCTTGCATCATGAATACGCGGAAAAAGGAGATGAGCGCCGCGCGGCTCCCCCATTGCTTACGGAAGTTGGCATAGCGGTAATCTTCACCTCGGCCGAGTGAACGAATGAACAGATAGACGGCCAAGCGAACTCCCCATATGCACACCAAGCTCGTGACAAGCAATTGTCTGATGTCAAAGCCTTTTTGATATCCGAACGTCGTCAGAGCGATGATGACGAAGCCTAAGCCCCATCCAATATCCACAATCGAGTTATCTCTCTTGATTTGTGCCACTAAGAATAATAAGACCATAAAAATAAGAACGGCGGCTCCGCTAATTCCATACAATACCCACATTTACTTATTCCTCCTCGTATTTTCGCTGCTGAGCATCATGGCCACACTCACCGCTCCCTTGCCCGCATGAAGTCCGATGACGGGTGCTACGCCGGTAATGTACAGCGGATTTCGTCCCGTCATTCGTACCATTTCTTCCACGCAATGGGCGCTGTCCGCCTCAGCTCCTGCATGAAGGATCACATAGCGCTGGATCGGATTGCGACGGTGGATGCGGGAAATCATTTTCAGCATTTTGCCAAGACTGGATCGTTGATAAAGGGTTGTGCCATACAGCATCGATTGGCCTTCTTGGTTGACCGATACAATAGGCTTCATATCAAGCCATCTCGCAATTCTACCTTGAAGCGGGCTTACTCTTCCGCCTCTAATCATATGCTTCAACGTAGGGACGCTCACTAGAATTTCTGAACGAGGTATGGACGATGCCAGCAAGGCAAGTACCTCTTCAATCGGTTTACCTGCTGCAACAGCCTCTGCGGCTTGAAGAACGACCAGTCCGTAAGCACCAGACAACGTCCGCGAGTCAACGACGTGTATTCTAGCGGGATCGATGCGTTCCGCAGTTTGTCGGCAGGCATCGTAGGTACCGCTCAGCGGCTTGGAAAGATGAATGGAAACAATATGATCATAATGAGCCAAGAGCTGCTCGTAGAGCAGAGAAATCGTTTCTTGAGCAGGCTGCGACGTCGACGGTTGCTCGGTCATTCGCTCAAGCTTCTCGTAAAAAGTATCCGATTGAAGGGTTACTTTATCTAGATATGTCGATCGTCCTAACTGCAGATAAAGAGGGAGTCTATGAATTTGATAGTCGTCCAGCCATGACTCAGGAATATCGCAGGCAGAGTCAATAACAAGGGCGATAGACGCCTGTCGGTTGTAAATCATATCATGCTGCCGCTTCATGTCCTCGACCTTTTGATGAACGATCCAGCCGTGATCTTCTATCACTTCGGCGACCCGTGCGGGAACGTCGGTATGCAGATGAATTTTACCCTGATGGCCATCGCCAACAGCTACAATGGAGTTGCCCATAGGGGAGATATACTGTTTCACTTCTTCCATGCTAGTCTTGATATCGAACATAAATTCTGTACAATAGCGAAACTCAAGGGAATCGGCGAGGTTATGGGAAGGACTATCTACTGCGACGGTAGGGGAAACGAGCGGTTCTAAATTTTGGGAGACCCCCCCGGGAACCGTGAGAGTATCGTCCAATGATGCGATAAAGCCTTGTAAGAAATGGACGAAACCTCTCGCTCCCGCATCAACGACGTTATACTTTCGCAGCTCATCCAATTGGTGTTTCGTATTCTCCAGCGAAATACATGCTTCAGCGTACGAACGGTTAAACAGGTCCGCAAGCCCCTCCGAAGGAGTAAACGCTGTTCTAAGGGCGTTGACCCAATCATCCATGACCGAGAGCACGGTTCCTTCCTTCGGTTCATGCACCGAACGCCGGGACATAGCCGCGGATTGCTCGCACATTTCGATGAACTGTGTAATCTTTAGATCCGGACAATTAGCCATGTAACTGCACATGGATAGGATAAACTGGGAGAAAATCATCCCCGAATTGCCGCGAGAGCCTCTTAAGCAAGCTCGTTTCAGGCTTTCCAGCTTATCGGAAGAGTCGGTGCTAGATTCCGTTTCTCGCACGATCATCCGCATTAAGTGTGCAAGATTGCTTCCCGTATCCCCGTCAGGAACAGGGAAGACGTTGATGGCGTTCAACTCTTTTTCCCTTGCGATAATTTCATTGGCTCCGGCCAGGATCATGCGGTGTAACATACGATGATTTAGAGATTGCAAGTCCTTTCCTCCTGTTAATTCAGAATCAATCCGATTTCCTTCGCCTTGCCATCGAGCTCAGTAGCGGCTTTCCCGATGTTTTGGAATTCCCCAACGGCTTGTTGAATTCGTCCCTGGCTCTTGGAGGCCAAGATACGAGAGCGTTTCGTGCTTTCCCCAACTTCCCGAACTCGGGACTCGATGCCTTCGACATATTTGCTTGCTTCCCTAGTCGCTTGCTCGACTTGGACTGCCAGTTTGCGCACCTCGCTTGCAACTACGGCAAAACCTCGACCGTGCTCCTTCGCGTGGGCGGCTTCGATTGCTGCGTTAAGGGCAAGAAGATTCGTTTGTTCGGCTACATCTTTGATCGACCGAACGATTCCGCGAATAGAAGCGGACTGTTGTTCCAACTGAAGCAAGACAGCCATATTCTCCTCGGAGCCTGATACGACGTTGCCAACTGCTTCTTCAATCTCCTTGCTGCGGGCCATGCCTTCATGCGCCCGGTGCATCAACTCCTCGGACATCTGCAAAAGATCGCCCGTCAATCGGGCAGCCGCCTGTTCCCGTGTGTCGATATTCGTCGCGATCTTCAGCACGCCACAGAGCACGCCATCTTCACCCCGAATCGGCATATAAGTGGCTTCAAGCCAAACGAGACGACCGTCTTTTCGCACCCTTTGGATTTTGTCTTGGAACGCTTTCCCTTGCCGCAACCCTTCCCACAACTGGCGGTAGTGAGAGCTGTTTCTAAATTCGGGCGTACAGAACGAGGGATGTCGCATACCTTGCATTTCTGAAGGCTCATAGCCCATGGACAAAGCGAAATTTTCATTGGCATAAAGCACGCGGCCCTCCATGTCGAATTCAATCAAGGCGAGGGAGTTTTCAATGGACGTCATCAATGCAAGAAGTTTCTTATCGCTATGCGTTTCTACTAAAGCCATCGCTTGCCCTCTGTTCATCTGAGTTTGCTCCTCAATTATGTATAGATTTTTTAATATTAACTGGACAATATCTACACAATAACTATACAATAACTATACAAAATCAGCAAGGGGTACAAAAATGGCATAAAAAGAGAATCAATTTTCGGCTGAAACCTCCTAATTTTGTATCGATTATGTATAATTGCATAGAGGAGGAATTGAAGATATGTATAGCATGAAAAAGGCTTCCGAGATACTGGGCATCCCCGTGGTTACGATCCGTGCCTGGGAGAACCGTTACAGGGTCATTTCCCCAAGCCGGAGCGGCGGAGGACACCGCCTGTTAAGCGAAGAGGATATATCCAGGCTCCGCTTCCTTAAAAAACAAATCGAACAGAACGGTCTAAAAATTAGCGAAGCGGTGAAACTGCTGGAGCAAAGCGAGACTGTCCCTCCGCTGGAAAAGGCTGCGACCGGCCGGACAACCGACGGTTTGGTCAACAAGCTATACATGGATTTAATCCATTTCAATGCCGCTCAAGCGGATAATACGATAGATATGGCATTTGCATTGTACGACTTCGAAGAGACGTTTCAACGGATTATCGTTCCTGTTCTTTATCGGGTCGGAGCAGAGTGGGAGGCAGGCAAAATCAGCGTAGTCCAGGAGCATTTTGCTTCAGAAACGATTATGCGTAGATTATATGCCTTGTTCCGGGTCTTCCCGGTAAATCCTGGTCTACCTGTCGTCGTAGCTTTTTGCCCCGAAGGAGAACGCCACCATCTCGGACTCATGTTGTTCAGCCTCTACTTGCGTAAACGTGGAGCCGATGTCCTATATTTGGGACCCGATACTCCACTAAGAGATTTGGAAGGTATTATCGAAAGTCAGAACGTTTCTTTCGTCGCGGCTTCTGTTACGGATCGTCGTTATGTAGACAAGCTTATGGCGTGGATTGCAGAAGCCGTAAGGAATCATCCCCGATTGCAATTCCTGCTTGGGGGGGCGGCTTTCGACAGAGCGGAATGGCGTCCTGTTAAAGCTAACGTACGCTATTTATCTGTCGAAGAGTGGGAGGATTGGCACAACGGTTTGTTCATATTAAAATAGAAAGCAGCCTAAAACTGGAATCATACAGTCGAAGTCTGCTAGAGTTACATTTTTACAATAGGAAGTCGCGTTGTTCGATTAACAGTTTTTCAGCTTCATCCGCTGGCAATGGTCTACTGATGTACAGTAAAAAGCCACATAAGGATGCACAAAAGCTTCTAAAAGCAAAGGCCATCCCGCAAAGGATGGCCTTAATTCGTCGTTACAGACAGTGCGGTAGCAACTCTATCTCAACAACAATTCTTTCATTGCGCTCAACGCGTCTCGACGAATTCGAAAATAGGTGGCTCTGCTTACATGCAGTCGATCGGCCGCGTCCTCAGCTGTGAGGTGAGCGGCTTCACTCAGTTGCCGCAGGACTAGCTGCATGCGTTGATCAAGCGGATAAACAGGATCCCCCCATAGCAATTGGTCAATTGCGTGCTGTAAATCCGTACCCGTTAACCCAAGGATATGGGCAAGCTCGGTTTGTGTCAGCCGGTTAAGGTCTTTGACTAACGGAAGGGCTGAAATCATCGATTTATCAGAGATATTTGTTGGAGAAGGTTTCTTATCATCCCTTGGCTCGCATTCAAATAGTTCAAGAATCTGGGCTCCGAAATCAGATGTTTGCCAGTCCAGTTCACGGACGGATGCATATTGGAACGGATGACCGTCTGGGAGTCCTGCTAGAGGTCTCATTTTATACCCTAGTCGTACAAGAATAGCTGTAATTCCTTCATAGGTATTGATCATGACGAGACGTACACCTGCGGAGCGAACGAGAAGCGAATCCGCCAAAATGATGCCGATGAGCTGTTGAAAACGGTATTCGGGATCATTCTCTGACGCGGCGGCAAGTAGATGGTAGAAGGTATTCGCTTGTTCGATCGTTTGCGTACGCATCGTGTCGATTTCATGCGGGTAAGCTTTCTCCAGCACTTCAGGGAAGTGCTTTTCGTGAAACTTGGTCGTTTTATCGTAAAGATAGAAGCCTGCCACAAACGCCAAGGGAGTACCATCTTTGGAACGAAACACACGGATACAATCGGGGAATTGCTCAGCCAACTCTTGAAGTACGACGAGATCCGTGTTGATTGATACGGCATAAGAAGCTTGCTCTTGCAGAATTCGTTTCAAATAAGGCAAGTCTTGCTGATGAAAGGGTTCCATCTGCATCTGCTTGGGATCATGGGCGAATACGGCCACAGCATCGAGTTGAAAGGCGTCCCGACAAGTGGTGATAAGCATGGAAATATGCTTGCTCCGCTCAATATCATCGCTTGATTGGAGCTCCCGAACGAGTTCGTAAACGATATGTTTGCGCAAGCTGCGTACCCGTTCCAGATCACGGCGCATGAAGTCTTCCATGAGATAGTGACGTGCCACATCGTGCAAGGCGAATCCATAGGCGGTAGGACGCACGAAGGAGATGCGGCTTAATTGAAGCAGCCTACTAGCGTTTAATGGCGAACGTGCCAATCGACGAATCTGCTTCAGTGTTGCTTGAGGTAAAATGCAAAGCAGATCCAGCACTTCCTGTAAGTCAGGCGAAACGACTTCGCGTAAAAGCTCCGCACATATTCGCAGAGAAATTGGCCAAGCTTCCTGACCCACGAGAGTTAGCTTCTCGGAGGTGAGCGCTAAGGCGAGCGGTAAGCCCTGCGATTCGGTATGCAGCCGTTCGATATCTACGGACTTTTTAATTCCAGTGCGAAACCCGTACTGCGTCACTTCTTGTCTATTTAAAGGCGGCAGCTCTATATGAGAGACTCTGTTCCGCCAGGCCAGGTCATGCTGCCAGGACTCGGACAAGTTCTGACGAGATACGAATAGCATGAGTACTCCTGTCGAGGGCAGGCGAGGGAGAAAGACCTCGCGCAACCATCCATCGATTTTCAGAATGGCGTCATAATTATCTATGCAAAGCAGTGTTCGGCCTTTGGAAATCTCATGAATGAGATTGTGCAGCGAGGTCTCGCGCTGAGAAGGTAGCTCTTCAATAGTTTTCATATGGTCAAACAAAGCTTCCATGAAGCCTGTCGGTGTTTCCGTACACATTCGGCCATCGATCCACATTGTGCGTACATTTGCTAGCATGGCTATGTCCAGAGCTCTCATCATGAACGAAGTTTTCCCGATTCCGCCAATACCAGATACAAATAAAACTTGGGTAGGCGCATTCAAACTTCCGATCCACTGATGGATCATGTCTAACTCAGCACTCCGTCCAACGAACAGCCGATTGCGCTCGATGGCGAGCTTTTCGATAAGTTTCTCCATGATTCGACCTCCCCCAACCTATATTTCGGTGTTCATTAGATATCTCCTTTAATCGAGGGGCCTGCGCATGTTGAAACATGAGACGATAATGAGACCCTTTAGGCTCACATAATTGATATTATTGAAGTAGAATCGGTAATGAATGTGGGGGAATTACTTCGTGAAAATGACATTGTTAACAATGGGAACCTTCGGAGATGTTAGACCGTTCCTTGCACTGGCGTATGGACTAGAAGAACGTGGTCATGTGGTTACGTTGGCGGGGCCAGAAAATTTTGAACAGTATGTTAGGGAAACGTACAAGAGGCCCTACGCTTCGCTTGGGTTAAACTCACAGCAAGTGCTCCAATCCGAGGAAGGACGCCGATGGATGGCATCGGGTGATTCCAAACAATTTTTGAAGCAAATGGCCAAAATCACACACGAGAGCCGCTTCGCATTGGAACGAGATACCGAGGCCGCTTGCTTGGATTGCGATATTATCATCGCCCACCCGCTGCAGGTCTTTTATGCGTGTATGCTGTCGGAAAAGCTAAACAAGCCGCTGATTATCGCAAATCTTTTTCCAATTTCGCCTGCAACAAGCGCATTCCCTCATTTTCTCGCACGAAGCAAAAAGCTGCCTTTCGGTTTCCTGAATAAAGCAACCTATCGGCTTGTAAACAGTGTATATGAGAAGGGTCTTCGTGATGATATGAATGAATGGAGAGTCAGGTTGGGGGGACTCCGTCCTTTACGTGGCACACTTTATAATAAATTGGAGCATCAAAAAGTTCCTGTAATGCAAGCCATCAGTCCCACGCTTGTCCCAAGGCCAAGCGACTGGGCGGATACCGTTGTTGTTACGGGTCAATGGAAAATCCCCGCTCGCTATGTGCCGGAGCAAGAAAAGGCGGCATTACCCGAAGATTTGAAGGATTGGCTGGATGCTGGCCCTGCTCCCATCTATTTCGGATTTGGTAGTTTGCCTGTGTTGGAGCCGCAGAAGATTATTCAGATGGTGATGGAGATTTCACATACGCTGCAAACCCGAGCTATCCTTGCATCTGGCTGGTCGGAGATGGAAATGGGAGGTGTTCCGCTTCCTGACTCCATTCGTATGATTTCATCCGCGAACCATGAACTGTTGTTTCCGCAGTGCAGTTTAGTGGTACACCACGGAGGAGCGGGGACGACGCATACTGCCGCGGAAAGCGGTACGCCAGCAATCATCTGTTCCACTTATGCAGATCAACCTTTCTGGGGAGAGCGTGTTACCGAGTTAGGTATCGGGGATCACATTCCATTTCCAAGTCTAACGAAGGAAAAGCTCCTTCAATCCATTCGTAAGCTGCAAGCTCCGGATGTGCGCCAGAGAGCGACTGAAATCTCGAAGCGAATCAAGATGGAAACAGGGCTGACGGCGGCATTGAATTTTATTGAAAAGCAAATCCCGACTGCTCCCGTGTATAAAAATTGATGGATGAAAAATAAGGGATCCCAACATGGGTTCTCTTTTTTGCGCCTGGTAAGGTTGGTCTTAAAACAAATTTGCTGTTACACAAAGCACGGGGTATAGTAGGGAGTAGAGATCGAACAAGGAGGAATAGGAATGTCCTATGTCGTTGATTTTAAAAATGTGTCTACAGTTGGTTTAGAGTCTTCACCTGTTGCAGAAGCGCTTGCTGGTTTACGTGCGAATGAAGCTCGTTATTTCATGACGAAATACAAGCATGAATTTACGGTTGTACCGGCTAGCGAAAGTCAGGAGAACTTGGATTATGTGAACCTCATTTTGAAAGAACGCAATATTGAGTTCGCGGCTAAGCCTTTAGAAACGTCACGTTTTCAAGTGGAAAATATTCAATTTACCTATGTCTTCTATGAGGACGGGCTTTCTGTCAATGTCATGTATACGGTTGATGACGCTAAGAAGCGGGCCGTTGGATTTAAACTTTCGGAGGGGATGGAAATTCCCAAGGAGTTAGAAGAGAAGTTTAAGTTCGCTAGACAGAAGTCTAAGTTGGCTGGGACCATTCGGGGCTCGTTTTTCGTAATTAAAGGGCAGTACGAATAATAGGGTGATATGAACAGCGTAATGAAAAGCCATCCCGCAAAGGATGGTTTTTTTTATTTTATGGCTTTTTTATGTCAAGATTACTATCACAAATATGTAAAGTGTGGGTATAATAAGGTAGAAAAATATTCAAATTTATTAAAAAATGACAAACTATGCATCTAATGGTCCTTTAGTAGGATGTCTTAAGACTCAAAAATGACAATATCTACTTTATTTTAATAGGAGTAGTAGGATTTTGGAGAAAGAAATCGAATTTATTTTAACTAAGAAAACTATTTTTTAAAATCATTTACATATTTCTAGTAGGAGCAAATAATGGACAATGTCGTGATAACCGGTTATGGGATTAAGGCCCCTCATATTGATAATAAGATGCAGTTTAAAACGGTGCTAGAGCACGGCATTTGTACCCATCGTGTCGTAAAAGATCGACTGAAAGGCCGGGACGTTGTTTGCGGTGTCATCGACCACGAATTTAAAATGCTCCGCGGCAAAAATTTGAAGCGGTATCCCCGCGTCTCTCGTTTGGCGATGGCAGCGGCGGATGAAGCGATGGAGATGGCTGCATTTGAGGACAGAGGTTCCCTTCGGATTGCGGTTATATTAGGAACTTCGGCAGGGGGCATTTCCGACATTGCGGTGCATAAGAATACGGTCTATGAGAAATTTCCTATCCATAGCATAGCATTGGCAAACGCGCATAGTTTATCGTCAGCGGTGGCGCATCATTTGGAAATCGTAGGACAAGTTTATACCCTTACAACGGGTTGTACTTCGAGCTCTGATGCGATCATGATGGGCAAGATGCTATTGGATAGCGGGACAGCGGATGTGTGTGTGGTTGGTGGTTCTGATGCGGCGGTTACCGAATGGAGTCTCATGGGATTTTTGAAAATGCAAGGCATTACGACGGATGTGGACATCCATCAAACGGGCGTGCCATTCTCGAAAGGGCATCAAGGTTTTGTCATGGCAGAAGGGGCTGGCGTTCTGATACTGGAACGGGAAAAGTCGGCTAGACAGCGGGGAGCCAAGCTATTTGGTGTCATTAAGGGCGTCGCTTCTGCGAATGATGGCACATCTATTTTGGCAAGCGATGAGACGGGACAAAATATGCTGCAAGCGCTCAGCACGGCAGTTGGCGACCATACGCCAACCTATGTGAACAGCCAAGCACTCGGCTTGAAGGTGAATGACGAGGTCGACTCCATCGTGCATAAAACGTTATTTGGCTCATCCGTGCCCATTACCTCCATTAAAGGGATGACGGGGCACACGCTCGGATCGATGGGCGTCATTCAGGTTATATCTTCCCTGCTCAGCATTGAATACGGCTTTATACCCCCAACGATTAAAACGAATGGTGATGGCTTTGAGGATCTGTTAATCGTAATGGAAACGCAGTACAAGAAGATTAACAGCATAGCTGTTACAACGCATGGTTATGGCGGCAACAACACCTGTCTATTCATCACGAAGACCAGCTAAGAGGTGATTGATATTTTTCTACTATTGCTGTTTATTATTTCATTAATGCCGCTATTCGTCGGCTTAATCATCTTATTCATGTTTGAGAAAACGAAGATTGCGAGAGCGATCTTTCTGTTTTTATTTTTAGCTTCGATCTGGGAGTTGGATACGTCCTTCTTGTATGCGGAGCAGTATTTGTCTACGACTACGATTGATGCGTTATTCCGGTTGTTTCGATTTGGTCCTATCATGGTGACGCCTGCATTGTACTATATTGCATTTAGTATGGCGGATGAAGTCGAGGAACACTTGAAGCCTCGTTGGCTGCGATTGTTGTTGAATAAGGTGGCGGTATGCCTTGTGTTCTCATGGGGATTGATCGTCTACTTCGTGGGCTGGACAAAGCAGGGGATTGCTTCGCTATACCTGGTCCAAATCGGCTCATACCCCCCCTTCCTGTTTCCGGAGAGTGGACCGTGGAATTGGATTTTTTATAGTAATATCATGCTCTCTTTTATTAGTTTGGTGATTACTTACACGATTAGTCTTAAAATTACAGATCCCAACAAGCGGAATTTTCTGCTCGTTTTTAGCGTATCGATCGCCGTCGGATATATCATTGGCACGATGAATTTGTTTCAGAGCAGCCGATTATTCCCCAGTGCCTTTGCGGGTCTGATCTTTGCGTTAATGACGTTCACTGCTTTTACACGCATGCATACGAAAATTGTAAAATATATGGCCTATCATGATGCCTTAACGGGCTTGCCGAATCAGCGATTATTCAAAAGCAAGCTGGTCGACGCACTCGAAGATGCAAAGCGGAATGGAACAAATGTTGCCGTTCTGTACATGGATTTGGACCGTTTCAAATTAATCAATGACACGCTGGGACATAACGTTGGCGATATGTTGCTACAGCATGTTGCTCAAAGAATCAAAGGCAATCTCAATAAACAAGCTACGGCTTCTCGCCAAGGAGGCGATGAATTTACGATTTTATTGCCAGATCTCTCGCATGAGGAAATCGAGATGGCGCTGCAAGATTTGTTTACTATTTTTAACAAGCCGTTCACGCTGCAAGACTATCAACTCTATATCACGCCGAGCATTGGTATTTCCTTGTATCCGAACTCGGGTCCGGACCCCGACATTTTAATCAAAAATGCCGACACCGCCATGTATCGCGCCAAAGAAAAAGGGAAAAACACGTATCAATTTTTTGACGAAACGATGGAAGTGGAGATCCGCCAGAAGCTCAATATGGAGAATGCGCTGCGCAAAGCGTTGGAGAACGAGCAATTTGTGCTGCAGTATCAACCGAAGGTGGATGTGCTCACAGGTCGAATTACGGGAACAGAGGCATTGATTCGCTGGCAGCATCCTGCTTTAGGCTTCGTGCCACCATCCGAATTCATTCCTTTGGCGGAAGAAACAGGTCTCATTATTCCGATTGGCAAATGGGTGCTGTCCACAGCTTGCGCGCAATGTAAAGCATGGCAGGTCGATGAGAAGCTCGAAATGTCAGTCGCGGTTAATTTATCGATGTTGCAGTTAAGGCAGGAAAACTTTATCGAAATGGTTGAGCAGGTGCTGATGGAAACGGGACTTGATCCGCAGTATTTAGAGATCGAAATTACCGAGAGCAGCGCCATGAACAACATTGAGCTCTGTATACAGCGGTTAATTGCCCTGAAGAAGCTAGGTGTCGGCATTTCCATCGATGATTTCGGGACAGGCTACTCCTCGCTTGCTTATCTCAAGCAGCTGCCGATTGATACCCTTAAGATTGATCGCTCTTTCATCAATGATATCACCAACTCGGAAGATGATGCCGCCATTGTACAGGCGATTATCGCGATGGCTCGCATTTTGAAATTAAAGGTCATCGCAGAAGGTGTCGAAACGCAAGAGCAATTGACATTGCTAGAGCAGTATAAGTGCAACGCCGTTCAGGGCTACTATTTAAGCCGTCCGCTTGCGGCCTGGGATGTCGTGAAGAGGCATCGAGAGAGAATGGTTACCCTGTAAAATCGCTATCTTCAATTAAAGAGTAGCAGATGCAAAGCCTCCAGTCGGGGGCTTTTATTGCTTTAAATGGAGGATGATTGCCTGTTAATGTCGAATAATAACGATATGTACGTCATGACAGATTTGATGAGGTTATGAAGATGACATCTATGAGATGTAGACGGCAAGCGAAGCCTTATTACTGGGTTCTTGTTATTGCGATGCTACTTACCTCTGTGGCTTGCAACGCAGTGCCGAGCGGTGAGGCACTTCAACATCCCAAAGCAGTCCAAGGAACGCTGAATATGGAACATGTAGGTCCAGAGCAAGTCATCGCGTTGGATGGCGAGTGGGGATTTTACTGGAAGCGCTTAATTAGTCCGGGTGAGGTTGATATTGTTAAGCCAGATGACTATGTGGCGGTCCCTAAGGCCTGGAGTCAATACCAGCTGCCAAGCGGCAAGCCTAATCCAGCCGGTTATGGCACGTATGTCCTTCATGTCCATCACGCAGCGCCTAATAAGGTGTGGGCTATCGATATTCCAGCAATTTCATCGGCGTATTCGCTCTGGGTAGACGGGAAGTTGCTGCTTCAGAATGGCAAGGTCAGTGAGTCACCCGAATTAACGGGTGTGCACATTGAACAACGGCTAATCACTTTTGAATCGACAGACACCTCGATTGACATTGTCATGCAAGTTTCGAACGGTATCCATCCACGCGGCGGCATCACGAGAAGCGTGATGCTTGGTGACGCGAATAGCATCATCGGCGATCAACAAAAGCGGTTAGCGTTTGAACTTTTTTTATCGGGTGCGCTGATCATCATGGCGGTTTATCACTTAGGGCTTTACGTGATGAGGACGAAGGAGAAAGAGGCGCTTTTCTTCGGCATGTATTGCTTCGTTATTGCTTTACGAAGCTTACTTATAGGAGAAGTCTTTATTTACAAGCTGCTCCCATGGCTGGACTGGGCAGTGGCGCTAAAAAAGATTGAATTCTTGTGCTTGACCGTCGGTGTATTATCTTTCGCACAATTCCTAAAAGCGATCTATCCCCAAGAGATGTCGCGCAACATTTGCAGGTTTATTACGGCCGTTTGTCTCCTTTATAGTACGATTATTGCGTGTATGAGCCCTTTGGTGTTCACATCGCTGCTGATTTACTTTCAATTCATGATTATTGGCTTTGTCACTTACGGCTTTATCGTCTTCCTGATGGCGATGATCCACAGAAGGGAAGGAGCGAAAATCTCTGTGACAGGCGGAACGATCCTCATTGTGAGCATCATCAACGATATTTTGTACTATCGCGGCATCGTGCAGACAGGCAATTATGTGACCTTGGGTCTGTTTGCTTTCGTGGTTGCGCAATCATTCATCCTGGCGAGTAAATTTTCCAAGGCATTCACGCATAGTGAGGAGATGGCGCACGAGCTGCGTGGGCTCAACAATTCACTTGAGCGTAAGGTGCAAGAGCGGACGAATAAATTGGTGGAGATCAATGAGCTATTGCGGATCCAATCATCGCTGGATGGTCTAACGGGGATTGCCAACCGTGGCTATTTCGACCAAATGCTGCAGACGATGCTGACGGATAGTAGGAACAACAAAGGGGTATTATCCCTGCTGTTGATCGATATTGACAATTTTAAATCGTACAATGATCGGTATGGCCATTTGCAAGGCGATGCCTGTTTAAGGGAAGTTGCCCTACTGCTGCAATCGGAAGCCAAGGAATGGAGCGGGTTTGCTGCGAGATATGGCGGTGAGGAATTCGCTGTGATTGCACCGATCGATGCGGCGGCCGCTGCTCGCCTAGCGGCAACGTTAGTTCGTCGGACTTACGAGCTGCAAATTGTGCACGCGGCATCCGTGACAGCGCCGTTCGTTACGATTAGTTGTGGTGTCACTACGTATACAGCTGTTAAGCCGGAAGTATGCTCTGCAGGGTCGTTAATCGAAGCTGCGGATGAGGCGTTGTATAAGGTGAAAAGACAAGGCAGGAACGGTTATTGTGTGGCTAGTGGGCTGCCAACCGAAGAGGCTCACTAAGGAATTTGGGTCAGGAAAGCCGCTCTCCCTTTTGAGGAAAGCGGCTTTTGTTGTCTTAACTTACACCATATCATCCCGTAGTTTTCTCGCATGTGAACGGTATTCATTCGGGGTAATGCCATTTAACTTTTTAAAAATAGTAAAGAAATACTTGTCATTGGCAAATCCTGATGCAGCAACAATTTTAGAGATGGGCAGAGTGGTATCCTTTAATAGGTTCATGGCGTGTTGGAGTCTCACTTCATTAATGCAGTCCGACACTGATTTGGACGTGTGTTTTTTAAAAATTCTTCCGAGATACAGTGAAGACATGCCCAATGTTTCAGCGATACTTCCCAAGCAGAGGTTAACATCGGTAAAGTCTTTTTGGATTAGTAGGTTCACGGTGGTCATCAGCTCTTCATGTTTTCCTAATTTTTTATCGAGCGATAACGTCTGTATTTTTTCTAATAGAAGCTCGTATTCCGTATACACATCAGAAATGGTTTCAGCCGTAGTAACGTGAGTAATAAATGAATTGAGATGCACGGATAAGGAAATGCCCGCGTTTTTATTGATTTGTTCGACGGCATCACTAATATGGATAATGAGCTTGGACAAGACGGTCTGAATCGTAGTTAAGGAATATCCCCTTGTTGACTCGATAATTTCTTTAAATATCTTTTCCGAGTCCTCATATCGCCCTAACATTAAATTGTCCACCATGATTTTGCAGGATTCTACAGGAAACAGGTAGTCATGGGTAGATTTAATTTCCATTTCATCACAAAAAATGATTGTTTTTTCCTTGGAATCAAATCGATAGAAGGATCGTTCCATGGCTTGCTGGTATAATTTATTGGCTTCAAAAAATAAACTACCTGAATGACTTATCACGGTTGTTAATGTGAGATTCAAATAGTTCGCTACCGACTCCTGTATGTTTATAATAACGGATTTAAATGCTGCAGTAGAAAGGGTTTCTGTGTCGTTATCTACAAAAAGGATAAGTGCGAGTTGATTGTGATCCAGATCCACAGGCTCGTTAGGATATAAGCTTCCCATGATTTCGGACGCGATATTTAACATCGCATATTTCATCAGCTTGCGGTCTCCTGAGGTATATGTATTGCAAAACTCCTGGAAATGATCGATTTTAAATAGGACTAATACAACCTCCGTCTCAATGGAAAAGGGAATACCGAACTTTTGTAACTGGGATTCGAGTTTATTCTCAAGGAGTTCCTCACTAAGTAACAGTTTACTAAGAAGCGTATTCTTAAGCTCATGACGATCCCCTTTGCTCTGAAAAAGTTGGTTTTCCAGATCGACAAGAACGGAATCAACTGGTTTATAGACCATCCTCCCAAGAAACAGAGACAATACTACGCCTGAAAGCATGATGACTAAGGAGAAGACAACGGTCTTTACCAGTGGTTGAGTGAACTGTTTACTAAACTCTTGATATTTGGTAATTCGAATGAATTTCCACTGAACATGATTCAAAGAAACGTAGTTGATCAGAGATTTACTTCCACTAATCATTGCAGTTAAATCCCCTGAGCCTTTGTCTGATTGCATGATCTGCTGGAGGCCAGCGCTGCGCTCTATATCCTTCACTTGGCTATACGTTAAGTCACTGCTTATGACGTGACCAGCGTGATTAACAATCACAATATCCCCGAGTTTTTTGGAGTTTATAACTTGAATGACCCCTCGAAGCCATCGTTCCGATATATTGATAATAATGGCGTTGTCGACCTCGCCGGTCGCTCCCTTATCCATATAAATAAAAGTAAAAATGTCTATATAGTTTCGCTCATCTTGGGGGACGTTAGGCAGTAATATTTTCCTCGAAATGGGTATTGATTTATTTATTTTATCGGGATTTTTGAGCATTGAAACGAGTTCGGTATCGAAAAAATCCTTCTCTGGTTGGAGAGATTGAGAAGAAAGCGTAGAGTAGAACATGTTATTATTACGATTAAACACATAAATGGATTGTATAAAATCCAAACTGTTCTTAAATGTATCTAACTTTTTAATGCCTGTGACAATTTCCTTCTCATCTGGGTTGTTATTATTAAGTAAAGAAGAAACATCGGCATCTAAAAAAAGTTGGGAAAGTAAATCTCGGGCTGTATCTGTTAGTAGCTGAGCGCTATAACTAATTTGTTGCAAGCTCTCCGTACTATAATCGTTAATTTGTCTAATCGAGTTATCCCTTGCGTTATAATATTGAAGCGCAGAAACAATCATAATCGTAACACACACTATCAGGGTGACATAGCCAAGAATCTTATAGTACAGTTTTTTTTTCTTAAGCCCTTTGCGGGTAAGAACTGAGAACACTGGCAATCCCCCTGTGTAAGCGTTTTTAAAGAGAATAGGATATACCCTTTAGCAGGGTTTATCTTATGTAGAAGTTAGTATATAGTCAACCTTCATGTTTGACAAGATAACTCCAATTGAAGTTTAAAAATCAAAGGTTGATATACATTTCAAACCATGCAGGAGCACGAAAATGCAACCCAAGGTTAGTTTGTGAAATATACTTTCTCGCAAGGAAGTCTTACGATAATGACATGGTGCCACGGCCTTAGCGCCAACCCAAGGGGTCATATTTAACATAATGGAGGTAGTTAGGATGAAGGTTAAAGCGGGTATAGTAAAATCAGTTTTGCCATGGATGCTCATTAGCTCGGTGGCAATCGTCGGCTGCAGTAAAGAGGGTGATGGAACAGCTGTAAAGTCCAGTGCTGCACCAGGAAGCACAGCACAATCACAGCTTGCACCCAGGGAATTGAATTGGTACTACACAGGTCCTGGTCCTCAGAAAGATGTTGCACTTATTGAAGAGAAGATGAACGCTTATCTGAAGGATAAAATCAATGCGACGGTGAAGCTGCATGCACTGGATTGGGGTAGCTACGACCAAAAAATATCCACGCTCCTTGCCTCAGGCGAGAGTATTGATTTAGTCGTAAGCAATAGCTGGGCATTTCAATACCCCAATGCGGTAGCGAAGGGACAGCTGACTGATTTAACACCGTTACTTGATAAGTATGCGCCTGAAACCAAAAAGCTTCTGAGTGAGCGCAATTGGCTCGAGCCTCAAGCCATTAATGGAAAGGTTTACAATCTTCCTACGATTAAAGAAATGGCCTCCCAAGCTGGCATTATGTTCAACAAGGATCTTGCGGACAAGTTTGGTATTGATGTAACGAAAATCAAGACCTATAAAGATCTTGAGCAAGTGTTTAAGGTTGTGAAGGAGAAGGATCCTTCGATTACACCATTCGCTATGACTAACGGGTTAGATGTAATTCATGCCGGATTGGGGTGGGATTTGACTATTCCTTATTCCATTAGCACTGGAATCTATTTAGATCCCTCAACGGATAAATGGGCTCCGATTTTTTCGAATCCCATTTATAAAGATTATTTAACTCAAACCAGAAATTATTATACCGAAGGGTACATTAATAAAGATGCTGCGACCTTGAAGGATGTAGTTCCTTTGATGAAATCAGGTAAAGCCTTTAGTTATCCTAGCCAATTAAAGCCTGGCAACGACAAAGAAGCATCCAAATCGTATGGAGTTAATCTGGTCCAAGTGCCATTATCCAAAGTGGTATCTACGCAAGGCGATCTTACGAACTCGATGATGGCTATACCTACAACATCGAAGGATCCTGCCCGTGCCCTGATGTTCTATAACTTGATGTATACGGATCCGTATCTGATCAATCTGATGGATTATGGCATAGAAGGAACTCATTGGGTATGGTTAGACAAGGAGAAGCAGATCATTGACTTCGCACCGGCCACGAACGGCGGGAAGGACTCGGGCTGGAACCATGGCACCAACTGGCTCTTTGGAAACCAACTGCTTTCCTACATCTTTAAGGGTGAGGATCCAAACAAGTGGAAAAATTTTGAGGAGTTCAACAAGTCAGCGACAAGAGGTCCGGATTTCGGCTTTACCTTCGATTCGGAACCGGTGAAAAGAGAAGTGGCGGCACTCAAAAATGTGGATACCGAATTTAAGGAGCCTATGTTTGCAGGTGCCATTGATCTTGATAAGTATCTTCCTACATATGAGAACAAAGCGAAGGATGCAGGGTTGCTGAAGGTCATTGATGAAATGAACAAACAATATGAGGCTTTTAAGGCCAAAAAGAAATAGTAGGCTTTGCGAAGATAACTGTCGAGATCACTCGGCAGTTATTTTGCATTTTTGAACCAAAATACAGATTTCAAACTTCACAGGGGTACGAAAATGCAACCAAAATGAACAATGTGTAATATTTTTCTCGTTCATTCTCCTTTATTATTCTCATATCAACCACAAATATAGGAGGCCAACAATGAGTAAAATAGTTAACCGAACCAAATCAAGTCCGTCTTTTTTCCGGGAGCTTAATAGAAATAAAGCCTTATTTCTTATGGTGTTGCCAGGGGCATTTCTATTCTTGTTATTGAGCTATTTGCCCATGCCGGGCGTGTTGATTGCTTTTAAAGATATGAAGTTTTTTTCAAGCAACCTGTTTACCAACTTCTTCCAAAGCAAGTGGGTGTTTTTCGACAATTTCAAGTTTTTTATAAGCTCACCAGATGCCTATATTATTACGAGAAATACCATTTTATACAACATTTCATTTATTGTACTCGGGAATGTCTTTGCAGTGGTATTTGCTATAATGCTGGATGAAATCAAAAGTAAATATTTTGTTAAAACATATCAAAGTGCATTCTTGTTGCCTTATATTCTTTCTTGGATTATTTTGAGCTATATTTTATATGCTTTTTTGAGTCCAGATCTAGGTTTCGTTAATCGAAGTATTTTGGAACCGATGGGCCTTCCCTCCGTCATGTGGTACTCAGAAACGAAATATTGGCCATTCATCTTGTTCCTATTAAACACGTTGAAATACACAGGCTATAACACGATTATTTATCTTGCGGCAATTGCAGCGATTGATGAGAGCTACTATGAAGCAGCGGCCATGGATGGGGCAAGTAAGATGCAGCAAATCAGTAAAATTACGGTTCCAATGCTTTCGGGCATTGTTATTGTGATGATCTTGCTAGGGGTAGGGAGAATCTTCAACTCTGATTTCGGTCTGTTCTTCCTAACGCCAATGGAGAGCGGTTCCTTATTCAATGTGACCAATGTGATTGACACGTATGTATTTAGAGCGTTGCGGGGGACTGGAGATATCGGGATGTCTGCAGCCGCAGGATTATATCAATCCGTCATGGGCTTTGTATGTATTATGACCGTCAACATGTTGATAAAAAAATTCGATTCGGATAAGGCCATTTTTTAAAAAACGGGAATGTTGATAAGGGAGAGCGATTATCGTGAGTACAAGTTACAATGTCAACGAATTAAAACCTGCAGGGAAAATGATGATCCACGCAATTATATCTGCCTATGCGGTTCTCTGTGTGATACCATTCATTCTCGTCGTTGCGATTTCGGTTACAGATGAGAAGACACTAGGCCAGATGGGCTATTCCTTCCTGCCAACTAAGCTGTCCATCGATGCGTATCGATATATTTTAACTGGAAGTAATATGGTGATTCAGGCCTATGGCATTACAATTTTGACAACGGTATTGGGTACGATTCTTGGATTGTTGGTCACTTCTCTCTACGCGTATGCAATTTCCAGAAAGGATTTTAAGTACGGACGTTTCTTTACAGGCTATGCAGCGATAACCATGCTCTTCAACGGAGGACTTGTTCCATGGTATCTGGTATGTACCAAGCTCCTTCATTTAAATGATACCTTCTATGCCTTAATTATCCCGTATTTGATCAGTGCGTTCTATGTGATCATTATGAAAGCTTTTTTTCAGAGCGGTGTTCCTGATTCTATTATCGAATCAGCCAAGCTGGACGGAGCGGGAGAATTTCGGATCTTCTTCTCCATTGTGACTAGAATTTCACTTCCCGCCTTTGCCACAGTAGGTTTGTTTCTAGCACTAAGCTTCTGGAACGATTGGTGGCTTCCTATGATGTTTATTGAAAAGCAATCCTTAGTGAACCTCCAATTCCTGTTATATCGAATTCAAAACAACATGGTATTTCTTACTTCAGGCCTTGTTTCTTCGGATGCAAGTGCTTCCGTGGCAGACATGCCTGCTGAAAGTGCACGGATGGCCATGGCTGTCCTGGCAACCGGTCCGATCATTCTTGCATACCCTTTTGTACAGAAATACTTTGTCAAAGGTCTTACCTTGGGTGCGGTAAAAGGTTAAAATTTTAAAAAAGAAGAATGGAGAGATTCATATGGCAAAACGATTTTTCTCAAATGATAGCTTTTGGAACACGAAAATTGAACAAAACCCTAAAATCTTATCGCGTTCAGACCATTATATTAAGCTGATGAAAGAAGCTGATGCAGAAGGCGGATTTCATATTAATTTGCACGCATGGACGATTCCTGTGTATGAGGTTACGAAAGACACGCCAAAAGTTACTGTAGCCAAGAGAATGAAGGATCACACAGGCGAGGGCAGCGCGTTTTACAAAAACTCGAAAGCATTTATTGATCAGCATAACGATCATCCACGCGGCCATGGGCCTGGGTTCGGAATTGACGTACCGATACCTGAGGATGCGGTGCCAGATAAGGAGTCCGATTCACATATGGCGCTGGTCGATTATGAGCAGGGTATTGCATGGGACATGTGGGCGGCTGAGCGGAAATCAGACGGTTCGTGGTGGTCATGCACCGGAATGACCTATGATTTATATGGCAGCGGGGTATTCAATCCGGCGGATTTTCCTATTCATAACGGGGAAAGCATTCACCTGTACGGACCTTCCCGTGCCTCTGGCGTTCCCATTATTGCAGGGCTGATTATGCATGATGAGCTTACTTCAGGTAAAATTGAACATAAGCTGGCATGTGCATGTGCATGTGTAGGGCTGCTAGAGCATGTGTTTCCACCTGCAATTTGGACAGACGGCGCTTATCCGAATGGAATTCCAGAAGGTACATTGATTCAACTGGATCCTGAAGTAGACTTGGACGCTTTTGGCTTGTCCCAAGAAGAGAAGATTATCGCGAAAGCTCTTCAAGAATACGGTGCGGTTATGACCGATTATGCAGGGGGAGTAACGCTTTACGGCGAAGGTCTATGGTCGAACAAGACGAAGAGTTGGGACGGCCTTTTGGATGAGAATGGCTTACGGAACATTCCTTTCGACAAATATAGATGCATAGAATCGGGTGTGACAGTTGAAAAAGGCATGGTACCTATGCCCCACAAATTGTTGTTTAAAACCTATTACGATCAAACCGGTTTACCTGAGCATGATTTCAAATGACAAGTGAATGCGAATTGCTTACTAAGGATCCGTATCAAATTCGGTCAACTGTTTATAATAATCGGGCACTATCCCAAACTACTTCAAGGAGTGAACATCATGTCATCCAGCAGCCACAAGCAGCAAGGGCAATCCCGTAAAAACACAACGACGCGAACAACGGATCAGAGCAGCAATAGCAAGGGGAATAACGCGAATACCTGAGGAGGCGATTGAGCATGCTGAACAATCTAGATAGCAATTACGATTGCGCGAATGCAGGCTCTGATTTGCACGAGCTGCTGCAGGAACTGGAGCAATGCCAGGGCTCCGAAGAGGACAAGAATCGACTGGAAAACCAGATTCGATTCATCCGCAACACCTGCTCGATCACGCACGAACATACGCCTACATGAAGAAAGGCTGACGCCAGTTACAACTGGTGTCAGCCTTTCTTCATTTATCGTTTCGTCATCTGATTCAAATCCGACGTCAACTTGTCCAATTGCAGGAAGCTCTCCAAGATGTCGCGAATACGGCTATCCTGCGTAATCATACTAGCGGACATTTCCTGAATGGACGCCATGTTCTCTTGCGTAATCCCCGCGATCGTCACGATCTGCTCGGTGATCCGCGTGTATTGGTGGTGCAGGTCTTCCGCCGAGCTATCGACTTGCGCCGATTGGCTCTCGAGATGGCTCGCGTCATCCGCCAGCGAGCGCATGACGTGCGCAACCTTCTGCGCGGCAACGCTGGAGCTGGCCACGGATTGCTGCCCTTGCAGAACCTGCGCCGCGGCTAAGGTCGTCTTGGAACGGATATCTTCGAGAATCCGTTCAATCTGCTCGGTGGACTGTTGGGACGACTCCGCCAACTTCCGGATTTCCAGCGAGACGACGGCGAAGCCGCGTCCATGCTCGCCTGCGCGCGCTGCCTCGATGGCAGCATTCAGCGCCAGCAGGTTGGTCTGCGTCGAAATATGCTTGATCGATGCGACGATGTCACTGATGCGCGAGTTCTGACTATCGAGCTCATTCATCAATTGCACGGACGTATCGATCGATTCGTGAACATGATTCATTTCCGTCTCCAAAGACGCGGCTTCTTCACTACCGACCTTCGTAAGCTGTGCGGAGCTGACAGACAGGTCTCTCATTTCTGTTGAGCGGTTCGCTAACGAGGTAACAGATTGCTCGATACGGCGAATGGATTCCGAGATGTCGGTAATGCTCATCGTTTGTGTCTCGGTGCTTGCCGTAATCTCGCCGAAGGCTTGCGTCACTTCCTTCGAAATGGCACCTGTCGAGGTGGCGTTCTGCTTCAAGTTCGAGCTGAATTCATTCAGCAGAACGAGCGATGAGGAGACTTGATTGATCAGCTCCATGGATTTATTTTTCTCCAGAATGGCTTGTTCGCGTTGGTCGTTGCTGTCTTTCTGTAATCGTTCACTGAACTTCGTGGAAATGAACAAAGGCACGGCAACGAGAGCGAGATACATAAAGATTGTGATGATGTCATTATCGCCGAATATGTCGGTTTTTAAGGGACTCGAGAAGAAGTAAGCGGTCAGAAGAACACCCATGAGACTGGAAAAAGCGATGGCGCGAGAGCTGCCGTATAAAGTCATGATGGCGAGGTTCACATAGACGAGGATATACGTGGTGATGATCGGCCCAGTTTGCATAAGCAATAACGTAAGTAAGGTTACAATGGCGGAAATGACGTACATGACATAGGTTGAAAGCCATCTTTTATACGTGAGAACTGTTGCAACCCCACAAGTTAAGGTGCCGACGATGAGGAGTACCTGGATGGAGTCCATACCTGCGCCGGTTAAGAAATCAACGCCGATGCCGAGCAGCAACATCCCCCAAATAATATTGACAAGCAATTTGTTGCGGCGGTGCAAAGTTTCCATATAACTCATGATCTGTCCACCTTTT
The DNA here is from genome assembly GCF_032271945.1 of Paenibacillus sp. MBLB1832. Lineage (NCBI taxonomy): Bacteria > Bacillati > Bacillota > Bacilli > Caryophanales > Paenibacillaceae > Paenibacillus > Paenibacillus roseipurpureus. The sequence goes on along the minus strand of NZ_CP130319.1, from coordinate 5,785,035 downwards.
CCCATAAAAATGTATATAAAAAATGATACCACAACCCGACATATTTTGACATCTATTTCATCAATTTCATAGGACTATAAGCGCATGCGAAATAAGCCGCTTTGCCCAACTGATAGCAGGAGGGAAAGCGGCTTTTGGTCATTTATTTGTAAAATGGAGATCGAATTTCATGACCTGCTACAACGAACTCCGCCGCACCCCCGCATAAGCGATCCCAGAGCCAATGACTAAGCTAAGCATGGCCACCATCGTGAAGTTGCTGAAGCTCCGATTGATTTCCTCGCTGTTGACGATAATCATGCCCGCATTCGAAATCACAAAAGAACTGACGATCAGCGCCGGCATCGTCTTCCGCAGCATGCCGAAAAACATAGGCACCAGCGCAGCACCTACAGTAGACAAGGCGAAAATCACCATGCGCAGCGCCTCCTCCAGCAGCCGATTGCGCGTCAACGCTTCAGTGATATAGTGGCACTTCGTGTTGGCAAGGAGGAGCATGGCAACCACGACGATATTCGATAACAGCACCGTGGCGAAAGTCCACACCGCGATGATCAAGAGCTTCGCCACGAAGATGAGATGGCGTGGCACGGGATACGCGAAGAGGAGCGTAATCGTTTTGTTGCGGTACTCATCAATCACCATGCGTGACATAAGCACGGACGCGAACACAATGAAGGTAATCCCGACATAATTCATAATACTCACAAAGGCACGGTCATACGTATGCACCTCATTATTCGGCACATCGCTGCCGACGACCCACAGCACGAGCAGGACAGTGGTCAATAAGGCGCTAAGCAGCATGCCGCGCCACTTCGTTTTCTTTACTTCCAGCTTAATGAGCTTCCACAGCATCGCGTCGCCCTCCTTCAATGAGCCCAAGGAAATAATCTTCGAGCGAGCGTGACTTCTTGTTCAACGCTTCTACGCCGATTCCGTGGCCTACCAACAGCCGATTCAGCTCCACAGGCGCCAGACTTGTCTCATAAATGCGAATGGCACCGCGGTCCATCACCTTATAATTGGTCAGCGCAAGCCGATCCTCCAGCACAAGCACCGCTTGCTGCGTATCCGTGACGACAATCTCAATATACGCGTTATGCCGTTCACGGATCTGCTCCATCGACACCTCTTCCACCAATCGCCCGTGGTTGATGACGCCGATCGTATCGGTCAATTGTTCAATTTCCTGTAAAATATGACTTGAAATGAGCAGCGTCATCCCATATTCCTTACTCAGCATCCGAAAAAGGTCGCGTAGCTCCCGAATCCCCGACGGGTCCATGCCATTCACAGGCTCATCGAGGATGAGCAGTTCAGGCTTCGTACAGATCGCCCTGGCGATGCCGAGCCGCTGCTTCATGCCGAGGGAGAAGTACTTCACCGGCTTACCGCCAATGTCGTAGAGCCCGACGAGATCCAGCGCTTCGCGCACCGCTTTTTGATCATAGAAGCCCATATACTCGCAGTGCAACTCCAAATTTCCGCGCGCCGACAGGTGCTCATAGAAGATCGGATACTCAATAATGCTGCCAATGCGCTTCATCGTTTCATAGGAGCGGGGTGTCAGCGGAGCGCCAAACAGCTCAATTTCACCACTCGTCGGCGGCACCAGATTCGTCAGCATGCGCATGACCGTCGTTTTCCCCGCACCGTTGGGCCCGAGGAAACCGTAAATCTCCCCGCGGCGAACCCGCATATTCACGGACGTGATGACCTCGGTGTTCTTAAAGCGTTTCGTTAGCTGCTTGGTTTGGATAATCGTGCTCATGACAATCAGACCCTTCCTTTCAAAAGCGAATTGCAGGAAAACGGACCGTAAACACGGTCTTTTCATGAGGAGTACTGTGCACGGTGATGCTGCCCTCCATGAGTTCAACGAGCCGTTTCGTAATCGTCAGCCCAAGGCCACTGCCTTGATAGGTCTGATTCCTCGAATCTTCCAGCGTGTATAGCCGCTCGAACACCTGCAAGCGATCCTCTTCACCGATACCTCTGCCGCGATCCCACACGTCGATATACACACTCTCCGCATCATGCCGCAGCGTAATCCCTACAATACCGCCGCTGTTGCCATAACGGATAGCATTGGAGAGCAGATTTTGCAGCACACGCCCCAGCGCGTCCGTATTGCCATAAGCATAAACAGGCTCATCGGGAATCGCGACAGCCACGTCAAGGCCTTGAGATTCAATCATCTCATAGAAAAAAAGAATTCCGTTCCTGCACGCCTCATTGACATCGATTTTGGTTAATGGCATGGTAAGATCGCCTGCTTCTAGCCGGGCTAATTCGAAAAACTGGTTCGTCAGATGGAGAATGTCGAGCGTTTTCTCATGAACCTTCTGAGAGAGTCGCCTTCGCTCCTCGTCAGTGGCAGAGCTGTCATGCACGATCGTCTCCGTCAAGCCGAGAACGACGGTCAATGGTGTTTTGAGGTCGTGGGACATGTTGGCGACCATCTTTTTGATCGAATTTTCCATGCGGGTATAGTCCGCTTCAACTTTACGGCCCGCCTGCAGCAGCCGATTAATCGCAATTAATAAATGCTGAAGCTGTGCCGAATTCGTATGCAGGAGAACTTGCTCCGCCGATTCCTGATCCAGGATGGCATGCAGTTTCGTTTGCAAATAGCGAAGCTCACGTGACTGGCTGATCCGCTGCCACAATTGGATGATCAACAGCAGCCCTAGGAGGAGGCAGAGGCCGAGTAGAAGCAGCATCATGTCAGAAATCCCCCATTTTATAGCCAATCCCCCATACGGTCTTAATGTAGCGAGGGTTTGCCGGATCGTCCTCAATTTTCTCCCGCAGCCGGGAAATATGGACCTGTATCGCATTCACATCGTCGTAATACGCGTCATTCCAGACGGAACGATAGATCTGCTCTTTTGAGAAGGCGCGTTTCGGGTGGGACATGAGCAGTTTCAGAATGAGCAGTTCTTTTGCCGTCAGATTAAGGGGCTGGCCTTGTTTCGTGACGAGATGCTCTTCAGGATAAAGCGTTAATTCGTGGATGTGCAAAATAGGTGATTCCACATTCGCAGCTGGCGTGCTGGCATAATGGGTAGCACGTCGGAGTATCGCTTTCACCCTCGCCGAGAGCTCGATGAGTGAGAATGGCTTGGCGAGATAATCGTCGGCCCCGAACCCAAGACCAAGCGCTTTCTCCACATCGCTGTCCTTCGCAGACAGAATCAGAACTGGCACCGTGCTCGTGCTCCGAACCCTCCGCAGCACCTCCATGCCATCGACCCCAGGCAGCATCAGATCAAGCAAGATTAAGTCGTAGGAGTCCTCGGCAAAAAGCCGCAGCGCCGCCTCCCCATCAGGAGCATGACGTACGGTGAGGCCGTCTTTCTTTAAATGGTCGCGGACCATTTCAGCAATCGCAACATCATCTTCAATAAGCAAAATGGAATTCGCCATGTCGTGTCGTTACCACCTTATAATCAACGTGCTTTCAGTATACCGCTTTACGTGATGAGATTGAAACGCGGAGGGTTAGTTAGCCACATCGCGTTTTGCGAACACAAACCACGCCAGACCAAGGAAGAGAACTTGATAACATGCAAGCATTATTAGTGAAAAAGAAAGCGACATCGAAGCCATTAGCGGCCTGCCGTCGATATAGAGCAGCAAATTCGTATTGGCGAACAGAAGGAATTTGGACCATGCGAATGGCTTAAGGACATAGGCAAGCTGTGCGCCCGTCAGCAGAACGAACAAGGAAATTCCGATCGCCATCGAGCTTGCTCGGAACACAGAGGAGAACATGAAGGCCAGCGTCACCATGACAAGCCATTCGATTATGCTGTAGCCTACCGCTTGCCATACGTAACCAGATTGGGTGAGCGTAGTTCCTGCATGAAGCTCGGAAGCACCGCTGAAGCCGAAGAGCAGACCGCCCGTCAGGAAGGCTGAGACTAGAAGGAGCAAGATCAGTCCAAGTCCGTACAAGAGAACGGTGCCATATTTGGATAAAAGGATCATGGAGCGGCTGAATGGGCGGATGAGCAGCATTTTGATCGTGCCTCCCGAAAATTCGGAAGCAACGATGCCCGCGGCCACGATGATCGTAAACAAGGTGACGATATCCATCAAATTCGGGATGGCCGTGAGAATCAGATCCATGAATTGCCACACATTGTTGACGTGGAGCTCCTCCTCGCTCGTATGCTGGCAAAGTATACCTACTGCTATAGCGAAGAGGGGCACTAAAGCCGTCATCACCCAGGTTCCGACTCGGGTGAACAGCTTGATGAACTCATTGAGCAAGAGTTGGTTTAGATTACGCATGATGCAGTCCCTCCGTAAGCGCGATGTATTTCTCTTCGAGCGTTTCTGTTAATGCTAAGTCGACCAGCGCGAACGTCGAGCGCAAACGGCCTTCGATGACGACGCCGAAGCGGTCGCAGAGCTGTGCCATTTCGGCGAGGAGATGCGAAGACACCATCACGGCAATGCCTTCCTCGGCCGCAAGCTTGCGCACGAGTTGGCGCATGTTGCGAATGCCGGCAGGATCGAGTCCGTTGGTCGGCTCATCCAGGATGAGGACGGCGGGCTTGTGCAGCAGCGCCTGGGCGATTCCGAGCCGCTGACGCATGCCGAGCGAGTAGGTTTTCACCTTTTCATGAATACGGCTGTCAAGCCCGACGAGTTGCACGATCTCGTCGATGCGGCTTTGCGGGACATCCTCCGCCATGCGGGCGAATTGCCTTAGATTTTGCATCCCCGTGAGATGCTTGTAGAGCTCAGGATTCTCGACAATCGCTCCAACGTGGCGGATTGCTGCTTGGAAGCTGCTGCGAATGCTGTGCCCGTTCACGGTCACATCGCCATCACTCATCGCGAGGAGGCCGACCATCATGCGGATGGTCGTGGTTTTGCCTGCGCCGTTGGGCCCGAGGAGGCCGAACACCTCCCCAGGATATAAATCAAAACTGATGCTATCCACAATGCGTTTATGTCGAATCTGCTTGGTCAGATTGTGTACGTTGACCACAGGTTGAATCGTTGAATGTGTCATTCGTGTACCTCCGATAGGATCATTGAGACGCCTGCCTGAATTGGCGAGGTCAGCGTTTCATACACCCATCTTACCGAACACATCATGCAGGACTCTTTCTGAAATCTTACGAAAGTCTTTCAGACATAAATCCATATTTTGTAGTATGATAGACTTGTACTAAATAAATAGACATATTCATATCTTCTAAACGTATGCATACCCCGTGTTTTGGCGATACAGCTACGGTAGGAGGTGAAAGAGTTGTCAGAGAAAAAAGGTGATGACGAAATGATTAACAAAGACAAAACTGAAAAAGCACCACAAGTGACGACTGTTTCCAACGATCAAGCTATACAGGCGGCTAAGCAGCAGTTTGAGGCATTTCGTGAGACATTTAAGAAGTTGGCGAAGAATTAGTGTATATCCAGGTCACTCTTGAACAAATCATCATGTTTCATGATTTCACGCTTGAGCAAGATGGTGGTCTCTCAGGCATTAAAGATTATGGGCATTTAGAAGCAATTTGGGACAAGCCCTTTCATCATTACTTCGGAGAAGAATTGTATCCGGGACTTGCTTATAAAGCGGCGATTTATCTCGAATCCATTGCACAGGCGCACGCTTTTAATGATGCCAATAAAAGAACCGCGGTCCTCGTCATGTTAGCATTTCTTAGTATGAATGGACGGCCGTTGCGATGTTCCGAGAAAGAACTTTTTGATATAACAATAGCCTTAGTAACTCGTCAAATCGATATTGGAATAGCAACCAATTGGATTGCTCTAAACATATAAAACACAATGATTAACCGCTCTCTTTCAGAAATATTAGGAGGGCGGTTTGTTTTTCGAAAACGTACACGCTCAGCGCATTTCTTGATTGAACCAACATCTACAGGTAAGATGAAGGAAGACATGGAAGTGACATTTTCACATATGGAGGAGGGCATGCATGTTAGCTGATTTGCAACCCGTTGAAGGTGGATACGTCGTTCGGTATGAGCGTCATTGGCAGCACACTGTGGATCAGGTATGGGCCTGGTTGACAGAGAACGAGAAGCTGGTTCAGTGGTTCCCAGAGCTTGAGGTCGTGGAGCTTCGAGAGGGCGGGGGTATCAAGTTTAACATGCCAAACGGGACTTACTTGACGATGGATATTCTCGCTTGCGTGCCGAAGTCGGTATTGGCGTTCACGTGGGACAAGGATTCTGTGCGGTTTGAGCTGCATGCGGAGTCGGATGGAAGCTGTCGCGTCGTATTCTGCGAGTATGTGCATCACATAACGGAACATACGCCGAGGGATTTGGCTGGATGGCATGTCTGTCTTGATGTCATTGAAGCACTGTTAGACGGGAGAGTCATCGAATCGCGCAAAGATCGCTGGAATTCCTGGTACCCGAAATATAAACAACTCACCGATGCGGAGGGGTAAAGATGAAAGCACTTTTCATAGGGGGTACAGGCACCATCAGCTCGGCAATTACGAGACAGCTGCTAGATCAGGGTTGCGAGCTATACTTGCTGAACCGAGGCACGCGAAATGCGTCCTTGCCAGCAGGAGCGCGCATTCTGCAAGCGGATATTAACGATGAAGCGCATGTTGCTAAGCTGATCGAGGACTTGTCCTTCGACGTCGTTGCTGATTTCATCGCGTTTGAGCCATCACAGCTGGAGCGAGATTATCGCCTTTTCCAAGGTAAAACGAAGCAATTCATCTTCATCAGCTCGGCCTCGGCATATCAGACGCCGCTTTCGGACTATCGCATCACCGAGGGAACGCCATTATCGAACCCGTTATGGGCTTATTCTCGCAATAAAATCGCCTGTGAGGAGTACTTGATCAAGCAGTATCGAGAGCATGGCTTCCCGATCACGATCGTTCGGCCCAGCCATACGTATGATGAGCGCTCAATTCCGCTCGGTGTGCATGGCAGCAAAGGGTCTTGGCAGGTGGCGAAGCGCATGCTGGAGAACAAACCCGTGCTCATCCATGGCGACGGCACCTCCTTATGGACGATGACGCATAACAGCGATTTCGCCAAAGGGTTCATCGGACTCATGGGCAACCTTCATGCGATCGGAGAATCCGTACATATAACGTCCGACGAGACGTTGACATGGAATCAAATTTACACAGCTATCGCTGATGCGCTGGGCGTCCAGCTGCATGCCGTGCATGTGGCATCGGAATTCTTGGATGCGTGCAGCACGCAGGATTATCGGGGCGGATTGCTCGGGGATAAGGCCAATTCGGTTGTTTTTGACAACGCGAAGCTGAAGCGTCTGGTGCCAGAGTTCGTCGCGACCACGCGGTTTGACCAAGGGATCAAGCGCACTATTGCCCATATTCTAGCGAATCCTGAGTTGCAGAAGGAAGATCCAGAGTTTGATGTGTGGTGTGACAACGTTGTTAGCGCGCTGGAGGCAGCGAAGAAGGCGATTTTGGGTTGAGCATAGAGAAGGCACTCTCAGGTTGAGGGTGTCTTTTCAATGGAAACACAAGGAATTTTCATTGGGGAGGGAGCCATGGATGTCGCAGTACATTAGGATCGGACTTTTTTCGAAAATCGCCCAAGTGACCATCCGTACGCTGCGCCATTATGATGAGCGGGGGCTGCTAAAGCCTGCCTACATTGATGCGGCAACCAGCTATCGCTATTACACCTACGACCAACTCACTCGGATTCATCATATCGTTGTGCTGAAGGAAACGGGATTTTCGCTCGATGAGATCGCGGTGATGATCGATCAAGCACTCACGATGGATGACATGAAGCGTATGATGCAGAAGAAGAAATCGGAGCTGGCCAGTCAAATTAATGAAGCTACGCAACAAATGGCGCGCATTGAGTCAAGGCTGCACCTACTAGAACAATTGGGTGAGAAGCCTGCCTACGAAGTTGGGATCAAGCAGGTGCCAGCACTCTACGTGGCTGGACTTCGCCGGATTGTGCCGCGTCCTCAGGATATGCCGGTCTATCGCTGCCAGATGTTCGAAGAACTTGAAGAGGCGCTAGGTGAAAGTGCCATAGCCAGCGCCATGCAGATGGAGTACGTTCTGTATCACATGACAGAGTTCATTGAGGAGAATTTCGACATCGAGGCAGCGTTTTGCTTCCCGTCCACAGCTACTCTACGCCCAGATGGCCCCGTTACTTTGTATGAAATTCCAGCAGAGCCGCTAGTGGCCAGCCTTGTTTACAAGGGGCCATTCATGGGCGTGGGAGATGGCATTTTGGCACTTTTTACGTGGCTCGGAGGTAACGGCTACTCGCAAATTGGTCCCGTGCGTGAGCTGCATTTGTTCGGCAGAGAAAATCACCTAAATGACTACAATAACGTGGTTGTTGAGCTTCAAGTTCCCATATCCAAATAGCCCGCCAACTCTTTTCACAATATCTCTTGACTCTCCTGTTACGGTAGACAATATCGTTAGGGTATCGAAGACGAGGGGGAATGAAGTATGGGTAAACAGGTGAATGTGATTTTTGGAACGGGGCCTTTAGGAATGGCGGTCATGCGGGAATTAAAACGGCGCGGGGTCGAGCGGATTCGCATGGTCAATCGCAGCGGCAGATTGTCCGAGGAGGCAGCGGTTGAAGTGGCTCGAGGGGATGCGTCCCAGCTTGCTGAGACCGTGGAGCTCTGCAAGGATGCTGCGGTGGTTTACCACTGTGCCCATCCAGGCTACACGAATTGGCCAACGCAATTTCCTGGTCTTACCCGGGGGATTATGGCGGGTGCCGCTGCTGCAGGTGCGAAGCTGATCTATGGCGACAACCTGTACATGTACGGCCAAGTGAATCAACCTCTGACGGAGAACCTGCCGCACCTCGCTACGGGTAAAAAAGGGCTAACACGCGCCCAGATGGCGGAAGAATTGCTGCTTGCGCACCAATCCGGCAAGCTCCGCGTGGCTATAGGCCGCGCCTCGGATTTCTATGGCCCAGGGGTGAAGCAGTCCTCCCTAGGTGATCGCGTATTTGGCTTCGCTCTAAGCGGTAAGCCTGTAGATCTGTTAGGTAACTTGGATGTGCCGCATACCTACACGTATATTGATGACTTCGCCCGAGGTCTTGTGACCCTCGGCCATGAGGATCGCGCGCTGGGCCAAGTATGGCATGTGCCAAGCGCTAAGACGCACACAACGCGGGAGATGCTTGGGCTCATCTTCGACGAGCTAGGCTCTGCGAGAAAAATCCGTACATCCTCACGCGGTATGGTGACGATGATTGGTCTTTTCCATCCGATGTTGAGGGAGCTCAAAGAGGTGTTTTATGAGTTCGAGCAGCCATTCGTCGTCGATCACAGTAAATACCTTGCTGCCTTCGGCGACCAAGGTACAACACCGCACGACGTCGCGATCCGCGAGACCGTGCGCTGGTATCGGCAGGCGATGGGGGAGTAGCTGATGTAGCTGCTGAACATGCAGCATCTTAGCAAAAGACCACATTCGGACGGAACGTCAATGCGCTATCTGCGGCAAAATAGCTCAAATAAGCCATCACGCGGAACGTCGATGACTTATTGCACCCAAGAATCGCCGAAAACGCCGAAAATTGGGCAAATAGCGCACTCACGTTCCGCCTGCGCCGCCGCCCAACCCAAAAAGGCACCCCTCCCAGGGTGCCTCTTCTCTAATACCCGTCCGACCGCTGCCCAGCGCTCTCGGCCATTTCCGCGCCTGCCTTCGCGGCAGGCGAGCCCAAGTGCTCCATCTCCACCTTCGCCTGCGCGAGGCCTTCCGCCACCCGCCGACCATAATCCGGGTCGGCCTGCGTAAAATAACGGATCATGTTCGCCTGGATTACAGGCTTACAGATCTTCAACGCATCCACCAGATTCGCGATTAACTCATCGCGCTCCCAATCCTCGAACTTGCGGTACGTATCGCCCGCCTGCCCAAAATCGTTCGTGCGGCTAATCTTCTCACGCACGAGCCGATCATGATACATCGGCTGATGCTCGCGACCCGATGGCGCCGCTTCCTGCAAGCCGCCGAGCGACGATGGCTCATAATTCACATGCGGATTCTGCCCCGCAGCTTTATCCACCATCAGCGTCATTTGTCCATCCCGCTGGTTCGTCGCGACATGCGACTTCGGCGCATTGATCGGCAGCTGCAAGTAATTCGTCCCTACACGATACCGCTGCGTATCCGAATAGGAGAAGGTCCTGCCCTGCAGCAGCTTATCATCGGAGAAATCAAGGCCATCCACGAGCACGCCCGTTCCGAAAGCCGCCTGCTCCACCTCAGCAAAATAATTCTCCGGATTGCGGTCCAGCACCATTTTGCCTACCTTACGAAATGGAATCTTCTCATGGTCCCACAGCTTCGTCGGATCCAGCGGATCGAAATCGAGCTCAGGGTGCTCGTCGTCACTGAGAATCTGCACGCACAGCTCCCACTCGGGGTAGTCGCCCTTCGCAATCGCTTCGTATAGATCCTGCGTGGCGTGGCTAATATTTTTACCTTGAATCGCCTCGGCTTCGGACTGCTTTAGATTCTTCATCCCTTGCTTCAGCGGCTCCCAGTGATATTTCACGAGCACCGCATCCCCGTTGGCATTGACCCACTTGTACGTATTGACGCCCGAACCCTGCATCTGCCGATAATTCGCGGGAATCCCCCACGGCGAGAAGAGGAACGTAATCATATGCGTCGCTTCGGGCGTATTGGATACGAAATCGAACATTTTTTCCGGATTCTGCAGATTCGTCACAGGGTCTGGCTTAAACGCATGCACCATATCAGGGAACTTCAACGGGTCTCGGATAAAAAAGATTTTCAAATTATTGCCGACCAAGTCCCAATTGCCATCCTCGGTATAAAATTTCGTAGCGAAGCCGCGCGGATCACGCAGCGTTTCTGGCGAGTAGGTGCCGTGCACCACCGTCGAAAACCGCACAAATACAGGCGTCCGCTTTCCCTTTTCCTGAAAAAGCTTAGCCCGCGTATATGTCGAAACCGGCTCGTCGCCCACCGTCCCATACGCCTCGAAATAGCCGTGAGCCCCAGCGCCGCGCGCATGCACCACACGTTCTGGAATACGCTCCCGATCAAAATGCGAGATTTTCTCGATATAATGGTAATTCTCAAGCGTCGACGGCCCGCGATTACCGATCGTGCGAATGTTTTGATTATCCGAGATCGGATGGCCTTGGCGATTCGTTAGCGTCATTTTACTCGTATCATGAGAACTTGTATGTTCTGACTTATCATGGTTCATTGTTCTAATGCATCCTCCTAACCGTAGTTAGAAGTAACTTTTACCAATGATAGGGAGATTATTCCTTATTAACAAAGTAGGGCGAGCATGATTACATCAAGCAGCTTTTTAGTCACCTCGTGCATCATGTATTGCCTCAGGAGACCTTCCTCTTGGAAGCCCAGTTTTTTCAGGAGCCTTAGAGAAGCAGCGTTCTCGGGATAGACCTCGGCCTGTATCCTGCGCGCACCGACGTGTGTGCGAGTGAAGTCGAGAACGGCTTGTAGTGCTTCGGACATAATGCCTTTGTTCCAATGCTCTGCTTTTAATTCATAGCCAACAGACAATGGGAAAAGAGGAGTATCTTCAAAATTACCACGCGTTGGCATGATCATAATAGTACCCAAAATTTCCGATTGTGCTGTTGGCCCATACGAGATCCCCCATGGAAGGAGCTTTCTTGCATGAAAAGCTTGGTGCCATCCATTAATCAGCGCCATTGAATCTTCAATTGAAGAGGGACCCAGCCAATCTAAATGTTTGGTAACAAGCGGATTCGTGTAATAACGATACAAATCTTCTGCATCCTCAGAAACAATCTGTCGTAAAAAGAGCCGTTCCGTACGTATGTAGGGGAAGGTAGTAAATAGTTCGGCAATAGACATGGGTAACATACCTTCCTCCAAAGAATATAATTACCGAAATTGTACACTTGTAGGGTTAATAAATACTTAAAGGAACATAAATTTTAGAAAAAAAGCCCTCACTCTCTTTCCGAAGAAAGGAGCAAGGACTTTGTAAGATCTTCATCACTATACTTTTCTTAAAAATCAAAGTTATCCGGATCCGGTCCCACACGCAGATTCTGATTCATCCCATCGATCAAGCTCATATCCTCATCCGTCAGCTCAAAATCAAAAATCGTCCCGTTCTCCAGAATCCGATTCGCCTTCGTCGATTTCGGGATTGTGACGATCCCGCGCTGAATATCCCACCGCAAGATCACTTGCGCGATGGATTTGTTATGTTTGGCCGCGATAGCTTGCAGCGTGCTGTTATCTAGAAGCTGGCCCTGCATAAGCGGCGACCAGGCTTCTAGTTGAATGCCATTCGCTTTGCAGAAGTCGTGCAGGGGTTGTTGAGAGAGAAGAGGGTGAAGCTCCACCTGATTCACCATCGGAATGGTTTGCCCTGTGCGCATCACATCCTCTAGATGATGAATTTGAAAGTTGCTTACACCGATTGCCTTAACACGTCCTTCTTGGTAGATCTTCTCCAGCGCCCGCCATGCATCCACGTATTTGCCTTGGACAGGCCAATGAATGAGGTACAGATCCAGATAGTCCAGGCCAAGCTTCCCTAGGCTGGTTTCATAAGCCGCAAGCGTAGAAGCGTACCCGAGGTCAGCGTTCCACACTTTGGAGGTGACGAAAATGTCCTCGCGCTTGATGCCATACGCCGCCATACCTTCGCGGAGCCCTTGACCCACGCTAGCTTCGTTCCCATAGATCGCCGCAGTGTCGATGGAGCGGTAGCCGATGCGGAGCGCCTCTTTCACGGCCTCTGCGGCTTCAGGTCCTTCCGCAACTTTGAAAACACCAAGCCCAAGCCAGGGCATAGCAACACCGTTGCTTAGGGTAACTGTCGATTGAAGGTGGTTGGTTGTTGGGTTAGCTGATGAATGTGTCATTGTAATACTCCTCCTAAAATGGTTGATTGTGATCGTTGCGTTTGGTCGGATTTCTCCAGTTTTCGGCTCCAAACCGTGAGTGCAACAGCGCCGAGGACCATAAGTCCGCCGACCCACGTTGTATGAATAAGCCCGATGGAATCGGTGATGATGCCGCCTAGGAAAGCGCCGCCCGCGATTCCTGCGTTGAAAGCCGCGATGTTGAAGGCAGAGGCCACATCCTTGGCCTCAGGGGCGAATCGTTCGGCAAGCTGAACCACATAGATTTGCAGCCCCGGCACATTCATGAAAGCGAGTAATCCCATGAAAAATAGCGTGACCAAACTCGCAACCTGATATGTGGCCGTGAACATGAATAGGAATAGGACGAGCGCTTGGAAAAGAAACATCACCAGCAATGCCTTGCTCGGCTTGCGGTTCGCGGCGCGTCCTCCGATCACGCCCCCCATATACCGAGGCCCCAACCTTCCGGTCCTCCGACTTAAGAGCGGTGAACCGCTTCTTAAATCGTAGAATTAGCTAGTTTGAGTGGAAATAGGAGTGGTCAACCGCTCTTAAAGTAGCGTCGGAGTGCCAGTTAGGGTACCTCTCTATTGGACAAATCCAGTGTTATGCTCGAACCGTGCCATCACACCCGACAAAACACAGCGCAGGATTACTCCCACGCTGCCAATTCATGTCCGAGCTAAGCGAGGCTCTCAATTAATTCCGCCAGCGAGAGCTCTGCCAACGAACCGAACACGCGCGGCTCCCCGTCAAAAATGAGCGCTCGCGTCACCGGGTTCGGCGTCACGATCACGTGCATGCCTGCGGCAACGGCCGCGCGAGCGCCATTCGGCGAATCTTCGATCGCCAAGGCTTCCGCCGGCTGTACACCGAGATCCCGCATAGCCAGCTCGTAGAGCTCGGGGTGCGGTTTGACCATGGAGACATCCTCCGCTGTGCGAATCGCCTCGAAATAATACCCAACCCCTAGCTGCGACAAGTACTTGTCGATCCAGGACCGTTTGGAGCTGGAAGCCAAGCCAATGCGGAGCCCCAACCGCGCAGCCTCCTCCAAATAAGCGAGCACGCCAGGGCGGATGCGTTCTTGGTCCATCTTTTTATCGTGCCGAGCGTGTACATCTTGACGAAATTGCTGCGCATCTAACCCCTTTTTCTCGACAATATAGGCATAGGGGTCAAAAACGTGTAAAGAAGTGCCGATACACTGCCCGTACATCTCCAAGGTCAGCTCAACCTCATGCTCAAGATAAGCCTCCCGAAAGGCCTCATACCAAGCGGTCTCCGTATCCAGAATCGTCCCATCAAAATCAAAAATCACCGCTTTTATCCGTGACATAGCTATTCCTCCTCGTTCCCAACAATTGCTAAACTTCACAAATTTCAAAAAAGATGAAAGGGTTTTCGACAATTTTGTCGAAATGTAGTGGATAGCGGAACTGCCTAGATATTCCAACTTATGCGCTGTATATTCTTGGAGGTGTTTTTGTTAACTATGTCACAAGCTAAAACGCAAGGCAAGTCATCCGTTATTCCTCGCTATTTCCGTTCGTTACCCTTCAAAATTTCAGCCTGCACGGCCGTGTGCTATATCGTCATTTGTATATTACTTACATTTACTTCGTACCAGCAGCATCAAAAGCAAATGAAGGAAAATTTGACGGCGCTCGAAGAGATTTTCCATGCACCGCTCATACAAAAAATAGATAGCATCGAGAAATCAAAAGTCGAACTCAAGAAAAACCAGGAAGCGTACAAAACGGTCCCTGAGGTCATGCAAGTACAAGTGGATATGGACCGCGTCTCTCAGAGCGAATTAGTTGAGAATGCGTATTTATTTTATCCTGAGTGGACGACTTCGGATGGAGAGCCTGCGTTGTTGAACCTTTTGTCGAATGCAGAGCTTTATGTAGATGAGAAACCGGCTCAACCCTATGTGCCGGTCGAAGAGTTGCGCGTGGCCTTGCAGGAAGCGGAGAAAACTGGCTTCGCAATCACTGGCGTCTACGAGGACTCGCTAGGGACATGGATTAGTGCAGTCAGTGCTCTGCGGGATAAGGATGGCAAGCTAGTCGCTTTTGCAGGACTTGATTTCGATTACAGCATCATTAAGGCGCAAATGGCCAAATACACGAACCAATCTATATGGGCGGGTCTCATTGCCGTCGTGTTTGGGACATTCGTAATTTCAATAACGATTAGAATTTATCTCCGTCAAATCAAACCGCTGGTCAAGCTTGCGCAGGCAGCAGCCGAGGGGGATCTTTCCAACGTCGCGCTAGTCAAAAGCAAAAGCCAAGACGAATTGGGTGATCTCGGCAATCACCTCAAAGATATGGTCGGCAATCTACGCGGGCTGATTGTCCAGATTGCGCAGGCAGCGCAGCAAGTTTCTTCCGCATCAGAGACACTTCGAGATGGCGCGCAGCAGACGAGTAGATCCACTGCATCGGTGGCGGAGATGATGGGGCAGCTTGCTTCCCACTCCGATCAGCAGAGCCAAGGCACGGAAGAAAGCAGCCATGCTATGAACGAAATGGCGGTCGGCATTCAACGCGTTGCCGAATCGGCGGGCCATGCGACAGATATTTCGAGCCATGCTCATACGCATACAAGCGAAGGTAATGCGCAGATGAAGCGGAGTAAGCAGCAAATTGCCGAAGCGTTAACCTCCGTTCAGCAGGCTGTCGGTGCAATTCAGAGTTTGAAGTCGATGTCGGAGGAGATTGGTGAGATCACCGTTCTCATCACGAGCGTAACGAAACAGACGAACCTGCTTGCGCTGAATGCCTCAATCGAAGCGGCTAGAGCAGGCGAGCACGGCAAAGGCTTCGTAGTCGTATCCACAGAAATCCGCAAGCTGGCGGATCAATCCCGCTTAGCGACAGAGCGAATCGCCGAACTCGTCGAGCGAGTCCAGCATGAGACAGCTTCTGCTGTGGTCGCGATGGATCGCGGTCTCGGCGAGGTGGAAGCGATGCAAACCGTCGTTGAACAAACAGACGGCACGTTCGAGCAGTTGTCTCACACGGTGCAAGAAGTCGTTGACCAAATGACCGATGTGTCTGCGGTATCCGAGCAAATGTCCGCCAGCTCCGAGGAAGTGCTTGCCGGCATCGTCGAAATGGCGGAATTAACCCGCCTGACGACAGAGCTGACGAAGGCCGTGGCAACTGCATCGGAGCAGCAATTAGCGACGATTTCGGAAGTTTCTCGGACAGCGAACGAGTTGAGCGGCATGTCCCATGATCTGGGCCAGGCTGTAGCGCGATTTAAAGTATAAATTGGAAGAAGAAGGATGCCGCGGGCATCCTTTTTTCATGAAGAAACCCTTGACTAACTCAGGATTAAATCAGGCAATGTGGTATATGAAGGTTCACTGATCGACATTGTGACGACGCAGATGCTGCTCAAATTAGGTGCCTCCGTGTTACGGAGGTACCTTTTCTGCTTTGAAATCGAGGTCTTCCCTTGTGTTAAGGGAGGATTTTTGGCACAATATGAACTAGATAGCACGTGAACGTCTTGAAAAGAGGATAACGAAATGAATACATCATCCATATATGGATTAACGTTTGACCAATTAGTGGCATGGCTCGGGGACAAAGGGTTCAAGAAATCCCGAGCATTGCAAGTTTGGGATTGGCTGTACCGCAAGCGGGTCGGTTCTTTCGCAGAAATGACCGATGTGAAACCGGATAGCTTGGCTGTTTTAGAGGAGCATTTCGCGATTCACACGCTGACTGAGCATACGCGCCAGGAATCGGCGGATGGGACGATGAAGTTCCTTTTTAAACTGGAAGATGGCAATTTGATCGAAACGGTGCTCATGCACCACAAATTCGGCTTGTCCGTCTGTGTGACGACGCAGGTGGGGTGCAACATTGGGTGCAGCTTCTGTGCGAGCGGATTGCTGGCGAAGAGCCGTGATCTCACAGCGGGTGAGATTGTGGGACAAATCATGAAGGTCCAATTCCATCTGGATTCGCTGGGCCAAGGCGAGCGCGTCAGCCACATTGTCGTGATGGGCATCGGCGAGCCGTTCGACAATTTCGAGAATATGACCGATTTCATCCGCGTGGTGAAAGATCAGAAAGGTCTCGACATCGCCGCCAGACACATTACCGTGTCCACCAGCGGGCTGGCGAATAAGATTCGCGAGTTTGCCGATTCCGACCTGAAGGTGAATTTGGCCATTTCCTTGCATGCGCCAACGAATGAGTTGCGGACACGCATCATGAAAATCAACAAAGCAATCCCGATTGAGACGCTGATGAGCGCGATTGAGTATTATTTAGAAAAGACGAATCGTCGAATTACGATCGAATATATTTTGCTCAAAGACGTGAACGATGGGCACGAGCATGCGCTGCAACTGGCTGAGCTGATCGGGCACATCCGCCAGCTGGCGAATGTGAACTTGATCCCGTATAACCCGGTGGATGAGCATAGCCAGTATCAGCGGACAGACCGCGAGACCGTGCGCGCCTTCTACGACACGCTCAAGAAGCAGGGCATCTCCTGCAGCGTGCGTTTGGAGCACGGAACGGACATTGATGCGGCGTGCGGCCAGCTGCGGAGCAAGCAAATCAAACAAGCCGGCGAGAGCGTCGTCGCGGGGTGAAACAGAGCCTGTGAATCGGAGGGATTCACGGGCTTTTTGCCATATGCTTAGGACAGCGCATTCATGGCGAGAATAGAGAAGAAAGAAATGGAGATGTCTTGCATACAATGAGTACAAGCCCGTCTTTTCACGTTGTGATTAGGCGATTGAGCCATAGCTTGTCTACAGTTCCTAAGGGAGGTCACACGTATGAAGAAGTTTGTGCTGGGTGTCATTTGTGGTGTTGCTTGCATGGCAGTGACCGCTGCTAATGCGTCAGACGCGATTCAAACGAGTAGACAAGTTGTGGTGAATGGGACGAAGCTGGATACGCCTGTTCAAGTCACTAGCGATGGAACAACGTTGACCTCGACGCGGGCGATTGCGGAAGGGCTGGGCGCCAAAGTGACTTGGCAAGAAGAGACGAATACGGTGATTGTTAGCGGAGGAGCTGCGCCGACCGCTGCTGAGGCAAATGGGCAGGAGGCTAGCTTTGTATCTTCCCTGCTTCATGGCAAATATAGCTTGAACTTTGAGGTCATTAGTCAACAGGTGGAGGGTCATCCAGACACAACTGTTGTTTTTTCAGATGGGTATGTGGACGTGCCTGAAAATACAGATCAGCAGAAGCTGTTCTTACTTCTTTTGGTCGATCAAATGGGGGGTATCTCCAGCTCAACCATCGAGTTCTGGTCTAATAAAGAGCTTGCCCAAGCATACGTTACTGGTAACTATCAGGTGGATGGGATCGAGGGCTGGTCGGGGTTGAACGCACGTTTTGGTTTGTTGACAAAAGCGGGAGGGAAGCGCTCGCTTTCACATATTTTGAGCGTACATGAGCGTGATAGCGTGAATGTGGGAATGTATAAGTAGCTCCGCCGTAGGAGTAGTCTCCAGCACACCCGAGCGACGAAAAGAGCCATCTCATTGGATTGAATAAATCCAGTTGATGGCTCTTTTTTCATACCGATTAGCCGCGATTGCGCATCATCATCATTAGACCGCCAACAACGATCAGCCCGATGGCAATGATGGAGTTGTTGTGGAAGAGGGCGCTGAACAACGAGCCGATCGAGAAGATCGCGAAGAACAGCAGCGACATCACAGCAAGAATGCTGATCGGAATCAGCAGGTATCTATTGCGGTCGCCGAACCAATACAGTTCGAACAAACCAATGGCAACTGCTAACATAAATCCAGGCCACATGAGATGCCAGATATCGAACAGGGTGGAGATTTGGCACACGATCCCCGCGGTCAACACGATTCCGCCTGGCACGAGCAACCCAACGCCGCGGCGCTGCATGATGAAGAAGTACATCCAGTGGAAGAACACGCCTACAGGGATCACAAACAGGGTAGGCCAGAAAAACTCAAAAATCGTACCTGTCCCGAAAGCAACATCACCTTTCAGAAACATAAAAATACCTAACAGAATCAAGATCGGACCAAGAAAGGCGCTTCGATTCATATTCATAGACAATGGGTTCACTCCTATATCGTGGATTCATTGCTCTAAGCATATCATGCCACGGTAGACGTGTCTTCCGACTATAGGGAAGGACGAAGATCGGTCTCGGGACTGAGATGTGGGCGTGAATGACGCAAAAGAGGCCGTCCATGATGGACAGCCTCGTAATCGTAGCTTGAACGCGAAGTGGAACGTCAGTGCGCTAATCTTAACTAATTAGCTACTTTGCCTGCTGAAACGGAACGTGGATGCCTTATTTCTCACAAATTGGCCGAAACCTACGAAAATCGGAGCAATAGCGTACCCACGTTCCGCTTGCCGACCTTTTAAGCGGGAATCCAGCTGATTAGCGCATCTACGTTCCGTCTGGGGACCAAAGGCCTCCTAGAAAAACGTCACGAGCTCATCCTTGATCGCCTCGTTCGAACCGCCAACCACCTTCTGGAACTGTGGTTTCTCGAACAGAGCCTGGATTTGCTCCGGATACGTCTGCGCAATCCCGCGCAAGCGAATCGACTCATCGAACTTCGCTGGATGCGCCGTGGACAGAGCAACCGTTACCTCGCCAGCTGAGGCGAGCTTGTCGGCAGCAGCGACGCCGCACGCCGTGTGCGGGTCAAGCAAGTACCCTACCTGTGCATGGTAGTCGCTGATCGTGTCCAGACACTCCTCGTTCTGTACGCCATACGCGGCGAAATCCGCCTGCACCGCCGCCAGCTTGTCGGCAGGAATGACGACGCGGCCTTCGGCCTTGAACTGCGCCATGATCGCCGTTACTGCAGCAGCGTCCTCGCCGTACAGATAGAACAAGTAGCGCTCGAAGTTGCTCGCCACTTGAATATCCATGGACGGGCTGTACGTGCCGCGGAACTCGCCTGGTTGGTACACGCCTTCTTTCACGAAGCGCTCCAGAATATTATTCTCATTCGTTGCGAGAATGAGCTTGTTAATTGGAAGACCCATTTTCTGCGCCAAGTAACCGGCGAAAATATCGCCAAAGTTCCCCGTCGGCACGCTGAAGTTCACCTTAGCAGCCTGTGCCTCCTGAGGGAGCTGGAAGTACGCGTAGAAATAGTACACAGTTTGCGCCAAAATACGGGCAATGTTGATCGAGTTAATCGCACGCAGATGGTAGCGGTGTTTAAACTCAACATCTGCAAATAGCTCCTTGATGATGCGTTGGCAATCATCGAAAGTACCCTCGACGGACAAGTTCAACACATTGGCATCGTTCACGGTCGTCATTTGCAGCTCTTGCACTTGGCTGACTTTCCCGTGAGGGTGCAAGATACAAATGCGAATGCCCTCTTTGCCGCGAACGCCTTCGATCGCTGAAGCGCCCGTGTCGCCTGAAGTAGCGCCGAGAATGTGAATGATGGAGTTCGTTTTGCGGGAAACGTACCCGTAGAGATTGCCAAGGAATTGCAACGCAATGTCCTTGAAGGCGAATGTCGGACCGTGAAACAATTCAAGGACATACGTGCCCTCCGTCAAACGCTTCACAGGCGTCACCGCTTCGTCGCGGAATGTTGCGTAGCTGTCGTCAACGAGCTTTTTCAGCTCATCGCGTGGAATTTCGTTATTCACATAGAGTGAGAAAATCTCAAGAGCCAGTTCCGAATAGGACAGTTTCGACCAGGATTGAAGCGTGTCAGCAGATAGCTGCGGGATATACTTCGGAACAAGTAAACCGCCGTCATTGGCTAATCCCATCAAGATCGCATCGATGAAACCGATGGGTGCTACTTGGCCTCGCGTGCTAATGTATTCCATATGAGTCCCCTTAACGATTGAATTTTCAGTTATTGTATCAAAAAACAGAACATTTGGACAGTGTGCGGGGGCCCGATAAACAAAGAAACCCTCCCCAGCAGGGAAGGTTTCCGAAATCCATCTTCTTTTACTCGTTATCAGTCTCAACAACGATTTTCCAAGCTTGGCTGATCGGCGGCAGGCTCTTCGTCATCATCGGCCCGTAGAACCCGATGATCTTAGCACCTTTTGTCAGCGCAGCCTTATCTACTGGTTCACCTTTGCCGTCAACGATAGCGGTATCCGCGCTCACTGTCAGCACAACCTCGTCTGGTGAAGTCTCGGAAAGCCCTTCGCCTTTGAGAAGCAGGCTGCCATTTTCACGCACATCTTCAATCACGCCAGCTGTACCTACCGAGCCTTTGTGAACGGCAGTATCGAGCACTGTGATGTTAGACGCAGACGTTTGCGGCGGCAAGCTCATCGTCATCGCTAAGGAATGTTCAGCCGTAATCGTTAAGCCAACATGCAGATCAGCAAGCGTCAGCTCCGATCCATCCAGCATTTGATACGTTGTCTCTGGGCCTACATTAAGCACGATGCCGCCAGTCCCAACATCCTGAATATGAATCATCGTATGGTCAGGCTTTATGGTTTGGATAGACGTAATCACGCCTGTCGATTGCACCTTCTTCGCCTCCTCTTTCAACGAAACGGACACAGCGTTCCCTTCCGTCGCAACGGAGCCATGCAAGATTGTTTTCACGAATGATGCGGGCACGTACAGCTTGCTATCTACTAATTGAGGCGCGGTGCCGAGCTCAGTAAACATTTTATTAATCGTATAGCGATCTTCGCCTGTCTTAACGGTTGTAAATACGTTGCCCTTCACCAGGTCGACCGAATAAGTTTCTGGATGCCAAGTCAGCTTAAAGCCCAGACTTTCCGTTACAGCGCGTAACGGCAGCATCGCCTCGGCACCATTTGCCCCTAGAAATCCAAGATCAGTAAGGGCAGTGCCATTCACTTGAACGGTCACATCAAGGTTAGCGCTAATCGGTTGAATTTGAACGGGAGCCGCCTCAGGGGAAGCAGCATAAGCCGCACCAGTTGCCAGCATGCTCGATACGGAGAGGATCGCGAGACTTCGGGTCATCAAAGGTTTCATAGATGTAGAACTTCCTTCCTGTATGTAAATGTTGGGTGATCGATCACAATAACTCAAACGCAGGATGCGCGGAGAAGGTTGCAGACGTGCCGAAAGTTTCATTTTAATCATCTGAGGTGTGGACTTGGCGGTCTGGGAACTATACAATCAAGGGATGACTGTAATTTGGAAAAAAAGAGGTGGAAACGTTGTCTTTTGTGCTAAAGTTGCGATGGTTTTTTCAAGAGAGATGGAAGTTCTATGCGCTGGCAGTCTCCCTGATGATCGGTGTGAATTTACTGGCAACCATTCCGCCTAAAATGATAGGCAATACGATTGATCATATTCAAAAAGGGAATCTGTCCGCCTCCCAACTGCATCACACGGTGCTCCTGCTCGTGCTGCTTGCCCTGCTGATTTACGTGATGGCATATCTCTGGATTACGAATTTGTTCGGTAACTCTGCTTTGGTGGAAAAACTGCTCAGAGGCCGTCTGCTCGGCCATCTGACGACCATGTCCCCCGCGTTCTTCCAACGCAACTCGACGGGGCAATTGATGGCGTTGGCAACGAATGATGTGCTGGCCATTGGTCAAACCTCGGGCTACGGCGTTATGACGCTAGTCCACACGATAGTTGGTGCGTCGGTTGTCATCGTGACGATGGTGTCGCTCATTTCGTTTAAATTGATGCTGGCGGCATTGATTCCCCTGCCTTTTCTCGCCCTGGCGATTAATATTCTAGGCAAAAAGGTACGTGTACGCTTTCTCGCAGCGCAAGCCTCCTTCGGCGCCATGAACGATCATGCTTTAGAATCGATTTCGGGGATTCGCGTGATACGCTCCTATGTGCAGGAGGCGCATGATCTCAAAGCTTTTGATAAGGTGACGTCCGATGTCATGCACAAAAACCGCCGCGTCTCCATGCTCAATGCGCTATTCCAGCCGTTGACTTCGTTAATCGTCGGTTTGAGCTATTCGATCGGAATCGGCTATGGCTCATACCTCGTCTTCCAGAATGAGATTACGCTGGGTCAGCTGATCTCTTTCAATATTTATCTCGGGATGCTCATCTGGCCGATGATTTCCTTTGGGGAATTCATCAATGTCCTGCAGCGCGGAAGCGCCTCGGCCGACCGTTTGGATAAAGCGCTGACGCAAAAGCCAGATCTGGTCGACGTGGATACCCCCACGACTGTTGCTATGCCCGAACGTATCGAGATGAAAGGGTTAACGTTCACCTATCCAATTGCGAACCATCCGAGTCTCGTCGATGTTTCCTTCCAACTGGAGCGCGGTCAGACGCTGGGCATCGTGGGTCGTACGGGCAGCGGTAAGTCTACGCTGCTCAAGCAGTTCCTACGCCAATATCCCATTGAGTCAGGTAAATTGTTCGTATCTGGCGTGCCAATCGAGCACATTGCCATGGATCAAATGAAAGCCTGGGTCGCCTATGTGCCGCAAGAGCACCTGCTCTT
The DNA here is from genome assembly GCF_032271945.1 of Paenibacillus sp. MBLB1832. Classification (NCBI taxonomy): domain Bacteria; kingdom Bacillati; phylum Bacillota; class Bacilli; order Caryophanales; family Paenibacillaceae; genus Paenibacillus; species Paenibacillus roseipurpureus. Next base: position 5,761,670 of record NZ_CP130319.1, on the reverse strand, counting down.
ATCCAAGTCCATTCGCGATAATATCGCGCTGGGCAAGCACACGGCTTCGCCAGAAGAGATCGCGCATGCGGTAGAGATGGCTTCTTTTGCCCAAGATATTGCTGGGATGCCTGACGGATTATCCACGATTGTCGGTGAGAACGGCGTCATGCTGTCCGGCGGACAGAAGCAGCGATTGGCGATCGCGAGGGCGCTGCTCATCGATTCAGAAATCCTGCTGTTGGATGACTCCCTCTCTGCGGTGGATGCTCGGACGGAAGCCCGCATTCTCCAGCATATCCGCAAGGAACGCGCAGGCCGCACAACGCTCATTACGACACATCGCTTATCCGCGGTCAGTCATGCGAACTGGATTCTCGTCCTCGACGAGGGCAGAGTAATCGAAGAAGGCACGCATGAAGAGTTGATGCATTTCGGCGGCTGGTACCGTGAGCAATGGGATCGCCAACAGATGGAAGCCAGTCTCGAAGACTAGAAAGGGAGGAGCCCCATGTCCAAACAAACGACGGCTAGACGGCTTATATCCTACGCCCTGGTCTATAAATTTAGAATTCTCGGAGCGCTGCTCATCCTGTGCTGCTCTGTAGCGGCGGAACTCGGCGGCCCTTATATAACGAAAACGATTATCGACCAGCATCTAGCTGGTGGTGTGAGCGATATGGCGCCCGTGCTGGGGCTGCTTGGCCTGTATATGGCTTTGCTGCTAACAGCCGGTCTCTGTAATTATTCGCAAGCGTACATCCTTCAATCCACCGCTCTGCAAATTATCAAAAACATGCGCATGGACCTCATGGCCCACATCCAGCGCATCTCGTTGCGCTATTTCGACAATACGCCGATCGGGCAAGTCGTGTCACGGATTGCGAATGATACGGAAGCGGTGCGTGACCTGTTCATGAGCTTCATGGCGACCTTCGTCGTCAGCACAATGCAGCTCCTTGGTATTTACATTGCCCTGTTCGTGCTGGACTGGCATCTAGCGGTTTTGGGCTTGGTGCTGCCGCCGATTTTCGTATTGATTATGCGGGTACATCTTAAGTATTCGAAGATTTTTATCACGATTATGCGTGCTAGACTGAGCGATATGAATGCCATGATCAACGAATCCATCGTCGTGATGCCGATTATTCAAGCGTTTCGCCGAGAGAAGGTGACGCTGGATGAATTCGAGGTGTTGAACAATGACCGATTGGTCAATCAGCTGAAACAGTTCCGCATTTACGCATTATCCTCGCGGAATGTGGTGGGAACGATCGGGAGCCTGGTGACGGCGATGGTGATTTGGTATTTTGGCGGAAAATCGTTAGAAACCGCGATCTCCTTCGGTGTGTTCTATGCGTTCATTGACTATCTGGGGCGGGTTTTCCAACCGATTATCGGGATTTTCGATCAATTGACGAATGCGCAGCGGGCTTTCGTGTCAGCGGACAAAGTGTTCGCGATCCTTGACATGGAAGGACACGATGTGGAAAAGACCGACCAAGTTCCGCGACCTGAGGGGGTCGTGAAGTTCGACAACGTCACCTTTGCCTATAAAAAAGGGGAGAATGTACTTAAAGGAATTTCGTTCGAGGCGCGGAAAGGAGAGACCATCGCCTTGGTTGGGCACACCGGCTCAGGCAAAAGCTCCATCATGAACCTGCTCCTCGGCTTCTACGAGCCGAACGAGGGCGTGATTACCATTGATGGGCATAACATTCAGAGCATGTCCAAACAAGCGCTGCGCAAGCACATGGGGATCGTGCTGCAGGATCCGTTCTTGTTCGCTGGCGACATCAAGTTCAACGTCTCGCTGTACAATCCAGACATCACACTGGATCGGGTGAAAAAGGCGTTGCTCGATGTCGGCGCAGCCGGCTTCATCGAGCAGCTGCCGCACGGCTACGACGAGCAAGTCGTCGAGCGGGGGAGCACGCTGTCCTCGGGACAGCGGCAGTTGATCTCGTTCGCGCGCGCGCTGGCCTTCGATCCGTCGATCCTTATCCTCGATGAGGCGACAGCCTCCATCGACAGCGAGACGGAAGGCCTCATTCAGCGCGCGCTGAAGGTGGTCAGTGAAGGGCGCACGACGCTCGTCATCGCGCACCGGCTGTCCACGATCCGCGAGGCGGATCAAATTCTTGTGCTGCACCGCGGCGAGATCGCCGAGCGGGGCAATCACGACGAGCTGATGGCGCTGGGCGGCCGCTACGCGAAAATGTACCAACTGCAGAAGGGCGCTTCTGCGGTTGTGGGATAGGAGAAAGGCGCTTCCTCGGTGGGGGAAGCGCCTTTTTTGCCTTTTTACATATGAATTGGCCTTTGGCCCTACTAGATAAAGTGAGGGGAACCGTATTTCCTAGATCCTAATTCTATTCACGTTTATTGATGTAATCTTTGTAAGCAGCAATTTTATGTTCAAGCATATCATCCGCAGCTTTTAACGTTCTGATTTGTTGCTTTATAACATGTTTGTGTTGTTCTAAAAGGCTTAATCGATCTAGTGTGGTATGGTCTCCTTCTAATACTAATGATGCATATTTCTTTATTTTCGCGATGGGCATTTGAGTTTCTTTTAGCTTGATAACAAATTGCAGCCAGTTAATATGTGAATCGTTATATCGCCTGTCTCCGCTTGCATCACGCGCAGGAAAAATAATGTTTTCCTTTTCATAATACCTCAATGTATGTGTGCTTAATCCTAAAATATCAGCCACTTCGCCAATGGTGTACATAAGCAACCTCCACATTGATTATATTATTCTTGACTTAGAGTTTACTCTAATAAGTATACTTAAATCATAGCTCGTTCACAAAAAATCTATTGTATAAAATTCAGGAGGTAAATCGATGAAATATACACTTATTACGGGTGCTAGTTCAGGAATTGGGTTTGAAACGGCTCTTGCTTTTGCGGGTCGGGGAAAAAATTTAATCCTAGCAGCTCGCAGAACGGAGGAGTTGGAAAAGTTAAAATCAAAAGTGGCTGACATGAACGCAGATCTGGATGTTGTCATTCGGACCGTTGACTTATCGGTTACTGTAAATGTTCATGAATTCTACGAAAGTCTTCGGAATTATCAGATTGAAACCTGGATCAACAATGCTGGTTTTGGAAACTTTGCAACTGTTGGGGATCAAGATTTAAACAAAATTGAGAAAATGCTTCACTTGAATATTGAAGCATTGACCGTTCTATCTTCTCTTTATGTACGCGACTATGCAGATGTTGAAGGAACGCAAATCATCAATATTTCATCAGGAGGAGGATACCGTATTGTTGCCGATGCTGTGACCTACTGCGCGACAAAATTCTATGTAAGTGCCTTTACAGAAGGTCTAGCACAAGAATTGAAAGCAAATGGAGCTGCCATGCAAGCAAAAGTCCTGGCTCCTGCTGCAACAGAGACCGAATTTGCGAAACGGTCCTATAATATTGACAATTTTGAATATAATGGTGTTGTTCCTAAATTCCATACAGCTAAACAAATGGCCGGGTTATTGCTCGATTTATATGACAGTGAGAAGGTGGTAGGCATTGTGAATGGAGAAACGTATGACTTCGAATTAAGAGATCCGATATATCCGTTTGTGTCAAAATACAGAGACAATCCGAACAAAACAAATAGCCGTTAGTTCCTTGGAATATGCCACTTTAACCTACCTCACTTTACGCTCTCTCAAGTAGCTCCACAGCATCAAAACAAACCCCGCGCCCGTCAATCCTGCGCCGAACAGCGGCAGGGACGAGAGGCCGACGTGCGTGATCGCCCAGCCGCCGAGGAAGGCACCCAAGGCATTGCCCAAGTTCAACGCGGAGTGCGTAGAGGTGGCTGCCAGCTCTGGCGCTTCTTTGGCCAGATTCATAATGCGAATCTGGAGTCCAGGTAAGATCCCGAAGGAAGCGACACCCCACACGAAGATGGTAATGATCGCGGCGATCGGGAAATGGTCTGTGTAGGCGAAGACAGCGAGGATGAGCGAAAGCGCTGCGAAGTTGCCGATCAAGGAAGGCATCAGCTTCCAATCGGCCATTTTGCCACCGACCACATTGCCAAGTGTCACCCCAAAGCCAAACAGGACGAGAATCCACGTCACGCTGCTTTCTTTAAAGCCTGTTATTTGCATCAGAATCGGGGCAATATAAGTGAATACGGCGAACAAGCTGCTGCAGCCTAGCGCACCGATCAGAAAAACAAGCAACAACCGCGGCTGTCCTAATGAACGCACTTGCTGCATGAGACCGCTGTTCGTTTTCGTCTGGATGTGCGGGATAAAGATGAGGATGCCGATGAACGAGATAATCCCCATCAGTACAACAGCACCGAACGATGCTCGCCAGCCCAGATGTTGACCAATGAAAGTGCCTAGCGGCACGCCGATAATATTGGCGATGGTGAGTCCAGCCATCATGACGGATATGGCGCTTGCCCGTTTATCAGGACGAACGAGATTCGCCGCAATGACGGACCCAACACCGAAAAATGTGCCATGCGCTAACGCAGAAATGAGCCGAGCAACAAGCACGATGCCGTAATTGGGTGCGAGCGCAGCTAAGCCATTGCCTAGGATGAAAATGAGCATGAGCACCAACAAGAGGCGCTTTTGCGGCAATTTATGAGTGAGCATAGCGAGAATGGGAGCGCCGAAAGCGACGCCAAGCGCGTAACCCGTGATCAGCTGTCCCGCTTGGGAAATACTGACGTGTAAGTCGTCCGCAACATTGGGGAGAATACCCATAATGACGAACTCGGTCATACCAATGGCGAAAGCACCGACGGTTAAGGAAAAAAGGGAGATCGGGAAACGCTCTTTCTCGGCTACGCTCCCATGTAAAACCTGTGATGTGTGCATGTGTAAGCTAACCAACCTTTCTGTCCGTTCTAAAGGCTTAATCATACCATGTGCAGCCCGCGGAAGGTGTGACAATCTGATTACTACTATTTAAGCAACGTTCATTTTACCTATTGACAGTTATCTTAAAATAAAGTATCTTTAAATTAAGATAAATGAAGCGAAGAAACGAGGTGACGTCCGATGAATGAAACGAGAAAAGATGCTCTAGATCTCTATATCGCACTGTCTCGAGCCAGCGAGTGGGTGAATGCGCACGGCGATCGTGATATTCGCAAACACGGACTGAACCGCACGGAGTTCGGTGTACTGGAGCTGCTGTACCACAAGGGTTCGCAGGCCATTCAACAAATTGGGGGCAAGGTGCTCATGAGCAGCGGGAACATCACCTACGTCGTTGATAAATTGGTTAAAAAGGAATACGTCATCCGCAACACGTCCAGCGAGGATCGCCGATTAGTTTTTGCTGAAATTACGGAAAAAGGGAAAGCTTTCATTGAGGATGTATTTCCGAAACATGCGGAAGTGATTGAAGGCGCAGTGGCAGGCCTGACCGATGAGGAGAAGCGAGTCGCTAGTGGGCTGTTGAAGAAGCTGGGCAAATTCGCGCAGGAGGGTTTTAAATAGTGGGTAGACGGCAAGTTCAGCCGTAATCCCACCCTCTGCTTTTGGCACACCCAATATCTTAAATTAAAGACAATTAACAATAAGGAGATGTTCATCATGACAACCCAACAACAAACAGCAGGCATTCACCATATCACCGCTTTCGTGCAGCATGCACAGGCGACAGTGGACTTTTATTCAGGACTTCTCGGACTTCGTATGATCAAAAAAACGATCAATTTCGATGCCCCCGAAGTGTATCATCTTTATTTTGGTAATGAAGCGGGGAGTCCGGGTACGATCATTACGTTTTTCCCGTATGCTGGCTCGCGCAAAGGCCGTATCGGCGGTGGTCAAGTCGGGATTTCCACCTATGCGGTACCGACAGGAAGCCTAGCATTTTGGGAAGCACGGTTGACGCAATTCGATATCGGTTATGAAAAAACAGCTCGCTTCGGAGAAACGTATCTCCAATTCAAAGATCCCGATGGCTTGCGGCTTGAAATTGTGGAGCGCGAGCAAGGTGCGCCTAGCCAGTGGGCTTTCGGAGGTGTGCCTGTGGACAAAGCGATTAAAGGCTTCGGCGGCGCTGTCCTGTACAGCACCGCACCTGATCAAACGTCGCAGCTGCTGCAGAATGTGATGGGGCTGGAAAAAGTGGGCCAAGAAGGCGCCTACGCGCGGTACAGATCTTATGGCGATCTCGGCAACATTATCGATATCAACGTAACGCCCATGGATTACGGCGCTGGCGGCGCAGGAACGGTGCACCATATCGCATGGCGCGCCAAAGATGATGCCGAGCATGCACGCTGGAGAAGCCACGTGACTAACCACGGCTACCATCCAACGGAAATCGTCGATCGCCAATACTTCAACGCGATCTACTTCCGTGAGGAAGGGGGCATTCTATTCGAGATTGCCACGGATCCACCAGGCTTTGCCCGCGATGAGCAGCCTGAGGCACTCGGTGAGCAGCTGATGCTGCCACCATGGTATGAAGCGCACCGCGCTCAAATCGAAAGTAATTTACCGCCGATTAAAGTACGCGTATTGGAGGGGGATGTGCGATGAGACATATTTATCAGCAAGGATCGGATGTAACAGCGCCAGTGCTCGTGCTTTTTCACGGCACAGGCGGGACGGAGCAAGACCTGCTGCCGCTGGCGCAGGCGGTTTCACCAACCTCCTCGGTGCTAAGTGTACGAGGGAATGTATTGGAGAATGGCATGCCGCGGTTTTTCCGCAGGCTGGCGGAAGGGGTCTTTGATGAGGAAGATCTCCTCTTCCGCACGAAAGAAGTGTATGATTTCCTCGATCAAGCGGCGATCGAGCATGGCTTCGACCGTCGCAACGTCGTGGCGATCGGCTATTCCAACGGGGCGAATATTGCGGGCAGCCTGTTGTTCCACTACCCGAATGCGCTGCGCGCCGCCATTTTGCATCACCCGATGGTGCCGCGGCGCGGCATCGAACTGCCGGATCTGACCGATACGCCAGTTTTCATCGGCGCAGGCAAGAACGACCCGATCTGCTCGCCGCAGGAATCGGAGGAGTTGGAAAGATTGCTGAGCAACGCAGGCGCTGAGGTTGTGGTGCATTGGGAGAATGCGGGACACCAGTTGACGCGTTCGGAGGTTTTTGCAGCGGCGGAATGGCTGCGCGGTGCCTTGGTGTAACAGAAGGGAGTGATCGCTCATGACGATGATTGCCATAGATCCATCCACGCAAAGCGAGCGGGACAATTATAAGCTGCTCATTGGCAGTATTATTCCGCGTCCCATCGCTTTCGTGACCACTTTGTCTAAGGAAGGCGTGTTAAACGCCGCGCCCTTCAGCTATTTCACCATCGTGACAGCGAACCCGCCGATGGTAGCCGTCTCCGTGCAGCGCAAGGGCGGCGTCCGTAAGGACACCTCCCGCAATGCGGTCGATAGTGGGGAATTCGTCGTTCATATCTCCGACGAATCCTATATCGACGCGATCAACCAGACGGCGGCCGCGCTGCCGCCAGACGAAAGCGAAGTGGCGCTCGCAGGGCTCACACCCGCACCGAGCAGCCGCCTCGCAGTGCCGGGTATCGCAGAAGCCAGCATTCGCATGGAATGCGTGCTGGAGCAAGCGATTCCGCTCGGCGGAACAGCGGATGCACCCGCGGCCGATCTCCTAATCGGGCGGGTGGTGTACATGCACATCGATGACGCCATCTATGAAGATGGGCATATCGATCCGCAGAAGCTGATGCCCGTCAGTCGGCTGGCTGGAAGCTCGTATGCGAAGCTGGGCGAGATGTTCGCCATCGATCGGCCTTCCTGATAGGGAGACGAATTGCCCCGCTCTGGGATGGAGCGGTGGTGATTCGTCTCTTTTTGTAAATGGGGAGCCCTGCCCCGACTCCGCACCTTATAGAAGCGGTCAACCGCTTCTATCTCGCCCCCAAGCGGCCTAGCTCCCAAGATAGAAGCGTTCCACCGCTCTTAAGTTGCTCAAATGAGCCACAAAACCACCCAAACGAGCCTGATAGAAGCGGTCAACCGCTTCTAACTCGTCTCCAACTAACCAAACTCCCAAGATAAGAGCGGTCAACCGCTCTTAAGTTGCTCAAACCAACCCCGCGGACCTCGCCCCCTCCAGCAAGTTGAATAGCATTATTTCCGAGTCTGGGCTTGCTTCAACAAGCTTTTAACTTAAATTACATTTTACAAAAAAGACGTAACCGCTTATGATGAGGGAGCTTCGACACACAATTGTGAGATTTATTGACTTCATACGGGAACTTAATACGATCCGTTACGTACTACTTCAAGTGATTCACAACTTACAAGATCCGACACGATACGGATAGAGGGAGTTCTAACAGGATGAAGCATGAGGATAAGGGCGGGTGGCGATCAGATATCGCACCTTTCGAAAGACCACATATGAAGCGTAGTGTGTGGCAAATCATCAATACAGTGGGACCCTTTTTCGTGCTGTGGTATTTGGCTTTTCTCAGCTTGTCTGTTTCCGTCTGGTTGACGTTCATCGTAGATTTGCTTGCGGCAGGATTTTTGATTCGCATTTTTATCATTTTTCACGATTGTTGTCACAAATCATTTTTCAGAAATAAATTGGCCAATGAAATTGTCGGCACGTTAACAGGCATTTTGACCTTCGTACCTTATCATCAATGGCGTCACACGCACTCTGTGCATCATGCTTCCAGCGGAAATTTGGATCGTAGAGGCGTGGGTGACATTTGGACGCTGACGGTCGATGAATACATGGGAGCTTCGAAACTCAAAAGAATCGCGTATCGACTCTACCGCAACCCGCTCGTGATGTTCATTGTGGGACCGATTTTCATCTTTCTGGTCGATTACCGATTCAACCGCAAGCGCGCGGGCATGCAAGAAAGAATGAATACGTACATTACCAATGTCGTCATCGTCGGCAGTATCGCGCTGCTCTGTTGGGGCATAGGTTGGCAATCTCTATTGTTGATTCAAGGACCAATCTTCTTTTTCTCTGGCATGGCGGGGATCTGGTTGTTCTATGTGCAGCATACGTACGAGGACACTTATTTCGAAAAAGCGGAGGAATGGGATTACGTCAAAGCGGCGATGCATGGCAGTTCGTTTTATAACTTACCGCGGATCTTACATTGGATTACGGGCGATATCGGCTACCATCACATTCACCACCTTAGTCCGCGCGTGCCAAACTATCATCTGCGCAAAGTTCACAATAAGAACGCCGCACTTCGCAATGTGCAGACGATCGGTTTGGTGAAGAGTTTTGAATCATTGAAGTATCGCATTTGGAATGAAGAATCCAAGAAGTTTATTCAATTCAAAGATTTGAAGCAGTTTCGTGTAAAAATAAAGCCTCACCTCATGAAAGCGGTCGATGTGGAGTGAGGAATAACCGTCTGACTTGCGGCAGTTGCTGCGGGGAGGGCGGTTTTTTGGTGTGATCGAGAGGCTCGCCCCCTGTACATGTTCACAAATTTGTGCCCAGCTATGATCTTGCAATCCCCCGCTAGGCGCCGTATAATCCGACTATAACGACAAAAAGTGAACGGGTGTTTATTAATGCAAATTTTAAAAGATGAAGTCAAACAGAGTATCCGCCAAGCGGCATTGGCCGAGTTCAAAAAGCATGGGTATTTGAAAGCCTCTATCCGCCAAATTGCAGATGCCGCAGGCATCACACCTGGCAACATTTATCGCTATTTCAAGAGCAAGGATGATCTGTTCGATGAGCTGATCCAACCGATTCATGCGCAGTTAGCCGAGGTGTTACGGGTGACGAAGCAAGAGGTGGATAGTACGTTGTGCACCGTGCTGTCCGACCATTTGGTGATTTTGCGCCAAATTGACGCGTCCCTCATTCAACTGTTCAAGGAATCGAGCGCCGAGCTCACAATTCTTCTCAATCTGAGCGAAGGCTCGCGCTATCAATCGACCAAGCAAGACATGATTACCCTGGTCGTACAAATTATGACCGAAGTGTTTACGGCTGAATTGGCGGCAGAGTCGGGGCAGCTAGCTCCCCAGGATCGGCTCACGGCCAGCATGATGGCTACAACGCTAGTCGAGAGTATCTGTTTAATTCTCCGCGATCATGAGGACGGCGACACGATCAAGCTGCTGGTGGATGAGCTTTTGTACGTCTACTGCACAGGAATTTCAGAGAAAATCAAGCTGCTGAAAGCATAAGCGGCTACTGGCCCCGACATGACATACGCGGTCGCCCTTGGTGGTCGGTCGCGTCATTTATCCATAGATATTTTTTTGATCCAATAATGAACACTTGTTTATTACTGTTCACTTAAAGCGTGAAGGAGAAGAGAGAGATGAGAAATATTGTTAAGTTCCGCTGGGCCATTCTCGTGGCTTGGCTGGCTGCTGCTGTACTGCTCACGGTGATTCAACCTGATGTGAATGCGATTCTAGGGCTTAGAGGGCAGGATCCCCTCCGCAGTGACAGCCCATCGCGCGTGGCTACGAGTATTTTGAACAAAATCAACGGAGTTGAAGGAACGAGCGACATTGTCGTTTTCCATAACCCGAATAAGCTGTCGGATGCGGACATGGCTTCGATTCAAGATGGCATTTCGAGTATGAAAAGCCATCAAACCGAGCTGGGCTTTGACCAGTTGATTGACCCTTTTACACTGCCGGATGCAAAGTCTTCGCTCGTTTCGGAAGATGGCACGACGTTGATGGCGAGCTTTTCGCTGGATAAAAGAGGGCGCCATGTCGACGCTATTCACAAAGAGTTTGAAGATGTGCTGAAGGACGTGAAGGTGGATTACTACCTTTCAGGGGAGGATTTCATCCAAGATGACTACCTCAAGGCGTCCGAGTCAGGCGTGGAGAAAAGCGCAGCGTTGACGGTTATTTTTATTCTCGCGGTGCTGATCATCATGTTCCGTTCGGTTGTGATCCCTGTTGTATCGTTGTTCGCGGTCGGGCTTTCCTACCTCGTTTCTATGGGGATTGCCGCGCAGCTTATCGATAAGTTCGGGTTCCCTGTGACGAGCGTGACGCAGATGCTGTTGATTCTAATTCTTTTTGGCATTGGGACCGACTACAACATTCTTTTGTTCAATCGGTTCAAAGAGGAGTTATCCCACGGCTTATCCGTGGATGAAGCGATTGGAGTGACATTCCGCACGGCGGGGAAAACGATTTTTTATAGCATTTTGACCGTGTTTATTGCGTTTGCAGCATTGACGTTCTCGGATTTCGGTATTTATCAGTCCGCGAATGTGGTCGCCATTGGTTCCGCGATTCTCTTGCTTGAGATCGTAACAGTGACGCCATTTTTCATGAAAATGCTAGGGAATAAGCTCTACTGGCCTTCCAAAGGGGCAACGGGGCATAAGGAAAGCAAGTTCTGGGCGGGTTTAACACAGATTGCCGTGAAAAAACCAGTTCTAACGACCTTGATCATTCTCATTGTGATGGTTCCGCTGGCACTTTCGAATCATCAGAAGCTGTCTTTCGACCAGTTGAAAGAGCTGGGTAACGATCACGAGTCGACCAAAGGCTTCTCGCTTGTTGCGGACCATTTCAGCCGTGGGCAGGCGCTTCCGACGATGGTTGTGATTCAGAATGAGCAGCCGTTGAACACGAATGACGGCCTGGCGGCGATCGATAAGGTGACGGAGAAGCTGAAAAGCGTTCCTGGTGTCGCCAAAGTATCCAGCGTCACGCAACCGCAATCGAAGCCGATTGACGATTTCTATATATCGAACCAAACGAAGCTTGTTACGGATGGCATTACCGCTTCGCAGAAGGGTGTCAATCAAATTCGTGACGGGCTCACGCTCATGCAAAGCAAGTTAACTGTGCCAGATACGTCCAGTGTAGGCCAACTCGTGGATGGCACGAGTCAGGTGCAGGACGGCTACAGCAAGCTGACGTTGGCTCTGGATCAAGTGGCTGGCGGTATTGCCAAAGGCGCAGGCGGTGCTGGGGAATTGAGCGCAGGCATAGAGAAATTGAAAGACGGCCTGGACCAAGTGAGTGCCAATAGCGTGAAAATTAGCGATGGACTCACGCAGTTGAGTCAAGGCTACCAGTCTGTGACAAGCGGCTACAGCCAAATCGAGGGTCAATTGACCGGCATTCAGCAAGGGCTTGTCGGTATGAATGGGCTGATTGGCGGCTTGGGCAGCAAGTACAGCCAATTGACGACCGATGCCGATTACATCCAGCTGAAGCAAACGGGAGAAGGGCTTGCTTCCGGCTTGGCGCAGCTCAACGGCGGACTTCAGGAGCTTGGCAAGAACGCTGCCAAGCTGAACAGCGCCTTTGCGGATACGACACAAGGCTTGACGCAAGTGAACGGCGCGCAGACGCAGCTTGCCGCAGGGCTTGCAGCGCTGCACAGCGGCGCGGAAGAGCTCGCGAAGGGGCTGCAGCAAGGCAGCGCGGGCAGCCGTGAGATCGCCGCGAACATGGCGAAGCTGAACGCTGCGCTAGGCAGCGTCAAAGACGGTCAGCAGAAGCTGAGCGAAGGCTTGTCAGGTCTCGGCGGCGGCCTGGGCCAGCTGAAGGACGGCCTTGGACAGAGCGGAAACGGACTTGGTGACGTGTCCGACGGCCTGGGCAAAACGAGCCAGTTCCTCACGCAGTTGAACGGCTCGAAGACGTTCTTTATTCCGAAAGAAGCGCTCGCTAGCGCGGATTTCGGCAAGTCCTTAGACAGCTTCATGTCCAAGGATCGGACGATGACGAAGATGATCGTCATTCTGAAGGATGATCCGTATTCAGCGGCGGCGATGGATACGATTGAAGGCATTAACGCGGAGCTCGCGGCAAGTGTGAAAGGTACAGTTCTGGAGCATGCGAAAGTTGGCGCGGCAGGCCCGAGCTCGACGACATACGACACGAACAAGGCGCAGGTGAAGTCGTTTAACAGCACCGCGATCATCGTCATTATCGGTGTGTTTATCGTCTTATTGTTCGTCATCCGCTCGTTCTGGCCAGCTGTGTATGTGATCTTCTCGCTGGTGATTTCCTACTACGTTGCCATGACGGTAACCAATGTTGTAACGGATAAAATCATTGGCGCTGAGGGGCTCTCGTCCTTCGTTCCGTTCTTCTCTTTCATCATTATTGTCGCGGTTGGCGTAGACTACAGCATCTTCTTGCTGATGCGCTACAAAGAGCTTGGCGAGCTTTCGCCAGCTACTGCGATCGTTCAGGCCGCCAAGCACATCGGCGGCGTGGTGATCTCGGCGATGGTCATCCTTGGCGGCACCTTCGCCACGTTGGTGCCATCCGGCCTCGTCCTGCTCATGGAGCTGGCTGTGGCAGTGATCGTCGGCTTGGTTGTGCTCTGTTTCGTCTTGCTGCCGATGCTGCTGCCCGCTTTGCTGGCACTGCCAGAGGTGCTTCGCGCGAAGCGCGGCGTTCCTGCAGCGCGCCAGATGTCGACGGAGAGCCGCACCGTGTAAAGAAAATGCCTTCCCACATTTTTGTGGGAGGGCATTTTTTGCTTTTTCAACGCCAGTCACCCTTCAAAAAACCTAAAAAAAACACAAGATAGTGAAAAGGCATTCCATAGCTGTAAGCGCTGTATCAGGGTAGGATAGAGCTATAACATCGACGAAGATGAGTGAGGGGGGCCAGAGGATGGCGGTCAACGCACAAGCGGTGAAGCAAATGAATCAGCGCGCGCAGGTGAGCAAGGGTAAGGCCATGCTGCGAACGTTTTGGAAGTATAAGGCGCTATATCTCATATCGCTGCCAGGCATTATTTACTTTATTGTTTTCAAGTACGTTCCCTTGTTAGGTTCAGTTATTGCCTTTCAGGACTACAACATTTTTGACGGCTTTACAGGCAGTAAATGGGTAGGCTTTGATAACTTTACACGGATGTTCGCACACTATGACTTTCTTAATATTTTGAAAAACACTGTGCTTATCGGTGTTTACGATTTGCTGCTTGGTTTCCCGGCGCCGATCATTCTCGCGTTGCTCTTGAACGAGCTTCGCCTGGTGGTGTATAAGCGTGTCCTGCAAACGGTCGTGTACATGCCTCACTTCCTGTCTTGGGTGATCGTTAGCGGGATCGCAATCGGTATCCTTTCCCCGTCAACAGGGGCAGTCAACCACTTCATTACTTGGTTAGGTTTTGAGCCGATTTACTTCTTGGGTGAAGAATCTTGGATTCGTTCCGTGTTGATTACGTCAGGGATTTGGCGGGATTCCGGATACGGCACGATCATTTATTTGGCAGCGCTCGCAGGGATTAACCCTGATTTGTATGAAGCCTCTGAGGTGGATGGGGCCAATCGGTGGAGACAAACAATATCCATTACATTACCTTCGTTGCTGCCAACCATTATGATTTTGTTCCTTTTACACATTGGGAAATTCCTAGACTTTGGCTTCGAGCGTGTGTTTGTATTCCTGAACCCGCTCAACAAAGAAAATGGTGAAATTCTAGATACGTACATTTACTCACAGGGGTTACTCGCTCAGCAGTTTAGTTATACGACAGCGATTGGGCTATTCAAAGCCGTTGTCGGCGTGATCTTCATTGTTACGGGTAATCTTCTGAGCAAAAAAACAACGGGTGAAAGCTTGTACTAAGACGGAGGTGGATGCATTATGAATCGCAAGCCGACAGCCGGCTGGCAAGTGTTTAACGGATTTAACTTACTTTTTCTAACGCTCTTATCACTAGCGATGCTCCTGCCGTTCTTAAACGTGCTGGCCCAATCGTTCAGTTCCTCGGAAGCGATCGTGAATGGGAAGGTACTATTCCTGCCCGTACATTTTACATCGATCAACTACCAATATGTCTTCAGCGATATGGCCATCTGGCGTTCGTTCGGGGTAACCGTGTATATTACGGTGGTAGGTACACTGATCAACCTGATTGCCACGGCTTCGCTGGCGTATCCTGTCTCTCGGCCTGAGTATGCAGGCCGCAATGTTGTCGTGATTATGGTGCTGATTACGATGGTGTTCACAGCGCCGCTTATTCCTAATTTTATTTTGATGAAAAATTTACACCTAACGAACTCGCTTTGGGCCTTAATGATTCCAGGTGCGATCAGCGCCTTTAATTTCTTCATTATGCGGTCATTTTTCATGCAAATCCCGAGCGAGCTGATCGATTCTGGGCGCATCGACGGCTGCTCCGAGCTAAGAATGATCTGGAACATTGTGCTGCCGCTATCTAAACCAGTCATGGCTTCCCTAGGTATTTTCTATGCCGTCAGTCACTGGAATACGTATCAAAATGCCCTGTACTACATCAATAAGCCTGCCCTGTGGCCGCTTCAGGTCAAGCTTCGCCAATTGATCGTATCGGAGGATATCAGTATCGATCCGAATGCTTCGCAATTCAGCGGGCTTGCGCATATGGATCCAGAGGGGATCAAGATGGCAACCATTATCATTGCGACACTCCCGATTATCATCATTTATCCGTTCTTACAGCGCCATTTCGTCAAGGGTATGATGGTTGGATCCGTCAAATCCTAAGTTTTAACTATTTTTACAATATTCTAAAAAAAATACAAATTCAACTAAAGACACTCCATAGTCGTGTATTGTAAACGCTTTTACAATGAAAGTGTTAAAGCGTTTGATACCTAGTCGAAATGAAAAGAGGGGTAGCAGTGAAAAAATGGATTCCCACGACGATGGCTGTCGTATTGTTGGCTGGTGTAATGGCTGCTTGTTCGAATTCGAAGTCCGCAGAGCAACCTACATCCAGTGCAGCAGCTAGTACTAAGCCAGCAGAGAAAACGAAGTTTTCGATCTCCTTACGTACGCTTGCTTTCGGACATGTTGAGAAGTCACCTGATATTAACCAAGATAAATGGGTGAAAAAGCTGGAAGAACTCACGAACTCCGATATGAATATCGTGCTAGTGCCGCACAAAGAATATGAACAGAAAATGATTCAAATGTTTGCAACCAACGACATTCCTGACGTTGTTCAGGCTAATGGTGGCGTAAATGGTAAAGAACTGGCAGGTTCCGTGAAAGCTGGCGTGTTCATGCCGCTTGACGATTTGCTTAAGAAATATGGTCAGAATTTGCTGAAAAAGGTACCCAAAGAAGCATGGGATAAAGTAACGTACCAAGGTAAGATTTTCGCAATTCCTGAATACTTGTCCAACCCGTCCCGTCGTGCCATTTTCGTTCGTAAGGACTTGCTGGATAAAACAGGTCTAGGCGTACCGAAAACAGTTGATGAGTACATGAACGTACTTCGCAAGTTCAAGGAAATGGGCGTAGAGAACCCGTATATGGGTCGTGAGAACTTCAAGTACGCCGATTCCTTCTTCGGTGCTTATGACGTATTCCCTTACTTGTCTATGTTCGAGAAGCAAGGCGATCAAGTATTGCCGAAATTCTATGATACAGAGAATATGATGAAAGCCCTTCAAACGTATAAAACGATGTTTGACGAAGGCTTGATCAATAAAGAATTCGCGACAATCAACGCAACTGTGTTCAAGAACACCATTCTTGCGGGTAAAGCAGGCATGTGGTCCATGAACGCGAACGAAATGCTGCAATGGGAAACACAACTGAAAACGACGGTCCCAACAGGTGACATCGAGATCATTCCAGCACCAACAGGACCAGATGGCAAAGGCGGTCACTACCTGTATGGAGCAGCACCACGCGCTTATTTCATTAACAAAAACGTAAAAAATGCCGCTCAAATTGTCCAATTCTTTGACTGGATGATGTCCCCTGAAGCAGAGAAATTCTTTACTTTCGGTATTGCAGGCGACACGTACACAGAAACGAATGGCAAAATTGATTACAAAGCACCTACGGATACTGCAGGTGTAGATGAAGAGCGTTATCGTCAGTCCTTCTTGTGGTTGGTTCAAGATACAACTTATAATAAAGGGACGCTTGGCCTGACAGAAGAAGGCAAGAAGTTGATGAATATTTTTGATACGACTTTGAAAAATGAAGGTCGCGACGGAATTGAATTCGAACCTCGTCTAGACTCATTAGCGAAGAACCCTGACATTTCACCAATTTCCGACCAAGCACCACCCGTACTTCTTTCCCACATGGTGAAAATGGTTTACGGAAAAGAACCAATTTCCGATTGGCCGAAAGTGTTGGAAGAGTGGAAGTCCAAAGGCGGTAATGATGTAATTAAGGAAGCGAATGATAAATTCAATAGTAAAGATTCCGGTACGACAGTGATCATGCCGCGTAAATAAGCTCAGTTTCTGAGCATGCAGACTCCTCACGTACCTAACGGCACGTGGGGAGCATGTATTTTCAACAGGTTTTGAAAGGAGAGTTCCTCATGTACCGCATACTCATTGTCGATGACGAACCGATGATACGCCGAGGATTACAAAAGCTTGTGGAACAATCGGAGCTGCCGATTGAAAGCTTGCGAACAGCTGAGAATGGTATTGTCGCAATGCAGCGGATTCAGGAGGAACGACCTGATTTTTTATTCACCGACATACGTATGCCGAAAATGGACGGCCTAGAGTTGTGCGCTCAAATTGCCCAGATGGATGCCGACATTCAAGTGGTCGTGATTTCGGGCTATGGGGATTTCGAGTATGCGCAGAAGTGCTTGTCTTACGGCGTGAAAGAATATTTGCTCAAGCCAGTGAACATTAAGAGATTTGGGCAGGTGTTGGAGAAGCTCATTCTGAACAAAAGCAAGGTGAGCTCCGAGTCTTTTGTGGCGGTCACGAAGCTGGAGAGCTGGGCTACCCGCTTGGAGCAGGCGGTCTGGCTGCTGCAGCAAGATGAGCTGGAAGCAGCGCTTGAGGAGATTCGCACCGAGCTTGGCGCCTATAAGTTAAAGCTGAATCGCGTAAGCGAGATTGTGCAGGAGATTTATACGCTTGTACATCAGCGCCTAACGGTTCGCGATGTGTTCGTGATGCAGGAGGAGCTGAAAATTTCCGTCGCGTTGAGCGCAGAGGATGTGTGGCAGTGGTTCACGACATCCGTGCAAGGGCTGTTGCAAGAGCTGAAGAGCAAACGAAAAGGCAAGCATAAGGACCCTGTCGAGGAAGCGAAGCTCTATATGGAACAACATCTAGCTGAAGAAGTTTCCTTGGAAGAGGTAGCGGAATATATCGGTCTCAATCCGTCTTATTTTAGCCAATTGTTCAAGCAAAATACCCAAGAGACCTTCGTTCAGTATCGGACACGCAGGCGGATGGAGAAGGCGAAGAAGCTGCTCCAACAACCGCACTGGCGCATTACCGACATCTCCGGAGAAGTGGGGTATGCGGATCATCCGCATTTTACGAAAACGTTCAAAAAGTATGAAGGCTGCTTACCCTCGGAATACCGCCAGCGAATGGGGATCCGCTAATGAAGAGAAAGTCGCTGTCGCGTCAAATTTATGCGTATTTTCTCATCGTGATCGTGTTGTCTCTCGTGTCGGTTGGCGCGGTATCCTACTGGCAATCCTCGCGGGCGCTCGATGATCAGGTCAAGCAATATATGGAGCAGATGGTGGATAGTGCGAACTATCAGACGGATAGCTATTTACAGGCGTATGAGCTGCTCAGCAATGCTTTTTCATCGAATTCGGATGTACGGGCTTTCATGGAAATTAAACCCGATGACGCCTATGAGTACTACGTGTATTCGGACAAAATCAAGAAATTCGCGCTCGCTTCCGTCGAGTCGATTGTGACGCTGTATAAGCAGCTGAATATGATTTATGTGACGGGTCAGCATGGGCGTTCCGTCATTTATGAGAATCAAAACTTATTTAATTTCGACCCTGTTTTGGTGCAAGAGAAGTACACGAATTTAATGAAATTGACACCATCTGATGGCAAAATCGCGCTGCTCAACATGAGTATCCGTGCGGTGGACAAAGGATCTGTCGTCACGATGGCCCGCAAAGTAAGGGGCCCTTCGTATGGCGATGAGAACCGCGGCGTGGTCGCGATTGAAATCAAACTCGATGAACTCGCGAAGACGTGGGATCGCGTGAACTTGGGCAAGGAAGGCTTCTTCTTCATTGTGGACGATGCGGGAAATTACATCTATCCACGTGCGATGAGTCAGCGGAATCCGCAGGATGAGCTGGCTGCCCGGGTGCTGGGGAGCGGGAATCAAACCTTTTTGTACAAATATAACGGGGAAGAACGTATGTTTGTTTCGCGGAAATCGGGGTACTCGGATTGGAATCTGGTGGCCTCCATGTCCGTGGATGAGTTGCGGCGTCCTGTTAACACGATCCGTACGACGACCCTTGTTGTAGGATTAGCGACGTTGGTGATCGCACTGTGGTTATCTTTCCGTTTCGGCCGCTCCATTATTGCTCCTATTCGTTGGTTGAAAGACAGTATGCGCGAGACGGAAAAAGGAAATTGGCAGTATATCGATGGCATTGGGCGTGCCGACGAGATTGGCGGACTCATCCACAGCTACAACCTTATGGTCACGCGCTTATCGCATATGATTGAGCGTGTCTATGAAGCTGAACTGGAGCAGCACAAAAACCAGCTCGAGCTAGGTGAAACCAAGCTCGAACGGCAAAAGGCGGAGTTTCAAGCGCTGCAGCTGCAAATTAACCCGCACTTTCTGTATAACACGTTAGAAACGATCAATTGCTACGCCATTGTTCAGAATTCGAGTGAAATAACCGAGATGGTTGAGGCGATGGCTTTCATGCTTCGCTACTCGGTTCAGACGAACCTCGAAGAGATAACAGTCGCCAATGAGCTGAATCATGTGCGGAATTATATGATTATTTTGCAGCATCGGACGGAGCGGGAATTCGAAATTGACGTTGCGATCCCGCCGAGCTTACTGCTGGAGAAGATGGTTCGGCTGACGTTGCAGCCGTTAATAGAAAACATTTTCCAGCATGCGTTTCCAGATGGTGTGGAGGCGCATCACATGATTCGTATTGATGCTCGCAAAGAAGGCGGCTTGTTCCAAGTGTTCATCGAGGACAATGGGGTAGGCATGCCAGCAGAGAGATTGGCTGAGCTTCGGCAGAAGCTCGAAGAGAACCGCTTGGCCGAGCCGGAGGAAGCGGTCGGCGGGTCCAAACGCGGCGGCGGCATCGGCCTTATGAACGTGCATCGCCGCATCCAAATGGTGTTCGGCGAGGCGTACGGGCTGTCCGTCGACAGTGAGCGGGGGCGCGGCACCTGTGTCACGATGACCATGCCCGAAACCGTGCGGCCTCGGCTGCGGGGGGAGGGGTGGGCGGAACGTTGAGCGTATAGCCACTAGCCATCATCAACGTATTCCGCCACCGTGACTCATCCCTATTCGGCGGTGGATGGTGGATAGGGAGCCGAAACCGATATTTAGAAGTGGTTGACCGCTCTTAACTAGCCCGAAGTGGAGAAAAAGCGCGAAATAGAAGCGGTTGACCACCCTTAACTGGCGGCACAATTAAGATACTCACGCTGCTGAAGCTGCGTTTTGCATGATAAAAAATAAAACTTATATCCATGGGAGGATTTTACAATGAACATCAACTTAACGGGGAAAATTGCACTTGTCACAGGATCGAATGCAGGGATTGGACGCGCGATTGCGCTGGCTTTAGCGAGTAATGGCGCGAAGGTTGGCGTGAACTGCTTGAACAATGTCGCGCAAGGGCAGGAAGTAGTGGCAGCGATTCAGGCGCTTGGGGGGGAAGCGGTGCTGGTACAAGCGGATGTTACCAATGTGGAGCAAATTGATAGACTTGTGAGTGAAGTGGAGCAGGCACTGGGCGGTACGATCGATATTCTTGTGAACAACGCGGGCCACTTGGTTCAGCGCGTGCCGAATGCGGAGATGTCAGAAGACATGTACGATCGCATTATGGATGTTAATTTGAAAAGCACCGTGTTCGTCTCCAAACGTGTCCTTGCAGGTATGAAAGAGAAAGGCTACGGTCGTATCGTGAACATGACGTCAGTAGCGGCTCATAACGGCGGCGGGCCAGGCTCCAGCATCTATGCAGCGAGCAAGGCGGCTGTGCTTACCTTCTCCAAAGGTCTTGCGAAAGAAGTTGCAGCCAGCGGGATCACGGTTAACAACGTCTCCCCTGGTTTTATCGGCAACACAATGTTCCACGCGACATTCACGACAGATGCAGCACGCCAAGCGACCGTAAGCGGGATTCCATTGCAGCGTGAAGGCACACCAGATGATGTAGCTGGGGCGGTCCTCTACTTGGCTTCTGATCTTGCGGCTTATGTGACAGGTGAAACGATTGAAATTAACGGCGGGATGATGATGCGATGAGCACAGTGACCCCATTAAGCGAAAAAGTTGAGAACAGGGCATGGGCGGCTTCCACCGCCCACCGCCTGCAAGCCGAAATCGACAAGCTCCAGCAAGCTGGCAGCTTAGTCATACCTAAAGAACCTGGGGGGTGGTGGCACCAGTATGTTTGTCCACACCATCACACCGAACTGGTGTTCGAAGATCATCTTGTAGATACCTCAGAATTCCTGTGTCCCCATGGCTGCGTGATCACGGGGGAAGCGTACCGCGGCGCGTGGCTCGTGTTCAAGCACCAGTCGCTGGCGCGCGTGGCGTTGCAAGCTGCGGCTGTTTATGCGGCACAAGGTGACTCGTCCTATGCTCAGATCAGTAAGCGATTGCTCGTGGAATATGCCGAGCAATTCCCGCTCTATCCTGTGCACCCAGAGGCGCAGAGCTGGATGCTGAAGGGACGGGCGTTTCATCAAGCGTTGACGGAGGCGATTTGGTCCACAACGTTGATCCGCGCGTACTTGCTGCTGCGGGACAGCGGTGTTCAATTCCAACCTCAAGAGCAAGCAGCCATCGACGTTTTCCTCGGGTTGCTGGCAGATAGTATGGAAGAATACCGTCACATTCTCATTCATGAACGGAACAATGCCGAGAACAATTACACCGCTTGGCTGAACGCGTCTTTATCCTGTGTGTATGCGGCTCGCGGTGAGCAACCTGCGCTCCAATCGCTAATTGAAGGCGAAGGCGGCTTCATCCACCATCTTTCGATCGGGGTGAAAGCTGATCAGTTCGAATTCGAGGGAAGCACATATTACCATGTTTTCGTGCTTCGTGCCTATCTCATCGCAGCCGAAATGGCGCAGCGCTTCGGTCTAGATCTCTACGCCGCGGCAGGCGCAGAGGGCCAATCCATGCGCGGCATGCTGCAGGCGCTGGCCGACCTGGCCGACGACCAGGGCGCGTTGCCGGCCCTGCACGACGGGCCGCTCGCGCGCGGGCCGTACGCCCGCGAGATCGCCGAGATCGCGGAGCAGGGGCTCGCGATCTACGGCCTTGCCGGCCTCGCGCCTGTGCTGCGCGAGGCGTACCGGCAGCTAGGCGCTGCTGAGCAGCTGGAAGCGCTGCTCTACGGCGCTGACCGCGCGGCCGCCACACCAGAGCCGCGCAGCTCGCGGCTCTGGCCGGAAGCCGGCTTCGTCATCGGTCGCCTCCCGGGTAACCCGCTATCGTTCCTCGCCGATTTCGGCGAGCACGGCGGGTCCCACGGCCACTACGACAAGTTGCATCTGACGTTGATGCACAAGGATCAGACCTTGACCCCCGATCTGGGGATGGTGCCTTACGGCTCGTCCATGCGCAGATCGTGGTTCGCGGAAACAGCCAGCCACAATACGGTGTCGCTGGCGGGTCAATCGCAGGCGCCGCATGAAGGGCGCTGCATCCGCTATGAGGAGACCGCAAGCTCGGTCTATGCCTGGCTGCAATCCGATGCCGCCTACGAAGGCTGCTCGATGAATCGACATCTTTTGCTCACAGACGAGTGGCTGCTCGATTGGTTCCATGTTGAACTGGCGGGCGAGGAGCCGCAGTCCATTGAATGGTGGATGCACCCTGTAGTCGCCATAGAAGCGGCGCAAGTGCCGCCGAAGGACCCAACGGCGTATAAGCTGCTGATCGCAGAGAAGGTAGCAGAAGTCCAGACCTTGAAGGAGCAGTACTTGCCAATCACGGGTCGATTCCTGTCGGAAATGCCGCGAGATGCTCACGGAGCGAGCCAGGTTGCAGCATCCTATCAGCTTACTGACATTGCGGGCAACCCAACAGGTGCAACCGTCTACCATACCGCGCTAATCCAACCAGGCGATGAACTGCTCGCTGTCAAAACGCCAGGCGATGCGATCGATCCAAGCCAATCTTTAACTGCGATGCTGCATCGACGTAACGATCGCAGAGCGGATTTCGTCCATGTATACCGTGTGGGTAGTCCCGTTGCGCTCACTCAGATCGCGGACAACGAAGTCAGCATCAAGGTACCGAATCAAGGCACTGTTCATATACAACTAACCACCGACAAGGGGCTTCAGCGCTCCTAACTTCGACTTTTTGGAGGGAAATACGATGACATTATCTCCACTTTATGAACCGCAAAGCGGCGTATTAACGGTCCAATACGAGCCGAATGAGCAGACGGTGCTGCTGGAAAACCCGCCTCGCTTCACGTGGATTCCCGCACAGCTGGAGCATGATCGTTATGTGCTGCAAATTGCGACATCGGAAGCATTCACATCTGATGAAACGCAAACAGTCCAGCCGATTCCCTATAACTTATATACGCCCGACAACGTCTTTAAACCAGGCACCTATTATTGGCGGTACGCATTACTTCAAGAAAACGGCGAACAGACCGCGTGGAGCCGTGTCAGACGGTTCGAAGTACCTGCGGATTTGCCAGAAACGCCGCTGCCAAGCAGGACGACACGATACGCAGTAACGAGCAGCGGGCACCCTCGGTTATGGCTGCAACCTGATGAAATCGACGCATTTAGAAGCCGCTTAACGACGGACCCTTCCTGCTGCGGTTTCGACATTTTTTTCGAAAAATCCGTCAAACCATGGATGGAGCGGGACTTCATTCCTGAGCCTCTTCATTACCCAGGAAATAAGCGCGTTGCGAAGCTATGGCGTCAAATGTACATGGATACCCAGGAAGCCTTGTATGCCGTTCGTCATTTAGCCGTGGCAGGCAAGCTGCGCAATGATGCTCAGATTCTAGATCGCGCCAAAGCATGGCTGCTCCACATCTGCACATGGGACATTAATGGCACAACGAGCCGCGACTATAATGACGAGGCTTCTTTTCGAACGGCAGGGGCGATTGCGTGGGGCTATGATTGGCTCTATGATCAGCTATCCGAGGAGGAGCGCAGGCACGTTCGCCATGTTCTTCTAGCGCGTACGCGCCAAATTGCACAGCATGTCATCGAGCACTCCAAAATCCATCACGTGCCGTTCGACAGCCATGCCGTGCGTTCCTTATCCAGCGTGCTCGTGCCATGCTGTATCGTTCTTTTGCAGGAAGAACCAGAGGTTCAGGAGTGGCTGGATTATACGCTGGAATACTACGCGTGTCTCTACTCGCCTTGGGGCGGAGCAGACGGAGGTTGGGCTGAGGGTCCGATGTACTGGACGACAGGGATGGCTTTCGTGACCGAAGCGATGAATTTGTTGAAGAAATTTACAGGAATCAACTTTTATGAGCGTCCTTTCTTCGCCAAAACAGGGGATTTCCCGTTATATGCGTTCAGTCCCGATACGTTGCGTGCAAGCTTCGGTGACCAGTCGACGTTAGGCGATCCCGTCAGTTTGAAGACAGGCTTCAACATTCGCCAATTTGCTGGAGTGACTGGAAACGGTCTGTATCAATGGTATTTCGAGCGGGTACGGGAGACCGATACCGATTCCGAAATGAAATTTTACAACTATGGCTGGTGGGATTTCCGATTTGATGACATGGTCTACCGCCATGACTATCCGCAAGTGGAGGCGGTAGCGCCAACGGATGCGAATATTCAGTCGGTCAAATGGTTCCGCGACATCGATTGGGTCGCTTTCCATTCGAATATGGCCGATCCAGAACGTCACATTATGCTCCTGACGAAAAGCAGCAAATACGGCTCTGTCAGTCACAGCCATGGCGATCAGAATGGGTTCCTCCTGCATGCTTATGGTGAGCCGTTAGCGATTGAGAGCGGCTACTACGTGGCATTTAACTCTACAATGCATATGAATTGGCGCAGGCAGACGCGCTCCACGAATAACATTCTGATTGATGGTTTGGGTCAATATGCTGAGAAGGACAAAGTGCTCAATATGGCAGCTAACGGGTTCGTTGAAGTAGCTGAGCAGCGCAAGGGCTACG
Source organism: Paenibacillus sp. MBLB1832 (assembly GCF_032271945.1). Classification (NCBI taxonomy): domain Bacteria; kingdom Bacillati; phylum Bacillota; class Bacilli; order Caryophanales; family Paenibacillaceae; genus Paenibacillus; species Paenibacillus roseipurpureus. The sequence continues at coordinate 5,736,608 of NZ_CP130319.1, read as the reverse complement.
GCTATTCTCGCAGCAACGCGACCGCGGCGTACAAGGAATACGTTCCTTACCTTGATAGATACGTTCGGGAGCTTTATTTCTTCGGCACCTACGTCGTCGTAGTTGATCATATCGATCTCGCACAAGCTGGATCTATCGATTGGCTGTTCCAAACGTTATATGAATTACAAATCAGTGGCCAGACCTTCAAAGTCCAGGGCCGCAAGGCTGACATGGACGGTCGTTTCGTCTATTGCTCATCGGGTGAGCTGGAGCTCTCTCAGCATCAGAGTTTCACTGACATCGATCCCTCCGAGATCGAAGGGTTGCCGCCGCAGTTCCATCTGAAGGCGACGACAAAGGCCGCACGCAGTCATCGGATCGCAACACTGCTCGTGCCGATTAAGCATGGCGAACCGAAATATGTGTCCTATTTTATGGACGATCAAGGGTTTGACGTGCACATTTACTTCACCGAAGATGGCGTCACGCACCGTGTGGAAGTACCCAAGGCCTATTAATTTCTTCCTCTAATATGTAAAAAAAGCGATCTCTTTCTGCGTGTCAGATGGGGGGTCGCTTTTTCCTTTTTTCACAAGTCAATTCAGCCGATTTCATAGTAAAACACCCCGTCGGGAAACCTAAGTAGGTGAAGAAATCAAGATGAACACCTATAGAAATCAAACATGATACCTAAAGTTCACGCATTGTAAGGGGTATCATTTTAACGGCATAATAAGAGCATAAAGACAACAATCACTCAAAACGAGGGGGATTCACAAGTGAAAAAATTCAAAACACTTCAAGTTATCGCAGCGGGCGCGCTTGCTGTTAGCTTAACAGCATGTGGTACTAATTCGGATAGCAAAAGCACAACAACACCAAGCGGCGGTGCAGCAGCAACAACAACACCAGCGGCTGAGAAGAAAGAAAACATCACGATTACATTCCAAAACATATATCCAGACCCAACGGATCCGAAAAATGGTATGTTGAAGAAAATTGTTAACGACTACCAAACGAAAAACCCGAACATCAAAATCGAGCTTGATTCCTTGAACACGGATCAACAAAAGCTTAAATTGAAAACGCAAGCAGCTTCCAAAGAAGTTCCAGACATCACGGTCGTGAACCCAGCTGCTCAGATGCAACCTTTCGTTGATGCGGGCCTATTCGCTCCATTGAATGATATGGTTGAGCAAAACGGACTTAAGGGTACGTTCCAAGAAGGTATCTTAAACTGGTATACATTCAAAAATAACATTTACGCATTGCCAGATGGTAACAACATCGCAGTTATTTACTACAACAAAGACTTGTTCAAGCAAGCTGGTATTGCTGATGTTCCAAAAACATTCGAAGAAATGGTTGCCGATGTGAAAACGTTGAAAGCTAAAGGCATTCAGCCAATGGCCATCGGTGAAAAAGATTCCTGGACAGGTTCCTTCTTGTTCATGAACGTATTGCTTCGTACAAACGGCGGTCCTGGCTTCTTACAATCCGTTGTAGACGGCAAGAAAAATTTCTCTGATCCTGCATTCACGGATGCCGTTAGCTCCTTCGAAGACTTGATCCAAGCGGGCGCATTCCAAGAAGGCGCAACTTCCTTCGATTACAACGCTGGTGAGAACTTGTTCAAAACGGGTAAAGCAGCGATGTACTTCATGGGCAGCTGGGCAACTGGCGGTATCGAAACATCTTCCGTTAACGGTAAAGTTGGCGTATTCCAATTCCCAACAGTTAAAGGTAAAGGTAACCCAGATGAGTTCATGTTGGCACCAGGATCCGCGTTCGCCGTATCCGCGAACAGCAAACACTTGAAAGAAACAAAAGATTTCTTGAACTACTTCATGTTGAACTTCCCTAAAGAAGCTTTCGCAGTTAAAGGCGCTGTTGGTATCGCACAAAAAGTTGACGGCGACTTCAAAGCTGCTGGTTACTCTGATATGGCTATGGACGTTCTTGGTTTGTTCAAGAAAGTGAAAGGCGGCGACCTTGCGTTCGATAACACAATGAACCCAGGTACTGCACAAGGTCACTTAACAAGCATTCAAAACCTCTTCGTTCAAAAAGCTGATCCTGCTGCTGTAGCGAAAGAGCACCAAACGGCTTACGATACGAACAAAAAATAAGATGTAGTACATTGTAGTAGCCCAATAGGGATTTGCCTTGAGTGCCGCTTGTGGTGCTCAAGGTAAGTTCCCATTGTTATATTACCATCCCCATGAAGGAGGCGAGCCAAGTGAATGTGTTAAGAGTCTCCAAGTGGACGATTGCCATGTTTGTACTGCCCTGTTTGATCATCTATGTTGGTCTTGTGTTTGTACCTATCCTTGTATCCATGTATAGTGGATTGCTGGAGTGGAACGGGATTGGCACATCGAAATTCATTGGACTTGATAATTTCCGTACGATGCTTTTCCACGATCCTGTATTTTGGCCATCTGTTAAACGCACACTGATGTTTGCTGTATTTTCCATGATTGAAATCCCAATTGCTTTGGGTGTAGCTATCTTGCTGAACCGTTTTATTAAAAAACCGAACTTTCTCGTATCAGCTTATTTTTTACCTGTTATTTTATCTGTTGTTATCGTTGGTCAATTATGGAAAACGATTTATAATCCAGCCGCAATGGGCGGTATGCTTAACCAAGTTTTAGATATGCTTCATTTACATAGCTGGACGAGATCGTGGCTAACCGATCCTAAAATTGCTATGTATTCCCTCTATTTTGTGGCCCTTTGGCAGTACTTGGGTTATCACACATTGATACAGTTCACCGGTATTCAGAATATTCCGGCTGATATTTATGAGGCGGCACGCCTCGATGGAGCAGAAGGCTTGAAAGCCGACTGGTATATTACTTTCCCTATGAATATTCCGATTTTCAAAATATCGATCGTCCTAGCTTTCATTGGATCCCTACAAGCGTTTGACATGATTATGGTCATGACAGGCGGCGGTCCTGCACACGCAACAGATGTGATTTCAACGTTGATGTACAACAATTCATTCCTTTCCTTGAAATATGGGTATGGAAGTGCGATTGCAGCCTTCTTGGTTGTGGTGTGTCTTGTGGCAACGGTTATTATTAACACACTATTTAATCGCCTAGAGAGAAAATTTTCGTGAGGAAGGGGAGTGTCACCATGCTAAACGCCAGGGATGCGGCTTCGGCCAAACCGGCCATCATACGGAGACGCAAAAGCTTCTCTATCCTAAAAATTATTGTCATCGCTTTTCTATCCTTACTTGTGGTCACACAGGTATATCCATTGCTTTGGCTGTTTATCTATTCACTGAAAACGAATGAAGAGATTCTTTCGGGTCGATTCTTCTCTTTGCCTCATGTGCTTCAATGGAAGAACTTCACCGATGCCACGAAGGCTGGTCATTACTTCCAGTACTTGAAAAACTCCTTATTCGTCACTTTGGTAACTATGGTATGCGTATTGTTCTTGAGTTCCTTAACCGCATTTGCGATTACAAGGTTCAAATGGAAATACGGTCAGCTGGTTATGGTGATTTTCTTGATCGGGATGATGGTTCCCATGCAGGCAACCTTGCTGCCGCTGATGATTATTTTCAAAAACATGCACATCTTGAACACGCATCTTTCGATTATTATGCCTTACATTGCGTTCCAGACGCCGATTGCGGTCTTTATCTTGAGCGGATTCATGAAATCCATCCCAGCCGAGATTGAGGAGTCAGCGGTTGTTGACGGGGCAGGGGTTTTCAAAATTTTCAGCGGTATCATTCTACCGATCTCGATTCCTCCAATGATGACAGTTTGTATCCTAACGTTCATCAACATTTGGAACGAGTACATTCTTGCAGCAACGTTCATCTCGTCCGAGCGCCTTAAGACGCTTCCGTTCGGGGTCAACAGCTTCGTTAGTCAATATTCCGTGAATTATGGAGCGATCGGCGCATTCCTCGTACTAGGCGCATTGCCGGTTATTCTGGTGTACTTCCTATTAGCGGACAAAATTACAAAAGGTATGGTAGCGGGAGCGGTGAAGGGGTAACTTCACCCCTCTCTTTTTTCATTTTATTTGCAGGCTGTGATAAAATAGCGAGTACTTTCTACGAAAGGGGAGGATGATGCGCGTGACACGAGGCTTTAATTCCATTCATAATCGGTTATTCATGCTATTTATTTCGTCCATGCTCGTGCTCGTGCTGCTCGTCAGCGTGCTGTATTATCAGAAGACAACGCAAATTATACATACAAAGATATCCGATTTAGCGCAAAAAAACATTTCACAAACCGTCGGTTTATTTGATTTGCTCTTGCAGGGTTATGATAGTATTACGAAATCATTAAATAGTAACTTCGAGATGCTTCGCTTGATCGAGGATCGCGACACCAATCCGGATATAACGGCCAGCATCTTAAATGAACGGACGATTACGAACATTCTAGGCGCGATTTATTATTCGCGGGATGACATTATTGGGATTCATGTGATCACCAATGCAGGTAAAAACTATAACTACGAGCGCGGGTTCGATAGCGTTATTGATATGAACTATTCGTCCACGGACTGGTATAAGAAGCTGCAAGATTCCTCAGGGGAGATGGTCTGGTTAGGGCTAGTGCAGGGCTCCGTCATTAACCAATTTCAGCGCGACCCGTTATTCGTTTTTGGTCGGAAGCTTTTCGATCTTACGGATCATAGGGAGATTGGCGTTATGCTCATCGAAACGAATCCAAGGCCAATCTTGGATGCACTTTCGAACGTAACGATCAGTCCGAATAGCCGCGTCTACATTGTGGATCGAGAGAACCGGTTGATTGCTACGCCAGCGGAAGATAAGGCGTCGACGCCTACGTTCAGCGGCCTGCCGCGCCCTGAAGGCAATGAGATCGTTATTGATGATCGAACGAACCAATTGATTGTCGCGGCGAATGCCAAGATGTCGGACTGGACGGTCTTCGGCCTTACACCGAAAGAGGATATCAATGCAGAGGTCGTCAAAACACGAGAATACTTATACGTCGTTATCGTTGTGCTTATCATCCTGTCGACGGCATTAGCGAGTCTCATCTCGCAAAATATCGCGTCTCCGCTGAAATTGCTCATCCGCGAGATGAAGCAGGTGGAGATGGGGAATTTCAAGGGCTCCGTGACGGTCAAATCGTTCGAGGAGATCAACTCACTGGTATCCTCTTTCAATCGCATGGTGAATCGGATGGATGAGTTGATCGAGCGCATCACACTCGCCAACATGAGTGAGAAGAATGCGGAGCTGCAAGCGCTGCAGTCGCAGGTTAACCCGCATTTCCTCTATAACACCTTGGATATGATCTATTGGATGCTCGATGAGCGCGAGAACGATCGGCTGGGCAAGGTCATCCTGGCTCTGTCGCATATGTTCCGCTACAGCAGTGACTGGCAGGAAGCGTCCAAGACGACGCTGCAGCAAGAGCTGGATCAGATGCGTCATTACATGACAATCATTGAGAACCGCTTGGAAGGCCGGGTTCGCACGGATATTCGGATCGATCCCGAGTGGCTGGATGTGGTCCTCCCCAAAATGACCCTGCAACCCATCATCGAAAATGCCGTGAAATACGGGCTGGAGCCATTGCGTGAGCCAGGAGTACTTAGTGTTTATGCCCAGGTGCACGAACAGGAATTGCATATCATCGTCTCCGATAACGGCGCGGGCATTGAGCCGAACTTACTGCGCCAGATGCAGGATAGACTTCTGGAGGATGCACGCTTGAGCGGCGATTTGAACGCGTACAAGGCAGGAGACAACGCGGAAACTCAGCTAGTCGAAGGGGGCAAGCGAACGCGCAGAGGTATTGGTCTGACCAATGTGCATCGCCGGATTGCATTAATGTTCGGAGATGCGTACGGATTGCGAATTCAGAGTACACAAGATGTAGGAACAACGGTCATCGTTGCGATGCCGCTTCCTCGCAGGGGGGGTTAACAAACATGGATATTCTAATCGTGGATGACGAGACCATTATTCGGGAAGGGATTCAGCGCACCCTGCAGAATCGGTTTCCCTCTTATACCATCCATTTGGCTGCTGATGCGGAGCAGGCGATCGCTTTGCTACGAAGTCAGACGATTCATATCGTCTTGACGGACATTTTGATGCCTGGCATGACAGGCCTTGAGATGATGAATGTATCGCGAAACCGTCACCCGCACGTGAAGTGGGTCGTCATTTCCGCGTACTCGGAGTTTTCGTATGCCCAAGAGGCAGTTCGACTCGGGGCGAAGGACTATCTGCTGAAGCCGATCGGCAAAGAAGTTCTGATTGAGATGATCAGGAAGCTGAGCGAAGAAATCGCTCACGATACGGAAATGAGCGAAGAGGCGGAGCTGCTGAAGGCGAACCGCAAGTTTCTGCAAGAAGCGGTGTTCCAGCGCTGGGTACAAGGACTCGATACAGGGCGTATCGATATGAGTCCGTTCGTCGAGCAGCACCCTTATTTTTATTTGATTATGGTCAAAATGGAGACCGATAAGGCCGTATTCCTCGAGAATTTCATTATCGAGAACGTCCTTGTAGAGTTGATTGAGCGCTACGGGAAGGGATTCGTCACCGTACACGACAGCAAGAGCCTCCTAGGCCTTGTTACGCCGCCTGAAGGTACAAGTGTCGCCCAGCTCGTTGAGGAGCTTAGGAGCCATCTGATCAAGTATCTGAAGGTGCCCTTCCAGATCATGAGCACCGAGCGCATCGATCAGTTCCAATCGGCCCCCGCGGAAGTGCAGCGGATGCGGCAAGCCTCCACGACGCAAGTCTACGAGCATCACGCTAGCGGCAGCGACCGTTCGGTTGAGGTCGCGCTTCAGTATATGCGTACACATTACCATGACGACCTTTCTCTGGAGAAAGTGGCATCCATCGTATATTTGAATCCTGTGTACTTCAGTCAGCTTTTCAAACAGAAGACAGGGCAAGGCTTTAAAGAGTTCGTCATTCACCTTCGGTTAGAGCAGGCCAAACAGCTGCTAATGAACCCCAAGCTGAAGCTGGCTGACGTTGCTGAACGGATCGGGTATCAGGATATGCGGCACTTTTCACAGGTGTTTCGGAAGAAGTATGGCGTCACACCTTCTGAGTTCAGACAGGAGCATACGGGTGATAGACCGGATACATTGTTGTCAAGAGATTGATGCTCATGCAATTCTCATCGAATTCTCAGAATGCTCGGTGAAAGCAGGCAGGGCGCGGTATTCCGTCTTCCTTGTTAAATATTAGGTCATTTGGTCTGTGTTATGGTAGTAGCAGGTCAAGCACCTCATATGGACAAGACGAAGGAGGAAATCAATCATGAATATTGTGAAAAAGAACCGCCTTAGCCGCTCGGTCGCAGGAATCGCACTTAGCTTATCCTTACTTGTGGGAGGCACAGCGCTGTTACAGCCGCAGGCTGCATCCGCCGCTACAGCAACGAGCACATCTCGTGCAGATAGTATTGTACGCACAGCCAAATCTTATATTGGCAAAGTTACCTACCGTTTCGGTACACGAGACACTAGCCGTCTCATTTTGGATTGCTCTGCTTATACACAGCTTGTATTTAGCAAGAACGGGATCTCTATTCCTTGGGGTTCCAGCGCGCAAGCGAAGCTGGGTACACGAGTTTCCACGAAAGCAGGTTTGAAAAAAGGTGATTTAATCATGTTTAGTGTATCCACACCTGGTCGAGTCAACCATGTTGGGATTTACATCGGAAATGGCCAATTCATTAGTAACACGAAGAGCTCTGGCGTTGTTGTCAGCCAATTGAACTCTGGTTATTGGAAAGACCGTTTTATTATGGGTCGTCATTTGAAATAGAACGTGGATATTGACCATCTCTCCCTTGGGATGGTATATAGTAGACAAACCATTGCAAGGGAGCACCTGATACCATGACATTGAAACTTGCTTTTGAAGCTGTGAAAAAGTTCCACGAAACCTTTGAACATCCTGTAGGCGCTGAGCCTCAGCGCCTATCGGAACAGCGGAAAGCCGCGCGTCTAGCTTGGATGCAAGAAGAGCTGAATGAATTCGCAGAAGCTGCTACATTGGAAGATGAAGTCGATGCGATGATCGACGAACTTTATTTCGTGCTAGGCACATTGGTAGAAATGGGTGTCGAACCTGGCCCGATCTTCGATATTGTCCAGCATGCGAACATGTCCAAAGTATGGCCCGACGGCAAAGTACACAAGAACGAAATGGGCAAAACGATTAAGCCGCCGCAGTGGGAAGACCCATTCGACAAAATTAGAGCTGAAATTGCTCGGCAACAAAAGAAGGAAAGTTGAGGTGAGGCTTGCATGGCCTTCCATCATCGGCTCAAAGAGCTGCGGGAACAGCAAAACTTAACGCTTCGCAAGCTTGGCGAGAAGGCGGGAATCTCGTATTCCATCCTCGTTTCTATCGAAAGCGGTCGAATCATTCCGTCGAAAGATGTCGCATTAGCACTAGCAATCGCATTGCGAATCGACGACAGGGAATCGTTCCTTACATTAACAGATAATCCCTCTCCACTATAATTGCATTACCCTATATTGTGTGGTACAGTAGAGTAGTCTTGAAGGGATAACCTTAATTGCGTATTGCAAAGGGTTCTCATTTATACGAGAATGAAACCTTTTCCAATGTGTAATTTTTTTGTTCGAAACAAGAAAAAAGACATGTTAATAAAACTTTGGAGGTATTACCCATGGCAGTAGGAACAGTTAAATGGTTTAACGCAGAAAAAGGATTTGGTTTCATCGAAGTTGAAGGTGGAAACGATGTATTCGTACATTTCTCCGCAATCGTTGGTGAAGGCTTTAAATCTTTGGACGAAGGCCAACGCGTTGAGTTCAACGTAGTTCAAGGCAACCGCGGACCACAAGCTGAGAACGTTGTTAAACTGTAAGCTTCGCTTGCACATATAGCATTCTCTAAGAGAGACCCTTACTTGTAAGGGTCTTTTTTGCGTTCAGAGATTGGGGTGACTGGTTGACCTTCCTTAACCGTGCATATCAACCCATCCCCCACTCACATGTCACCTCGAACCCGCTCATTTTCGGGGATCTATGGTAAATGGGGCTGATTAAGAGTGGTCAACCACTCTTATTCTCGGGATTTAGCTAGTTTTGGGTGAGATAGAGATGGTTGACCGCTGCTAAAGTTGGGTTGGAAGGTGGAATTGCGATGGAAGGGGCTTTTTAAGAGTGTTTAACCACTCTTATTTTAGGGAGTTAGCTAGTCTTGGGCGAAATAGGAGTGGTTAACCACAGCTAAAGTTGGACAGGAAGGTGAAATTGTGGTTCATCAACAATTGGCCAGGCCCATCTTCAGAGCAGCTGAGGTGGTGCTTGCGGCGCATGCCTAGGACGACGCCCAGTGCTACGAGGCGATTGCCATGCGCTGCACCGCTGTCCCGAAGAACTGTTCTTCGCGCGTTACGCGGCCTTATGGGCCCGAGTACGCTACAGGTGCCGAGCTAGGCGCCAGATAGCGGACTTTGCACCTGAGAGGTGGCGCTGGACCGCCAGGGCGCCACCAGCTGGGGCGCACACAGCTAACGTTATAGTATGCGGAGTCTACCGCACTGTCCTGACCGGGTCCTTCCATGGCAGCCAGCCTCAATGGCTATTACCGCAGGTTTGCCCTCTTCAGCAATCGCTTAATCGAGCGATTCGCTTCAGGCAGGACGATATTCTTATCCACCGTCCGCAGGATGCGGTTCTCCATGACGATCCGACCGTTGATAATGGTCGTCTCGACATCTGCGCGCGTCGCTGAGTAGACGATGCGCGAGATCGGATCCACGTCGTAGGACGGATACGTGTGAAAATTGTTGAGATCGAGTATCGCCAAGTCGGCTTTCTTGCCGACTTCGAGCGATCCGATCTCTTTCTCCATGCCGACAGCACGCGCGCCGCCGATCGTCGCCATGCGGAAGACCGTCTGCGCGTTCATCGCGGTTGGTCCGTGGATGGGCTTCTGGATGAGCGCCGCCAACCGCATCTCGTTAAACATATCGAGATTGTTGTTACACGGCGCTCCATCGGCACCTAAGCTGACGGAGATATCCAGCTTCAGCATATCTGGCGTCTCGGCGATCCCTGAAGCGAGCTTCAGGTTCGAGCCGGGACAGTGGCTGACATGCACGCCGCGCTCGTGGATGATCCGTTTTTCATCTTCGTCGAGCCAGATGCAGTGTGCCAAGATGAGCCGCTCGTTGGCCAAGCCGAGATGATCTAGATAAACGATGTTGCGCATGCCCGTCTCGGCTTGAACAATCTCAATTTCACCGCGATTTTCAGAAGCGTGTGTGTGCACTTTCACTTGGTAGTGCTCCGACAAGCTGCGCACCTCGCGCAGCAGCTCCTCCGTGCACGAGATCACAAAACGCGGCGAGAACGCATACTGTATCCGACCGTCGTCGTGGCCGTTCCATTTTTCGAGCAAATCCACGCTTTGCTGCAGCGAATCTGCCGTATTTTCCTGCAGAGCGAACGGCACTTCGTCTCCTTTATCCATCATGACCTTGCCGGATAAAGCCCTAATACCGCTCTCCGCGATCGCCTGAAAAGCAAAATCCGTGTGATGCACCGTCTCCATATCCACGATCGTCGTTGTTCCACTCTGAATGAGTTCGCCGATCCCGAGCATCGCCGAATAGTAGATCGACTCCTCGTCATGGGACGCTTCCAGCGGCCAAATCCGCTGTTTCAACCAATCCATCAGCTCGAGATCATCCCCTTTCCCGCGAAACAGCGTTTGGCAAAGGTGGATATGGGTCTGGATAAAGCCGGGAATGACGGTGCGATTCTTGGCATTGATGATCGTATCCGCAGGTGAAGCATCTAAGTTCGGCCCAATCGCGGTTATACGGTCATTTTCAATCAGCAAATCCCCAGTTAGAATGTCTCCGTTCGCGTTCATCGTCACGATTTGTGCATCTTTAATTAAAATAGTTGTCATCGTACAACCTCCTACTCTCCTAATGTATGAAGATTTAGGCACAAAAAAACTAGCCATGAAAAATATGCCGGTCTGCACATTTTTCGTAGCTAGAAATTTACGGTTTCTAAGTAGAGACCCTCAGTCCGATTACTGAGGTTATACGAAAGGTGATCTATGCAATTGTCGTGACTGCTTTCTTTAGAGTAAACGGCGGGGCATTTTTTGTCAACGATGTGTAAGTTAAGGTGACATGCCCTCCCTCTTTTTTGAAAAAAAAGCCTGTTTTCATTTAGGGAAATTACCCTATGCTCTACACAAACGGCCTTTTATTGGCTTCGGTGAAAAATTAGACATCATAGTGTGCCTATTCCTCATGGATGCCTTGCAAATTGTAGTTTAAGACCACTGACAGTGCGTATTATTTAGCAAAAGGGAATGTACTCTTTGAAATTTAGGATATAGGGTATTACTGCATGCTTATGGTTGACTGAACAGCTTTTTGAGGATGAATACGCACATGCTGCGATCTTATTTAAGTACCATACTCACGATCAGACAATCCTTCCCCTCCCCCATCTTCTCCAATTAGGTACTCTGAAAATACCCATCTCCCTCAACGCCAAAACGGTATCTTGCCAATTTGCTGTAAAAAAAGTTGCTAACTAATAGGTATAATTACCTAAATAATAATAGCTCGTCTCGTGTAATTTTATTCGAAAAAGTAGGTATTATTACCCTCAAAAAATTTTAATTGTATGTATAATTATGGAATATTAACATGTAATAATTTACATTAATGAAAACTTAAAATTTTCACAAAATATCCATATCTTCGGAAAATAATCAAACGATAGGTCTAAGTATCCTTGATATCATCGAATTTCATATGAAATTCACTCGCTATAAAAGCAAAAGACCGCCATCCAAATGATAGGCGGTAACTACAGTTTAGCAGAAGAGGCTTGGCTATTTGTCCCAACAAAGTCTATTTAATTCTAAGTTTTAAATTAGGTACTTATACCTAATTTTTTAATAAGAAAACCTATTTTAAATTATAGGTATAAAGAACTATTTATTCCACGCATCATTCCGGATGATTCAACGTCCCACTCCCCACCGAAAATGGCGTCGTCACTCCTTCATACATCACATGCATCGACATGCCCGAAGCGGCGTGGGAAAGGTTGTGGCAATGATCCATCCATAAGCCAGGATTATTGGCGACGAAAGCGACCTCATACGTTTCGCCGGGCTGTACATCCAAGGTGTCTGACCACCAAGGGCTTCCCGTAGTTGGTTTGCCATTGCGTGAAAGCACCAACATATGGTGGCCATGCAGATGCATCGGATGCTCCACATTGCCGCGATTGATGAACGTTGTTTTGACCAGATCCCCTTCCTTCACCATAAACATCGGCGCATCAGGGAACACCTTCCCGTTCAGCGTATAAAGGAAGTTGAAGTTCCGATTATAGAAGCCTAATTTATTATCTAAAATGAGTGTGAAATTGCGATCGAATTTGCTATCCGCATCAAAAGGCGTTGCCTTCGGGCTTCCATAGATAAGTGGATCGAACGCCAGTGTTTTCGGGATCTCAGGGACATTCCCTTGACCGTTTGGGGATAGCAGAATGCCTCCTTTCGCGTTTCCTTCCATCTGCAAAAAAACAGGATGATCTGGCATTGTAAATGTAAGATCGAAGCGACCGCCTGTGGGAACCATGACATGTGTATTCGTAAGAACATCTGGCTTATTCAAGTCAGTACCGTCGATGGCCGCGACTTCGAAAGGCGTTCCGACAAGTGTATACACTTGATCGACCCAATCGTCGGTATTGATCAGCCGCATGCGGACAGGTGTGCCTGGCGCGACGGCCTGACGATCAAGTTCATCTGAAGCGCCGATGGTGATCGCGCCTTTCCAACGATGGGACAGAACCGTAATATCTTTCACTGGCTGCGCCCCCGCCAAAATAGTTGTCACAGCCGAATCCTTCGGCTCTACGATGAGTGCCCCGAATAGCCCTAGGCTTACGGCTTCTCTGGAATCCTGATGCGAGTGGTACCAGAAGCTGCCCACTTGTTCAGCGCGGAAACGATACGTATAGGTTTCACCTGGCATCACCGCATTTTGCGTGGCACCAGCAACACCATCTTCTGCATTGGGAACGTCGAGGCCGTGCCAGTGCGCCGTTACCCCTTGCTCAATGTCGTGGTTCGTTAACGTCACTTCAATAAGTTCGCCTTCCTTCATGCGCAGCTCGGGCCCAGGAATTTGGGCGTTATAGGTCCATGCATCTATCGTTTTGCCAGAGGGCAGAGTGACCGTTTTTTTCTGTGCAACAAGGTCAAAATGACGATCAGGCGTCCCCTCTTTCGGACCCGTCAGCTCGGTGACGGCGACCATGCCTGGCATTCCTGCCATGGCGGTCATATCATGATGGGCATGCTCGCCAGAAGGGCCGCCGCCATAATCATGCGTGCCGCTTGCCATGTCGATCTCGGATGGCAGGACACTTTTATCCATCGCAAATGTGATGCCATAGTATCCGACCCCAGCAATAACAATGAGCACACCTGTCATCGTTAACATACGTTTCCATAGACGAGGCGCCTGGTAAAGCTCAACTTTGCTGACCTGCTTGGCGCGAAGCTGGTGTCTCCACCATAGTCCCGCTGACAGTAGAGCGAGAACAGCAAGAGGTACGGCGACCTGTAACCACTCGAACGGTGTTGCTGGAACTAATGCGAAGTAAAGCGAAGTGAGAGCGCTAAGCGCCGTTAGTTGGTAGGGAAAAATGAGTCTAGGGCTTGCAGCCAGTTGGAACATCATCGGTTCGATCTTACCGCTGCCTTCGGCTACTCCTTGCTTGGTTAGGGAGCGGAGCTTCATTAATAGAGGGACAGACACGAACCACATGCTCAAAAGCGGAAGAACGACCAGCGGTACGTTGAAGAAAAGACGGTCCTTCCAGAAGGTCGGCTCCATATGTTGCTGCAGCCAGATGATGGCCGCTGTGATCGCGGCAGCAGGTATGGCGGGGAACCACGCCCAGAACAATAGCTTGCGTGTTTTGCGCTGGAGCTTCTCTAAGCTGCCGCTGTATAGGAAACGGGATGCTTTCACGCTGCCGATCCAAGTGAAGATGACGTACAATAAACTGGCGCTTAATATCGTTTGAATACTAATGGTGTACACGGTTGAAAACCCTCCTATGCTCGATATGTCAAGTATAGTCCCTCCCTTCTAAGCATCAAACCGTCTGTAGACTAAGTTGCATCCTAGACTAAAGTTGGGGGATCAGAACCGCCTCCACTTGTAAACAATGGAAATAGTTTGCGTTTTCATAGCGGCTGTGTTATGATGAATCCAATCGACAAAAAGAACCTGAATTCACATATTGTAAAGGGTTTTCATTTTGTTAGTGAACCTTATACAATGTGTGAATTTTTTCTCTTTGAAGAATAAAACATGTTAATAATTTTTGGAGGTATTTCACAATGGCTACTGGTACAGTAAAATGGTTTAACGCAGAAAAAGGTTTCGGTTTCATCGAGGTTGAAGGTGGAAACGATGTATTCGTTCACTTCTCCGCAATTCAAGGCGAAGGTTTCAAAACTCTTGACGAAGGTCAAGCAGTAGAATTCAGCGTAGTTCAAGGTAACCGCGGACCACAAGCTGAGAACGTTGTAAAACTGTAATATAATTACAGAGACTGCCTTTACGCAAGTAATGGCAGTCTTTTTCAATTTAAGGCAGATGTTAGGTAACTTTAAAGCGAATGCTTACGAAGCCAGTTTTCTAACGAAAACTCTAAGGAGGTTTATCCATGTATTCCAGAAAAAAGTCGCTTGAAGAGATGCCTCTAGAAAATGTGACGATATGGTCTTGTGAAAATGAAGGCTGTAAAGGCTGGATGCGAGATAATTTTGCATTCGATCACGTGCCGACTTGCCATTTATGTCAGTCTAGCATGATTCGAAGTGTGAAGTTGCTTCCATTAGTGAATAACACGAATAGTGAACAGAAAGCGCTCAAGAAGGGCGTACAAATATAAGTAGTAGAGGACCCGGGGGCATAGCTGTCTCCGGGTTTTTTGTGTTACGATAAGAGGAAATGAGGCGGTACCGAGGTGTCTGGAAGAAGGACAACCTGTTCGCAATCCGAAGGAGGAAGAATCGCTGGTGAGACCACATAAACGGCGCCAATGGCCACTGCTGGCTGGTGCTTGCATCCTTGCGGCTAGTGCAGTGATTTTAATAGGCAAATCGCCATTTGAGGCGGTGCTCAACCAGAAGGAGGCTGACAAGGTTGCGGCACTAGCAACGCCTGTGCCTACGCCAACACCGCGTGTGGCGTTGGAGTTTCGCATGCTCGATCTCGATCGAGGCTGGGTGAAGTACGCAGACGGCGTCGTGCGGACCGAGGACGGCGGCGGTCATTGGCAAGAATTGGCAGATGCAGCCTCTGCGGAAGCTGCAGCGGATACGGCTGGCATTGAACCCGTCGGTATTGAAGCAATCCACAAGCTGTTAAGCTTGGAGACAGTGGATGTTATAGGGTATCCTGGCGTGCAGTCTGTAGCGCTGAACGGCACCACCTTTCCTGTGAAGCAGTCACAGTTTGTGACACCGAAGATTGGTTGGGCGCTTGTTCCTCGTACAGCGGATAGTCAAAGCCCTCTTTTGCTCACCGTTGATGGCGGTCAGACATGGGTAGACGGCATGACAGATGCGGCGAAGACAGCAATTCAAGGGGAGAAAGCGCATTTGCAGCAGCTGGAGACGGAAGCCGCTTTGTATACCGATGCAGCTGGGGCTAAAGCAGCGATGAGCGCGAACTGGCGGCTCTTCCCCGATCAAGCATCGCCAGGCGATGTGGTGCTTGTTCGTCACAAGGAGCCAGGAAGCATAGCCTGGCAGGACAAGACCTATACGCTGCAGCCGTTCGATGCGGGGTATTTCACGTATTTGCCGATTGGGATGAGCGTCAAGCCAGGCGCGTATCCGATCGGTGATCAGACGCTGACAATTAAAGCGAAGAAGTTCGAGACACAGTATCTGAAGGTAACCGAGCAGATGGAGAGCATGAAGCAGGATACGGCGCGCATTAACGCGGATCAGAAAAAGATTGATCTGGCGCGGAGCAAGTCGGAGCCGACTTTTTTGTTCAACGGGCCGTTTGTGAAGCCGATCGAGGGGATTTTGACCACGCCGTATGGGTACACCCGTTATGTGAACGGGAAATATGACAGCTCGCACATGGCCTTGGATCTGGCCGCCAAAGAAGGCACACCGATCAAGGCCACGAACGACGGGGTTGTCGCGCTGGCGGAACCCCTGTATTTGACCGGCAATTCCATCTATATTGACCATGGCATGGGGCTGTTCTCGCAGTACGCGCATCTCTCCGAACTGCGCGTCAAAGCTGGAGATCGCGTGAAACAAGGCGATATCATCGGGCTTGTCGGCACCACCGGCTTCTCAACGGGGCCGCATCTGCACTTTACTTTTTGGGCGCATAATATTCAGGCTAATCCGGATTTATTTTTTAATACCACACCGTTCAAGTGGACGAAGTAAAAAAACAAGCCCTGAGGGAATCCTCTAGGGCTTGTTTTGTGCTTTTGTTACTTTTTCTTTTTTCTGCTTTTACCGTGATTCGGTTTGTTATCTCTCTGGTCCTTATCGTGATTTCTTTGTTGTTGGTCGTGTGTTGTCATGACATTAGCCCACCCATCTGATTTATCTGAGACATAAATATTGTACTCATCTGGGGATGAAGATAAGCAGCCACTTTGTGCCATTTACTATTTATCATCGAGTAATTCATATGCTTTAGCCAAGTAGTCTTTTAGAAAAACTAATGGTATAATAAGGAACAAATGTTCGCGGATGGAGAATTGTGATGCAAACCATGGTCAACATGTCTGTGCGCTCGCTCGTGGAATATGTGTTTCGCAGCGGCAGCCTGGATTCGGAATTTCGGTCAAGCAAGGCGCTGCGAGATGGCACGAAGGCGCATCAGCGCATTCAGAAGCAATACGGCGATTCCGATCAACACGAGGTGTATGTATCAGCGGAGATCGTATATGAGGGGATTTTATTTGTTATAGATGGGCGCTGCGACGGGTTGCTGCTAGGTGCGGATGGCGACATGTTGACGGTGGATGAGATCAAATCAACGTCGTCAGATATCGCGCTCATACCGGAGGATGGCTACCCTGTGCACTGGGCACAGGCGAAGTTCTACGCTTATATGGTGGCGAGAGACCGCGGGCTGGGCACGATGCGGATTCAACTTACGTATACGCAGGTGGATACGGAGGAGACGCGGCATTTTGTGCAGGAAGCCACATTGGAAGAGTTGGAGGCTTTCGTGTATGAAGTGATCGCGCGCTACCATCCCTATGCCCATTTGAAGCATGAACACGAGCAACGGCGGAATCGGAGCATCAAAGAGCTGCCGTTTCCTTTTGCTCAGTATCGGGAAGGACAGCGGAAGCTGGCTGGCGCGGTGTACACGTCGATTCAAGACGAGCACAAGCTGTTTGCTAAGGCGCCGACGGGGATCGGGAAGACGATGTCGACGCTGTTTCCCTCTGTGAAAGCGATGGGCGAGGGATTGCTGCAGCGGTTTTTCTATTTGACGGCGAAGACGATTACGCGGACCGCGGCGGAGGAAGCTTTTACCCTTTTGCAGGAGAAGGGCTTACGGTTGCATGTTATCACGATTACGGCCAAAGAGAAGGTGTGCTTGAAGGAGGAAGTACGGTGCACGCCTGAGTATTGTGAATTCGCCGACGGCTACTTTGACAGAGTGAATGATGCAGTGCTGGATTTGCTGGGGCATGAGACAGTGATGACACGCACGGTGATCGAGACGTATGCGCGGAAGCATCGCGTGTGCCCGTTTGAGTTTGCGCTTGATGTGGCTTATGCAGCGGATGCGGTGATCTGTGATTATAATTATATTTTTGACCCGCGGGTGAATTTGAAGCGGTTGTGGGATGAGCAGAAACGCTACACAGCGCTGCTGATCGATGAGGCGCACAATCTGGTGGATCGCGCGCGGGAGATGTATGCCAGTGATCTGTCTAAGTCGGCTTTTCTAGCGCTGCAGCGCGAGTTCAAAGGCGTTCGCAAGGAGCTTCACGATACGGCTAAAGGGATCAATGCGTATTTCATCGCGCTCCGCAAGAGAATGGGAGAACGGGAGATGCTGGTGGAGGAAGCGCTGCCTGAGACGTTGCTTGATCTAGTGGAGGCTTTTATTCTTGTAGCTGAAAAAGAGTTAGGGAGCGGACTCTCGCAGAGTTCGTTGTTGCTCGAGGCGTATTTCAGCGCACACAATTTTGTTCGCACTTCTAAGCTGTACGACGAGCGTTATGTGACGCTTTCAACCGATGATCGGAATGAGGTTAGCGTGAAGCTGGCTTGTTTGGACCCCTCTCACCTCTTGAAGCAAATGGGCAAGGGGTATCGCTCGCATGTGTTTTTCTCAGCGACGCTGTCGCCGTTGTCCTACTATATGGACGCGCTGGGAGCAGGGGAGCATGATTACTCGGTGAAGGTTCCGTCACCGTTTGCGAAAGAGCAGTTAGACGTGCGGATTCAGCCCATTTCGACACGTTACCAAGATCGCGAGAAGAGTCGAACGTTGATTGCGCGTTCGGTGTATGAGCTGGTCACGGGGCGTGCGGGCAATTATTTGGTGTTTTTCCCGTCATACGCGTATATGAGCAGTGTGTATGAGGCGTTCACGGATCTCGTCGTGATGAACGAGGGGCCGGAGGGGCATCAGCTAGAGGTGTTGGTGCAGCAGGCGAAAATGTCCGAAGAGGAGCGGGAGCACTTCCTTGCTGCGTTTCAGGCAGGGGCAGCGCGGACAGTGATTGGCTTCGCTGTGATGGGCGGCATCTTCTCCGAGGGCATTGATCTCGTTGGCGATCGGCTAACGGGTGTCGTTGTTGTGGGTGTAGGACTGCCGCAATTGGGGCCTGAGCGTAATCTGATCAAGGATTACATGGATTCCACAGGCAAGAACGGGTACGACTATGCCTATGTCTATCCTGGCATGAATAAAGTGCAGCAGGCGGGAGGACGCTTGATCCGATCGGAGACGGATCACGGCGTCCTGCTGCTGATCGATGATCGGTATTTGCAGCCGCGCTATCAGCGATTACTGCCAGAGGAGTGGCGCGACTATTCCGTGCTGCCGATACAGCGGTAGGTGGGCGGCAAGGGGTACTGTGTGCTGGAAAGCTGGACGGTTGATGTTGAAGACGTACGTCTATCGTTTGCATGGCGAATTGGGTTGTCTACACACGCCGAAAAGGCTAACCATGAAGAGGAAGTGTCTACTCATGGTTAGCCTTTTCTTTGTGGGACAGAACGTAGATGCGCTAATCATCCGATATTTGCACTGGACGTGTACGGACTACAGCGACATTCGATAAATCTCCACCACGTCCGCGCGTGTCAACTTGCGGAAGTTGCCGAAGTCGCCGTAGATCATCGCCTTGTCAGCCATGAGCTCGATGGTCGTGTCGTCGATGTTGTAGTCCGCCAATCGGCTCGGTGCGCCGATGGAGGTGAAGAAGGCGCGCAGTGCGGCGATGCCTTCCTCGGCAACTTGCCGATCAGTTTTACCTGCGCTGTCGATGTGGAACACGCGCTCGGCCATCTGCTTGAAGCGTCCCACGTTCGCGTCCAGCGTGTGGAGCATCCAGTTCGGAAAGAGAATAGCGAGTCCGCCGCCGTGCGGGATATCATGGACAGCAGAAACCGCATGCTCCAGATTGTGCGTCGCCCAATCGCCGCGAACGCCCATGCTGAGGATGCCGTTCAGCGCCATCGTTCCGCTGTACAGAATCGTTGCACGATGCTCCAGGTTATTCAAGTCCGCTAGCAGAAGCGGTGCCGTCTCGATAACCGTACGCAGAAGGGATTCACAGAAGCGATCCTGCACGGGGGAGTTGGCATCGTGATGGAAATATTGTTCAATAACGTGCGAGATGATATCAACCATCCCGTAGACGGTTTGATTTTCAGGCAAGGAAGTCGTGTGAGCAGGGTCAAGGATCGAAAATTTCGGGAAGGCGTGGGGACTGCCCCAGCCGAGCTTATCCTGGGTTTCCCAGTTCGTAATCACCGAACCAGAGTTCATCTCAGAGCCCGTGGCCGCAATCGTGAGAACGGTTGCTAACGGAATTGCTCCTGTAGCGGCCGCTTTACGCGTCGCGATATCCCAGAAATCGCCTTCGTATTTGGCGCCAACCGCGATGGCTTTCGCGCAGTCGATCACGCTGCCGCCGCCAACGGCAAGGATCAAATCAATGCTATGCTGACGGCACAACGCAACACCGCGGTGAACCGTCGTTAATCTCGGGTTAGGCTCGACACCGCTCAATTCGATGACCGTGGCATCGAGACCTTGCAGCAGCTGCATCACGTTATCATAAATGCCGTTGCTTTTGATGCTGCCGCCTCCATATACGAGCAGAATGTGCTTCCCGTACTTCGGCACCTCGGTGCTAAGCTTAGCTAACTGTCCCTGACCGAAGTGAAGGGTGGTTGGATTATGGAAAGTGAAGGAATTCATTGTAGCGCCTCCTTAGTGAGCGTAGGTATCAGACTTCTGCCTAATTATAGAGTACAGATACTTAAAAATAAAATTTTGCGACACCTCCCCCTTTTATTCAAAGTAATATGAAATTTTTGCTAATAAGCAGGACAACGACCATCTGACATAGAATGACAAAATCATGTAGAAACGTCATCGTTCACAGGAAGTGATTTCCCATGGTTAAAACAAGAAAGTCCGATCATATCTTAGAGATCACCTACAGCTGTGTGAGGTGGTTTCTTGTTGTTGCCACATCCTATTTATTTCTAAATTATTACCACAAGACCGCAGAGGATCTTAAGCTATTTTGCTCGATGTTCGTCGGTGCTATCTTGTATATGGGCTTAACGGAATTTGCCCTGCATCGCTTCCCGATGAATTCATTTTTTTATCGATTTATGACGAGATTTGGCGTGGTAATGGATTATTTCGCATTCCTTTCCATTTTGGGGTTAACGGGCGGGACCCATAGCTACCTTTATCCGATTGGATTTCTAGTCATTCTGCATGCCTCACTGTACTGGAGCTTCCGTGGCGCGATGGTTGCGACGGGGATGATTATCCTTGGCTATTTGTTCATAGGGTACTGGATCGATGGCGGAATTACAGCGGAGGATTACCCACGGCATTTCATGAATGTTTCTTTTCTGCTCATGATTGGTGTCATTGGAGGTATTATTGTAGCGAGGGAGCGAAAGCATTTTGTCGAAAAAGGGATTTTCGAAAATTTAGCGAAGCAAGATTACTTGACGGGGCTGTACAATCATCGCAGCTTTCAAGAGCATATGCGGGAAATTATCATCAGCAGAAGACCTATGGCACTGGCCATGGGAGATATCGATTACTTCAAAAAAATTAACGATGAACACGGCCATCAGGCTGGAGATGCTGTTCTCCGAATGATCGGCGACATCATGGATACCCTCATTCCAAGCGCCGAAGGCCGCGCCTTCCGCTATGGCGGGGAGGAATTTGCGATTATTTTTTACACGAATGATCAAGCTAGGGTGACGCAGTTGTTGCAGTTACTTATGGAGAAGTTACGCATGCAGACGTTTTACAATGGGGAAGAGACGTTCCGTGTCACCATGAGCTTTGGTGCGGTCATTCGCGATCAGGGTCAACGTAAATCGGAGCTGGTAGCGGCTGCGGATGAATTGCTGTATCAGGCGAAAGATCAAGGCAAGGACCGCTTGCTATGGGCGGCTCAAACTGTATAGGCATCCTCATTTTCTAAAATAAAAGCTCATTTATGAGGCGCGGCGCGCATTGTAAAGGGGCTTTTTTGCTGTTCACGCACTCTCGGCATTCCTCCTGTGGACGGATTCGGTTCCGTTTATATTCTGTTTAAAATAGGGGTGTAAACTATGCAATAAGATCACATCCGACAAGCAAAGGAGTAGAGATAAATGGCATTGAACAAAACAGAACAACGGAAACAAAAAAGTAATTGGCGTGGCTTCCTGCGCTTACTGATGGGGGCGAATCCCCCGAAGCTATTGCTCAGCATTGCACTAGGGTTAAGCGTAATTGCGACCGTGGTTTCCCTGGTCATCCCGCTTTTCACGAAAAATGTCGTCGATAACTTCTCCCTATCTTCAGTCAGTTGGTGGCAAGTCAGCGGCATGGCGCTCGCGTTCGTCACATCGGCTGTTGCCTCAGGCGTGTCTACGTATTTGCTCAATTATGCAGGGCAGCGTGTGGTAGCTGGGATTCGAGATCGCTTATGGAAAAAGCTGCTCGTTCTCCCCGTTCGTTATTATGATAACCATGGGACGGGTGACACGATTTCGCGGATGACGAATGACACGGCGATCATTAAAGGTTTGATTGCGGAGCATACAGCTGGATTCATCACAGGGATGATTTCCATTATCGGATCTGTCGTGGTGCTGTTGTTTATGGATTGGAAAATGACACTGATCATGTTCAGCATATTCCCGATTGCCTTCCTCATTCTTTTTCCACTGGGGATGCAAATGTATAAGGTTTCTAAGGGCTTGCAGGCCGAGACGGCAAGCTTCACATCGGTGCTGAATCGTGTGCTGTCCGAAATTCGCCTCGTGAAAGCCGCAAACGCTGAGCCTGTCGAGTATAAAGAGGGTAGCGATGGCATTCAGAAGCTGTTCAAATTTGGCCTAAAAGAAGGCCGCATTCAAGCGTTGATGTCACCGCTGATTATGTTCGTTATGCTTATGTTGTTTGTCGTCCTATTCGGCTATGGGGGAACACGCGTAGCTTCTGGGGCGATTACAGCGGGGCAATTGGTGGCGTTCATGTTGTATTTGTTCCAAATTGTCATGCCAATCACGCAAATTACACAGTTCTTCACCCAAACACAGAAAGCGATGGGCGCCACGGATACGATTCTGAAAGTTCTGGACCATGAGGAAGAGGACCCTCACGCAGGTGTTGCGGTGAAAGATGCTTCGCAATCGCTGCATTTCGAGCATGTGAACTTCGGCTACAAAGAGGACGAAGCGGTGCTCAAGGACGTGAGCTTCACGATGGAAGCGGGCAAAGTTACGGCCATCGTCGGGCCGAGCGGAAGCGGAAAGACGACGATGTTCTCGTTGCTGGAACGTTTCTATGCGCAGCAGTCCGGGGAAATTCGGCTAGGTGCGGAGCCGATTGATCAATATTCGCTCGTTTCCTGGCGCAGCCAGATCGGGTATGTATCGCAGGAAAGTCCGCTGATTGCGGGAACGATTCGGGATAATATCTGTTACGGCTTGCAGCATGAAGTGAGCGAGGAGGCGCTGAAGCGGGCTTCGGAGATGGCGTATGCCAATGCTTTCATCGAGGAACTGCCGCAAAAATACGACACCGAGGTAGGCGAACGCGGTATCAAATTGTCCGGTGGTCAACGCCAGCGGATTGCGATTGCTCGCGCCTTGCTGCGGGATCCGAAGATTCTCATGCTGGACGAAGCGACATCGAGTCTGGACAGCAAATCGGAGGTTGTGGTGCAGCAGGCTTTGCAGAATTTGATGCAAGGACGCACGACCTTAGTCATTGCGCATCGCTTGTCGACTGTCGTGGACGCGGATCAGATCGTGTTCCTCGATAAAGGCGTCGTCACAGGCCGCGGGACGCACCAAGAATTGATCGAATCGCACGAAATGTATCGCGAGTTCGCTGCTCAGCAATTGCAGATTCAAGAGCAGCTTATTGCGGAGCATTCGCCTGTTTACGCTCAGTAAAATAGGGATCTAGTTAGTGGTCATGTTGTGCCGTGTACAACATGACGAGTTAAAGCGCGTTTCTACATGCGGTTTAAAGGATCTTAAAGGAGTTTCCACAGGAAGAGCCTCCCCCTCTGTCGAATATGTAAGTAACGACAAGCAGGTAAGGGAGGCTCATTCATTTGGATAAGGTACGTTGGGGAATTATTGGATGCGGAAATGTGACCGAGGTCAAAAGCGGTCCCGCCCTCCAGAAGGCAGAGGGGTCGGAACTGGTCGCCGTCATGCGCCGTAATGGCGCACTGGCCGCTGACTATGCGCAGCGACACGGCGTCGCCAAGTGGTACGACGATGCGGCAGCGCTCGTACATGACCCAGACGTGAATGCCGTGTATGTGGCGACACCGCCAGGCTCGCATCATGAATACTCGCTGCTGGCGCTGCAAGCGGGCAAGCCTGTCTATGTGGAGAAGCCGATGGCTCGCAATCATGCGGAATGCCAGGACATGATCGCGGCGTCAGAAGCCGCGGGCGTGCCTTTGTTCGTTGCGTACTATCGCAGAGGGCTGCCAAAATTCGTGGAGATCAAACGATTGCTGGACAGCGGCGTCATTGGAGATGTGCGGTTCGTGCATTCTACGTATCTGCAGACGCTGAGGACCTATGAAGAAGGAACTGAGCCATGGCGCATTCAGCCAGAGCTGTCAGGCGGCGGGCTGTTCGTTGATTTAGCTAGTCATACGCTGGATATTCTAGATTACTTGCTTGGGCCGATCGGCGAGGTGAAGGGCTTTGCCAGCAACCAGTCTGGCGGGCTGAAGCAGGTTGAGGATATCGTCACGACGAGCTATGCATTCGAGTCAGGTGTCATGGGTACGGGAGTTTGGAGCTTCAGCTCCTACACCCATCAGGACGTGAATGAAATTGTCGGCAGCCGCGGCAAACTATCGTTCTCCACCTTCAGCGGCGATCTGCGCATCGAGCTGGCGGACGGTTCCGTCGAGGAACGGAACATTCCGAATCCCGCGCACGTCCAACAGCCGCTGATTCAGACTGTCGTTGACGAGCTTAGAGGCATCGGTCGCAGCCCGAGCACAGGGCGTTCAGCCGCGCGCACCAATCGCGTTATGGATGAATTGTTACGCGACTTCTACCGCGCGCGCTAAACAAATAAACCCCAGTCGGACGTGTGAACAATCACACACCCGACTGGGGTTTGTCTTATGCTTTGGACGCGCGAGGCGCCGTCACAGCAGGTTCAGACGCCGTAGATGGTTTATTTGGCGTAGAAGTATTTTTACGGATGAATAGGCTCAGCGGTAAAGCGGCTAACACGATAAAGGTAGCAAGCAAGTACACATCGTTTACGCCCATCGTGAAAGCATGGGAACCGAGTTGAATTTTATCCTTCATGCCGCCAAGGGCAAGCTCTTTGCTGTGTGTAACCGTTTGTGAAGACAATACGGAAGTGAACAGGGCAATGGCCAGCGATCCGAACACGTTACGAACCCAGTTATTGATCGAAGTCGCATGACCCGTCATCGTTCTCGGAATCTGTTCCATCGCAGCATTGCTCGATGGCATCATGGCGCAGGCAATCCCGAGGTTGCGAACGATCATCCAGAACAAGATGTAGCTGCGGGAGACATCCGTGCTCAACCAACTTAATGTAAGCGTACCGACGGCAATGAGCGTAATCCCTGTAAAGATTAACACACGAGGCCCAACGATGCTATACAGCTTGCCGACAATTGGCATGCTAAGCGCCATGACCAGCGATGCAGGAAGTAGGATTAATCCAGTGTCCAGCGGGGTAACGTGTTGAATGTTTTGCAAGAAAATCGGCGTCAAGAACGTGCCGGAATAAAGACTAATCGTCACGATACTCGAAATGAGCAGCGACAGGGAAAAGCGGGTGTTTTTCATCACGCGTAAGTTCAATAATGGCGACTCAACACTTAATTCGCGCCAAATGAACAGAAGCAGAACGACAACGCCGAAGGCGAATAAGCCTAGGATGCGAGCGGACGTCCAGCCCCACGCATGACCTTGGGAGAAGCCGACAAGCAAGGATAAAGAGCTAATAACGACAGTAATGAGGCCGATGGAATCAAACTTTTTAGGAACAGCTAGACGATAGTATGGAATTAACCGTAAGACGAGAATGACTGCGATGACACCGACAGGGATGTTCATGAGGAACAACCAGTGCCAGCTCCAATTTTGCAATAACCAACCGCTTAAGGTAGGGCCAATCGCAGGCGCCATCATGGCGGCCAAGGACCAGAGGGAAATCGCGATCGGTTGTTTTTCACGGGGAATCACTTGATACACGATGGTCATCGTTGCTGGCATAATCAAACCGCTGAAGGCACCTTGAATAATACGGAAAACAATCAGCGATGAAGAATCCCAAGCTAACGCACATAGGAGCGAAAACACGGTAAACCCAATCAAAGCTAGGGCATATAAGCGCTTATAACTAAATTTTTCTCCTAAATAACCTGTAATCGGAGCGATTGTGCCGCTGGCTAACATGAACCCTGTGATGGTCCACTGAATAATGCTTAGATCTGAATGAAAATGCTCACTCAGCATCGGTATGGCAATATTAATCGTACTCATGCTTAAAATAGAAACGAAAGATCCGAAGAAGATCGCGATCATAATGGGCCAGAAACGGACATGCTGTAAATCATCTTTACCTGGTGTACTCAAAATCTTGCCTCCTCCGCGCTATCCATTGAACTACAAGATAGTATTCTCTATAATTTGAATGGACATCATCATACTACCGAACTATATATATGTCAATTGTGACATAAAGAAGGAGATACGATGAATACCCTTTCATATGGACTACTGAGCCTTTTAGCCAAAAAATCCCGTTCCGGCTATGAGCTTATGCAGCATATACAGCCTTTTTGGCAAGCAAAGCATAGTCAAATTTATCCGCTTTTAGCGCAATTAGAGGGATTAGGGCATGTGGATTTCGTCCACGTCCTGCAGTCGGACAAACCCGACAAGAAAGTATATACGATCACGGAGCAAGGATTGGACGCTTTGCGCCATTGGATTACACTGCCAACGGATGATCCCGTGACGCGGGATGAGCTTTCGCTGAAGGTGTACAGCATCGGGCTGGTCAATCAAGAGCAGGCGAGAAAAGTACTGGAGGAACGCGAGGTTTATTATTTGAAGAAAAAAGAGCGATTCGCCCACTTGTTGGAAAATCTCAAACAAGGGAGTGCGAAACCGCTCGACGAATTGGATATACATGATCCGGAATTTGGGATGTATGTGCTGATTCATAAGGCTTCCATGAAAGTAGACGCAGATTTGGTGTGGTGCGAGTGGATGAAGGGGAAGCTTACCTAAGGGTCACCCGCCAATTTCTTCAATAACCGTTTGTATTTTTTGCAGGCGAATATATTCGGATTTCTCTAATTGAGGGCGGAAATACGCATAGAGATAGGCGGCATCCGCGAAGGTTAGGGCTGGGTAACAGACAACCTCCTGCACAACGAGCGGATTGTCCATAATGACCTGCCATTCGCCGTGGCGCTCCGATGCGGGGATGGCGGAGAAAATGTGTTTTTTCGCGGCAATCTTCGCTTCGAGCTCAGGCCAGATCTTCTCCCAAGAAGGGCTGAACGTCACGGGTTCTGGAAATAGCCGCTTCGCCTTCAACAAGGATTGCTCTAGATCGCCGATGTCGGCATCTCCAGCGGTTTTGATCGCATCGGTGAGACTGTCAAGTAAACGCCGAAAGCCTGCAAATCCTTCCGAGACCACCTCGCGTTGAAATAGGGATTCCGCTTCTGCGGAAGTCAGCTTGTTGAAAACCGCTAACGTATTATTCGTCATACAGGTCACAACCCCCTCAAAGTGTTCCTTTTCCCAAATTTATCATAAAACTTTTTTCAAAGAAAGCCCTTTCATGTAATAGGGACATCTTCGGTTTATATTCAGTTTATATTGCACACTTATGCTACATTCATACGAATATTTCGCGTACAACCTTGGAATTTAACAACTTCCTTAAAGCGAGGGTGGATGACAAATGGCACCGATTATGATCGTAGACGATGATCCTTATATTCGTGAGTTGGTTCGCGTTTTCATGCTGAATGAAGGCTTTCAAGTCGTAGAGGCGGGCAATGGTGTTGAGGCGCTTAAGCTGCTGCAAACCGTTCAAGTCGATCTGGTCATTCTCGATGTGATGATGCCCCAAATGGACGGCTGGGCGCTGTGCAAGGAGCTTAGGGAGCATTACGATATGCCGGTGCTGATGCTCACGGCCAAGAGCGAGACCGCGCAGAAGGTCAAAGGCTTCGAACTCGGCGCTGACGATTACCTCGTCAAGCCCTTCGAGCCGATGGAGCTGGCGGTGCGGGTGAGAGCGCTGCTCAAGCGCTACAAGATCGCGGCCTCGCAGACAATCCAAGCTGGCGATCTCACGATGAATCGCAAAACGTATGAAATCACCGCTGGCGCCGAAAGCGTCACGCTGCCGCTCAAAGAATTTGAGCTGCTCTATAAGCTGGCCAGCTATCCAGGCAAAACCTTTTCCCGCGATCAATTGATTGAGCAGATTTGGGGCTTCGACTACGAAGGTAATGAACGGACAGTGGATGTGCATATCAATCGGCTGCGGGAGCGTTTCCCTGAGGAGCGGCACGCGTTCCGCATTGCGACGATTCGGGGCTTGGGTTATCGGTTGGAGGTGCTCGGATGAGCAATCGGCATAAGCTGCATCGTGAGCGAATTGAGAAGCGTTCGCGCGAGCGCATGGAGCTAAGAGAGCAGATTAAGCGGGAGCGGAAGGAGCAACGGGAACTTCGGCGTCGCTTGAAGAAGGGGTCTCCAAAACAGACCTTACGCCAGAAAGTGGGCGGTATTTTATTTGGCGTTGGCATTTTCGCGTTGATTATCGTGTATTGGCTTGGCACTTTCTATGGATCTGATTATCTGTATACGCGACTTGATAAACGCCCTCCTGAAGTCGTCGTTCAGCTGATCAACTGCATTGGCGGCATGTTCCTTTGGGGGATGACGATGGCGATTTTGGGCCAGTTTTTTCGAAAGCATCAATTAATTTTCTATCAAAGTTTGAATCAAGCGATACGCAGTATGTCCCGCGGGGATTTCAACGTATGGGTGGATAATGACCCGCGGAATGGCCCTTTCGGGGAAATTGCCGATTCCATTAATCAAATGGCGACAGACTTAGGTCAGCTGGAGAAAATGAGGCAGGAATTCATCTCGAACGTCTCCCATGAAATCCAGTCGCCATTAACGTCCATCAGCGGTTTCTCCCGCGCCTTGCAGAATGATCAGCTATCGCCCGAAGAGCGAAAGCATTATTTGACCATTATCGAGACGGAAAGTGTTAGGCTCTCCAAGCTAAGCGATAATTTGCTCAAGCTGACTTCGTTGGAGTCGCAGCATCATCCCTTCGAGCCCGCAAGCTATCGCTTGGATAAGCAGCTGCGCAACCATATTTTAGCCTGTGAACCGCAATGGGTGGATAAAGATATTGAGATGGACATCGAACTGGATACCATCACGATTGCCGCGGATGAAGATTTGCTCTCGCAGGTGTGGACGAATTTGATTCATAATGCTGTGAAGTTCGTGCCTACACGGGGGACCATTCGTGTTCGTGCAGCAAGTTACGGGGATGAAGCGGTGATTCGGATCTCGAACAATGGACCGAGTATACCCGAAGAGGATCAATTGCATATTTTCGAACGTTTCTATAAAGCGGATAAATCGCGCAATCGTACCGCTGGCGGCAATGGGCTTGGCCTTTCGATCGTAAAGAAAATCGTGGAGATGCATCACGGTACAATCAAGGTTGAGAGTAAAGCGGAGGATATGACGACGTTCATCGTGAGTCTGCCTATTCATCAAGAGGCTGGGTTGCAGGGCTAACCTCACAACATTTCAAAACTTCAGACCAATACAAATAGAGACCCCGCTTATCGATGATAACCGGTGGTCTCTATGTATGTTGTTGACTATTCAATTATGTTCCCACACACTCCATTCCCCGAAATTTCGTGAACCCGTAGTTGCCTTTGCTATGTGCCTCACCAATCAACGTGTCCTTTCCTCGGTAGTGACGACCTTGCTCTGACGACAGCTCCTCACTAGATTTCCTTTCCTCGAATGTCTGCTCGTGATCGATTAACTGGATTCCCGCATACGCGCTGAACGAGTGAGTCGTTCCTCATCTTCTCTCCTGTCGCTGAGACTAAAGGGAGTGGTATGCTTCGCTAACATGGTCCAATGGACTATCCCCTTTCTGACGAATGTTCAGGCCCTGAGCTGCTTCGCACCGTGCTGGTGTATTGTGGTTGTCCTCCGTGTGAGCCTGAATTCATCATAGCCCATTATTAAAATATTGTAAATATTCAGATTATTCAGAACTAGGCGATTTTATGCCATTTCTTTTGTGTTTTCATCGTGTTGCTAGCGCTTTCGCGGTTTTCTCGTATTTGCCTTTTCGGCACGTTCGTGAGCGGTGTGGAACCCGAGCTGGAATTCGAGGATAATGGACTCGGGATGAGCCAGGAAAAGCTGGATCAGATCTTCCATGCCAGTGGCTCCAAGATGGGTATGGAATCGGCAATGTGAATGAACGGATCCAGCTGCATTTTGGCAAAATGTACGGCGTCTCCACGAAAAGCACGGTTAGAATCGGCACCTTGGTCCGTATTACACTGCCGAAATATCCAAGTGAGGCTTCCTGCGAGGTTGCCTCGAAGGAGGAGGAGTATCTAGGAGGTGTTAAATGAATCGTTTCACAAAGCGATAGCCTGTTTCATCAAAGCCAATCGGGGATTGAGCTTCACGAGAAGGGTGGGCAGCCCCCGTCTCCGTTAGCCACATCATGCCTGCGCAATTATGCTTGTTGGCGAGCTGTACCGCATAGTCTTCCAACTGTGCGCGAGGATCCTGAGCGCTTGGGGAGTCGTTCGCTGCAGACATCACCGAAATTTCGCTAAAGATGAGTTGGCCGAATTGTTCGGCATCGCGCTTGATTCGAAAACTAAGCGTACCCAGAATGCGATTCTTCTCTTCATACACGTAGAGCAGCTCATCGGGATTGTCTCGCATGCTATATAATCGATTCTCGATATGCAGAGGGGAGATCGATTTGCCTGTCAGTTGGGAAATGAGTGCAGAAATGGCGGTTGTATCTTGGGGTGTTGCTTCGCGAATAATGGAGGTCATGGGTATCCTTCTTTCTAAAACGATTGATACTGTTAATTGTACCATATATTGGAACATTAGTTCTATATTTATGAAAAAAAGGTAAAAATTCTATGTAAATTTTTGTATATAGTATGAACGGCGAGAATGTCTGATTTGTTCGCTATATCAACGGTTTGAGGCTTTGCTGCGTTGTTAGTGAAGTGGGAAAGGGAACGGGTGTACTTATATACGGCTTATTTTCAGGGTGAAGCGTTTTTCGGTTGAATATGAGTGCGTTGACCGAGGGTTAGTTGGTTGATTGGGGGGAATTTAGGGGAGCGAAGCGGTTCGGGAAATTAAGGGTGGTCAACCACTCTTATTTTGGAAGATTGACTGGTTTGGGCGAAATAGAGGTGGTTGACCGCTCCTAAAGTGTGGAATGAGGGTAGTTTGACGTCATTTGTGAGCAGTTAAGGGTGGTCAACCACTCTTATTTTGAAAAACTAGCTGGTTTTGGATTGAATAGAAGTGGTTGACCGCTGCTAAATTGAGGATGAGGTAGATTGGCGATTGATGGGGTGGATACGAGAGGGTAGAAGTAGCTTTCTATGGCATGCAAAAGGCGGCCCCAACGAGGGGACCGCCTTTTATTACTCCATTATGCGTTCGCATGGATTGTATTGAGCGTAGTGCGATCGCTGGCTTGCACTAGCTTAATCAGCAGTTCTTTTGCTGCGGCGTAGTCATCCACGTGGAGAATCGACGTGGACGTGTGGATGTACCGCGCGCACACGCCAATTACAGCGGATGGAATACCGCTGCCCTGTACGTGCACTTGCCCCGCATCCGTTCCGCCTTGCGAGATGAAATACTGATACGGGATCTTATGCGTTTCCGCCGTATCCAGAATGAACTCGACCATCCCGCGGTGCGTAATCATCGTGGGATCGAGGATGCGCAGCAGGGCGCCACGCCCGAGCTGCCCCCAAGCCTGTCGGTCGCCTGTCATATCGGCGGCCGCACTCGCATCCAGCGCGTAGAACAAGTCCGGCTGAATCAGATTCGCAGCCGTCCGCGCGCCGCGCAGGCCAACCTCTTCCTGTACGGTGGCACCGGCGTACAGGATATTCGGGAGCTTTGGCCCGCCGTGAAGCTCTTTCAACAGCTCAATCGCAAGGCCGACGCCGTAGCGATTGTCCCAAGCCTTGGCCATAATCCGCTTCGGATTGGCCATGGGTGTGAACGGGCAGACCGGCACGACCTGCTGCCCGACCTTGACGCCGATGGCGAGTGCATCGGCCTTATCTTCAGCGCCGATGTCAATGTACATCGTCTTGATGTCTGCGGGCTTGCTGCGCGCAGCCTCGTCCAGCAAGTGCACCGGCACCGAGCCGATCACACCGATGATCGGCCCGTTCGCCGTCATAATCTGCACGCGCTGCGCGGGCAGAACTTGACTGAACCAGCCGCCGAGCGGCTGGAACTTCACCGTGCCGTGCTCGGTGATGCCCGTCACCATAAAGCCGACCTCATCGAAGTGGCCGGCAACCATGATGCGCGGACCTGCTTCATCGCCGCGCACAACCCCGAAAAGGCTGCCGAGCCCATCCTGCACGAATTCATCGGTAAATTTGGCCAGCTCGCCTCGGACGAAGGCACGGATTTCTCGCTCAAAGCCAGGAGCCGCTTGCAGTTCAGTTAACGTTTTAAAAAGAGCTAATGTCTCAGCATTCATAAATAAACCTCACATAGTGGGAATGGGTGATCAGATTCTATTTTACCACAACGATGTATTGCAATGCCTATTTACAAAACTAATGTTATTAGTTATTATACTAATATAAATAGTTAATCGGAGGCGTTGGACAATGAAAATAACGCGAAACGGATTTTTGTATCAGGTAGCTTTTATGCCGAGATTTTTCCCTGTGAATTGTTACTTGGTGGAGGAGGAGTCGGAATTAACGTTGATTGATGCAGCATTGCCATTTAGTGTGAAGGGCATTCTACAGGCAGCAGAGGGGATCGGGAAGCCCATCACGCGGATTGTGCTAACCCATGCGCATGGCGATCATGTCGGAGCTTTGGACGGTTTGAAAAAGGTGCTGCCACAAGCGGGGGTCTACATCTCTCGGAGAGATGCGAAGCTGCTGGCGGGCAATGTGGAGTTGGAGGCCGGAGAGGCCCAAACGCCGATCAAAGGCGGCATACCGAAAGGCGTCCAAACAAAGCCGGATGTCCTTCTCGAAGAGGGTGATCGCGTCGGCTCGTTGCAGGCTATCGCCACCCCTGGGCATACGCCGGGTTCGATGTCTTTCTTGGATGTGCGGAGCGGCGCGCTGATCGCGGGCGATGCGCTTCAAGTGCGCGGAGGTGCAGCGGTGTCGGGCGTGGTTAAATGGGGGTTCCCATTCCCAGCCATGGCGACATGGAGCAAAGAAGCATCCCTGGCGAGCGCGCGCAAAATGAAACAGCTAGAGCCCAGCCTGCTTGCCGTTGGCCACGGGCGAATGATTGAGCATCCTGCGGCAATTATGGACGCTGCGATTGAAGAAGCAACGGCGAAATTTCATGGCGCAACCGCGACCATTTAGAAAAGAGGGCTTTCACCATGGCTAGCAGACAAGGTTTAGACGAAGAAGCGGTCGTGCAAGCGGCAATTGAAATCGCCGATCAGCAAGGGATTGAGCAGCTTTCGCTGGCTGCGCTGGCCGCCAAACTAAATATCAAAACCCCCTCCCTTTACAATCACATCAAGGGTTTACCTAATCTGAGGAAGCAGCTGTCAAAACGAGGGCTGATTCTCGCGAAGGAAGCCATGATCGAGGCGGTGCTTGGCAAAGCCGAGGACGAGGCGCTGCTGGCGGCGGGCATGGCTTATGTGGCTTTTGCTCGTAAACAGCCTGGGCTTTACGAGGCGATTACGGCGCTACCCGATTACGAGGATGCTGAACTGCAGGAGGCGGGCGCTTCGATCGTGAGCTTCCTGCTGCGCCTCTTGGCGCCTTACGGACTCAGCGAAGAGGATGCGCTGCACGTGGTGCGCGGGTTCCGAAGCATGGTGCACGGCTTCGCCTCGCTCGAGCGGCAGAACGGCTTCCGCATGGAGCTCGATCGGGACGAGAGCTTGCGTCGGCTGCTGCAGACGTATTTGCGCGGGTTGTCGGTCGGGAGGAGTTAGTTAGGATGTTGCGTGAATCTGTAATGGTGAGCTAGCGTAGGTGTTTTTACGCCCTCGAAGTTGCACTTTGTACAACAGAAAGGTTGTACGTCGTGCAACTTAGCTTGCGAAATGGTTTAAATGTGCTCAGGATGTTGTAGTAAATACAACATGCGTAGAGCTGCAGCCAATGGTGCCTAGCCCTTCCCGCACGCCTCCACAGGCAAGCCAGCATCCACAAGGCCCGTATCGATAGCGCGCCACAAATAAAGGGAGGCGTAGCTGCGATACGGCGCCCAATTGGCAGCGGCTACGCCTAGGTAGTTCTTATCCGCGCGCTCAGGGAGGGCATGCAGCCAGCGGGCTGCTCGCTGTAGACCCGCATCGCCCAGCGATAGAATGTCGGGCCGGCCCAACGTGAAAATGAGAAACATTTCGGCGGTCCATACGCCGATGCCCTTTACGCTCGTTAGTTGCTTCAGCAACTCAACAGTATCTACATCCTGAATCCCCTTCCCATTGACACAGCCACCATCCTTTCAGTAAAATACAGGTAAGTTAATATCATGTGACGGAGAACAGGAGACTCACTCAGATTGCCCTTTGAATATCAATGGCATATCTTGGTGAGTCTTTTTTCGTTAGAACCGGTCATGTTGAGATAGGTTCAGAGAACAGAGGTGAGCGTTATGTCGCTGCAGGAGCAGTCTATTTTACCAGCCATACGCAAGATGAAGGATTTGGAGAAGCTGATGAAGTCGGCCTACACGTATATCGTGCTGCTCGACAGTCATATTGGACAGCTCAAAAGCATCGTGGACCTCGGACGTGCGAACGGCAAAAAGCTGCTGCTTCACGCCGATCTCATTGAGGGGCTCAAGAACGACGAGTTCGCGGCAGAGTTTCTGTGCCAAACGATCCGCCCAGCGGGGATTATTTCGACGCGCGGCAATGTCATTACGAAAACAAGGCAGAACGGCTTGCTCGCGATTCAACGGCTTTTTCTGCTGGACAGCTCGGCACTGGAGAAAAGCTATGCGCTGCTGGAGCGCTCGCAGCCTGACTACATCGAGGTTATGCCTGGTGTCATTCCGCACATCATTCGAGAGGTGAAGGAGCGTTCGGGTATTCCTATTTTTGCAGGGGGACTGATTCGTTCGGTGGAGGATGTGGAGCAAGCCCTAAGTGCAGGTGCAACGGCGGTGACGACTTCGAACCATGAGCTATGGAAGCATTATGAGGGGACTAAAAAGGGTCCGGCCGATCAGCGGTAGCATACATATTATTGCCAAGGAGGTTTTCACAACATGAAAACAACGGGAGTGGGGCCCTCATACATACTTTCCCTCGATCAAGGAACGACGAGTTCCAGAGCCATTTTGTTCGATCAAAAGGGGAGCATTGTCCATACCGCGCAGCAAGAGTTTAAGCAGTATTTTCCGAAACCAGGCTGGGTGGAGCACGATGCGAATGAGATTTGGCTGTCGATTCAAAGCGTGATTGCGACGCTCTTGTCAGAGTCGGGCGTTCAGCCAGCGGATATAGCGGGGATCGGCATCACGAACCAGCGGGAGACGACGGTTGTCTGGGATCGGCACACGGGGATGCCCGTGTATCATGCGATTGTGTGGCAGTCGCGGCAAACGGCGGACATCTGCGAGGAGCTCAGGGCGAAGGGACTTAACGACCTGTTCCGGGAGCGGACAGGACTACTGATTGATGCATATTTTTCTGCGACCAAAATTAAATGGATCCTCGATCACGTTGAGGGCGCTAGGGCGCGCGCGGAGCAAGGGGATTTGTTGTTCGGCACGATGGACACGTGGCTGATCTGGAAGCTGACAGGCGGCAAGGCGCATGTAACGGATTACTCCAACGCGTCGCGGACGCTCATTTACAACATTCACGAGCTGAGGTGGGACGAGGACCTGATGGGGCATTTGGACATTCCTGCGGCGATGCTGCCAGAGGTTCGCTCGTCGTCAGAGGTGTACGGACATACGCAGGAAAGCCTGTTCTTCGGTGCAGCGATTCCGATCGCAGGTGCGGCGGGGGATCAGCAGGCGGCCTTGTTTGGTCAGGCTTGTTTTCAAAAAGGGATGGCCAAAAACACCTATGGCACTGGCTGCTTCATGCTGATGAACACAGGGAATCATGCGATTCCGTCGCGCAGCGGCCTTTTGACGACCATTGCATGGGGGTTGAACGGGAAGGTGGAGTATGCGCTGGAGGGCAGCATTTTCGTAGCGGGGTCGGCGATTCAGTGGCTGCGCGATGGGCTGCGGATGATCAAATCTGCCAAAGACTCCGAGGACTACGCGAAGCGAGTTGCATCGACCGATGGTGTGTACGTGGTGCCTGCCTTTGTAGGGCTGGGGACGCCTTATTGGGACAGTGAGGTGCGGGGAGCGGTATTTGGACTGACAAGGGGGACGTCGAAGGAGCATTTTATCCGGGCGACACTGGAATCCTTGGCCTACCAGACGAAGGACGTGCTGCAAGCCATGGAGGATGACTCGGGGATTGAGCTCACCAAGCTGCGGGTTGACGGCGGTGTGGTGAAGAACAACTTCCTGATGCAGTTCCAAAGCGACATGCTAGGTGTCACGGTTGAGCGTCCGGTCATTAATGAAACGACGGCGCTTGGGGCGGCTTATTTGGCGGGACTCGCGGTTGGTTTCTGGCAGGATCAGGCGGAAATTGCGGCGCAATGGCAGGTCGATCATGCTTTCCAGCAGGAGATGGCAGCGGACGTGCAAGAGCAATTGTACAGTGGTTGGAAAAAGGCAGTAAACGCCGCGATCGCTTTTAAATAACGCCATATCGTGTTATACTACACATAACAAGTTCATATTCGGTTGGAGACTAGGAGAAACCACAGCGGACCTTCACGTGTAAACGTGCTAGGGTTGTTGTGGTTTTTTCGTTTTTCATACTTGTCAATAAAAGGGAGCGATTGGGATGGCAGAGAGAGAGCAAGTGGATCAAGCGGGGAACAAGGGAGATCAAGTGAATAATCCTAGAGATAGAGGAGCAAATAGATCGTTTAGCGGTTTAAAAAGAAAAGAGCTGCTCGAAGCAATGTCTCGTCAGCATTTCGATCTCATCGTGATCGGCGGCGGAATTACAGGCGCGGGCATTGCGCTGGATGCTCAGAGTCGAGGGCTTCGTACGGCGTTGGTTGAGATGCAGGATTTTGCTGCGGGGACGTCCAGCCGTTCGACGAAATTGGTGCATGGCGGACTGCGGTATTTGAAACAGCTGGACGTGAAGGTGGTCGCGGAAGTCGGCAAGGAGCGGGCGATTGTATATGAAAATGGACCGCATGTGACGACGCCGGAATGGATGCTGCTTCCTTTTTATAAAGGCGGCACGTTCGGCAAATTGTCGACTTCGCTCGGCCTGCGTGTGTATGATTTTCTAGCTGGGGTGAAGCGCTCGGAACGTCGTAAGATGTTCAGCCCCGAGGTGACGCTGCAGCATGAGCCGCTACTCAAACGGAAGGATCTCCGCGGCGGCGGCTACTACGTGGAGTACCGCACAGATGATGCGCGGCTGACAATCGAAGTGATGAAAAAGGCCGTCGAACTCGGCGCGATGGTTGTGAATTACGCGAAGGTTGAGGAACTGGTTGTGCAGGACGGGACGTTGGTTGGGGTTCGGGTTGTGGATCAGTTGGCGGGGGCGGGGAGCCAGGGGCGACAAGAAGATCGAGAAGCAGATGATCGAGAAGTACAAGAACGACAAGAAGAAGAACGACAAGCACAAGATCGATCAGCGTCCTACATGCTGTCTGCGAGTAAAATCGTGAATGCGGCGGGGCCGTGGGTGGATACGCTTCGCGAAATGGACCACTCTAAGCACGGCAAAACCTTGCATCTCACCAAGGGTGTGCACTTGGTTTTTGATCAGAGCCGCTTCCCGCTCGGGCAGGCGATTTATTTCGATACGCCGGACGGGCGCATGGTGTTTGCGATTCCGCGCGATGGCAAAACCTATGTCGGCACGACCGACACCAATTATAAAGGGGATATTGCCAATCCCCGCATTACGGTAGGGGATCGCGCGTATGTGCTGCGCGCGGCGAACGAGATGTTTCCGTCCCTCGGCTTGACCGAGGCGGACGTCGAGTCGAGCTGGACCGGGCTGCGCCCTCTGATCCACCAGGAGGGCAAAGATCCTTCCGAGATTTCGCGGCGCGACGAAATCTTCGTCTCGGCTTCCGGCCTCATCTCGATGGCCGGGGGCAAGCTGACCGGCTACCGCAAAATGGCGGAGACGGTCGTGGATCGCATCGCCGCCATGCTGCTGGCGGAGGGCAAGGTCTCGGCGGCGCTCCCGCCGAGCCGCACCCGTACGCTGCCGATTTCCGGCGGCGATGTGGGCGGCTCCGCGCAGCTGGCGCCGTTCTTGCGCAGCAAGGTCAGCCAAGGCCTGCGGCTGGGGCTGACCGCGCCAGAGGCGATGCTGCTCGCGCAGCGATACGGGTCCAACGTGGACCGCGTATTTGCGCTGCTGGAGCAGCACGGGGGTGAGGCTGGGCGGCGAGGCTTGCCCCCCGCGGTGCTCGCTGCGCTCGTGTACGCAGTGGAGTGCGAGATGGTCGTGAAGCCGGCGGATTTCTTCATCCGCCGCACGGGCGCCCTCTTCTTCGACATCGCGTGGGCAAGGCAGTGGAAGGCGCCTGCGGCAGCCTTCCTCGCGGAGCGCTTCGGCTGGGACGAAGCGCAGGCGACGGCTTATGCAGCCGAGCTGGATCGGCTGCTGGACGAGGCAGTTAACCCGCTGGAGGCATAGGGTTAGGATCGTAAGCAGGGTGCTTCGCTCTCATTGAGAGCTGAGCACCTTGTTTTTTTATAATTATGTGAATGCTGAGTTTATACATTTCTTTGCATATCCCTCGACATGCCTCTTGCCGCGGTGTACCTCTCCAATATGTCAAGAATTCCTCGTCTGATGCGGAACGTCAGTACACTATTTATACGAAAACCGCCCGTTTTCGTATCAAGCGGAACGTGGTTCCGCTAATCCGTCCAAAACTAGCGAAAAACGACCAATACAAGAGAAATTGCGCACTGACGTTCCGCTATCACGGAAAACTAGCTATTTTTGCGAAAATAAAGGAACCACGTTCCGTTCGCAGCCTCATTCAGTCCCAAACCAACTAGCAAATATTCGCCCTATATCATGCACGATATGCCTGTTCACCCTGGCTTTGAGATCACAGAGGAGGTTGAGGAGGTTTTGGAAACGGAGAAAGCGATCCTGTATCAACAAGCGGAGAACCGTATGCATGTACAGAAAAGTCTGTTGCTCCACCTACTCTCTTCATCCGACATTCAGCATTCACTCAGATGACATCGCTCAAAGAATTCCACCTCTTGTTCACGCTTGCTAATTACCCGAATCATGTGTTGACGAGGCGGCAGCTGATCGAGCAGGTTTGGGGGATGAACTACGAGAAAGACGAGCGAAAGGTCGATGTGCATATTAAAAGATTGCGAAGCCGCGTCCGCGCCCTGACATCCTCGATTCGATTCGTTTCCATGCGCGGAGTTAGCTACCGACTAGAAGTCGAGTCCTGAGCTTGAGCTTAGGCGAGGGCTCTTTGGTATAAAAAGATGGGTGATCGCTCAGAATAACCATGCTAATCCATTTTGTTAACCCAAGGAGTAGAGTCCATGAAAAGAAAGATGCTGTTTATGCTGCTAGCCCTAACTGTTGTGATGGGAGGATTTATCCCGAGTGGGCAGGCTTATGCGGAGAAAGCTCGTCAAGAACCTTCGCCAGCGGCGGTAGTCTCTTACAGTCCTCAAATGGTCCAGCTGCATGATGCAATGCGCAAGCTCTGGATGGAACATGTCCAATGGACAAGGAGCTACGTTGTCAGTGCAATTGCAGGTCTAAAAGATCAGAAAGACGTGCTGGCCCGATTGCTGAAAAATCAGCAGGATATTGGTGACGCGGTCAAGCCTTTCTATGGTGATGCGGCAGGAAATAAGTTAGTAGAGCTTTTGAGGGAGCATATCATGCTCGCAGGGAAAGTCCTTGATGCGGCCAAAAGCGGCAATCAAGCGGATCTAGCCAAGTTCAACAAAGAGTGGTACCGCAACGCCGACGATATCGCTAAGTTTCTAAGTGCGGCCAATCCGAATTGGTCACAGAAAGTGCAGCAGGACATGCTGCATGCGCATTTGCAGTTCATTACAGATCAAGTGACCGCAAGACTCAAGAAGGATTGGAAAGCTGATATCCTTGCTTATGACAAAGGACAAGACCACATGCTCATGTATGCGGACATGCTTTCGGCTGGCTTGATCAGCCAATTCCCTGATAAATTCAAATGATCGCAGCGCCCAAGCTGAATCGGAAGCTGATACTGGTGATCGCCAGTGTCGGCTTCTTTTGGTTTGCTCAGAGCCCAGAGATCGTGCGAAGCAGGCATACCCATGCTATAATCGAGCCATATGATCGAAAGGAGAGAAAGGCTGCACGGCATAGGCTTTTCACACCATATGGACCTCAAAGAGCTCGTATCCTACTTAACTGAAGACAATCTGATGCTGCTGCTCGACAAGTACCGTTCACTCGGACCGCTGCCAGGGCTGCTGCTTCCTTTTATGAAATCCTTTATTCCGCCGCTTCCCACCATCGTGATCATTAGTGTGAATGCGGCTGTGTATGGGCTTTGGCTGGGCTTTCTCTATTCGTGGATTGGTATCGTCTGCGGCTGTTTAGCGACTTTTGCGATTGTGAAAAAGGTGGCTGGCCACCCGTACTTGGTACGCTGGTCGCAGAAACCGAAGGTTCAGCGAAGCTTGAACTGGGCACGACGACATGCGTTCAACTACGTGTTTATCCTCAGTTTATTTCCCTTAGGACCGTTCGTCGTCATTAACATGGCTGCGGGGCTGGTGCGAATGCGTTTCCGATCATTTTTGCTCGCTGTTGCCTCGGGAAAAGCCGTCATGGTCTTATCCGTCAGCTTTATCGGCTACGATCTGAAGCGGTTCCTGAATAACCCATTCGAGCTCATCTACGTGGCTCTATTTATCGCGGCGTCTCTGTTTATTAGTAAAAGGGTGGAAAAACGGTTCATGTAAGTGGGTCTCCACCGAAAATACAAATAAAAAGACGAACACGCACTATGGCAGTGCTTGCTCGTCTTTTTTGTGCATATCCAGCCCCATATAAATGTGAATCCCGTCTTGGTCATCGATGGTAGCAAGCTCGACCTGCTCCAAGGGGACTTCCGCCGCTTCCATCTGCGCTTGCAGCCAAGCGAGATCTTTGCCTTGCTGCGTGAGCAGTTTTTTATCATAAACGCCTTGCACAATAAGGGGCTTCACGAGGGAGAATGGCTCGCTAGGGATGGCCATATCTTTGGCAGTTACGGTCTGATACTGCGGCTCCAGAAAAACGGAAATCGTCCCGCCTGGCTCCCATAGCGCGCGAGCCACTTTCTCAATATCCTCGACTTGCTGCTTGCGCAGCTCGGAGAAGAGGTGATCGACGGAAATTTTGGCTTTGCGCAAGCCGCCGATATGCAGCTGCCCGTGCTGGATGAGCGTGAGAGGGGTAGGCTCAAAGAGGTGCTTGAGGAAGTTCCATTTGAGACTCAGCCAAGAGGTAATGAGATAGAGCACAACGATCGACAGCGTGGTAATCATGGAGCCTTTTAAAGCTAGGTGCTCGTCAGAGAGCGGATGTGCCATAATATTGCCGAGAATGAGAGCGATGACGAAATCAAGAAAACGCAGCTGGGAGATGGAGCGCTGGCCAAGTGCTTTGGCTGTGATCAGCAGGAAAGAGTAGCCGACAACGGCACGCAAAATCCACTGCAGGGTAGTTAGCGAATCTTGACTGCGAAAGAAGTCCAAGCGAGAGTCACACTCCGCAAATAAGGTAAATGCTCCCTTTAAGATGCCCATAGATGCGGGGTGCTATCCCCAAAAGCTACTCGGAGGCCAGCCCGACCTGCGCCTCGCTCCACGACCAGAGCTGACGAGCTAGCGCGTCGTCTTTCGCTCTGGCCGACACAGGCGCAATCTTGCGCCTGTAGAAATACTCGCCGCTGACCGTTCGCACGTCAGGGCTCGAGGCCAGATACACCGCCGTATCCGCGCCCTGCGCCGGCG
The DNA here is from genome assembly GCF_032271945.1 of Paenibacillus sp. MBLB1832. Classification (NCBI taxonomy): domain Bacteria; kingdom Bacillati; phylum Bacillota; class Bacilli; order Caryophanales; family Paenibacillaceae; genus Paenibacillus; species Paenibacillus roseipurpureus. The sequence goes on along the minus strand of NZ_CP130319.1, from coordinate 5,694,382 downwards.
TCAGGAAAAACGGCCGTGCCATCGCCAGCACGGCTTTACCGAACCCGGTGTCGCGATCGACACCGATGTTCGTGGCCACGGCTCCAGGATGGAGCGAATTGGCCGTGGCCGCAGTGCCTGCGAGCCGCATCGCAAGCTCGCGGGTGAACAGGATATTCGCCAGCTTCGACTGGGCGTATCCGTGCCACACCCGGAACCCTCGCTGCAGGTGAGGGTTGGTCCAGTCGATGCGCCCGATTTTGTGGGCGCCAGAGGAAACATTGACGATCCGCCCCTGCGGGGCGCGGACGATCGCATCCAGCAGAAGCTGGGTCAGCAGGAAGTGGCCCAGATGGTTGACCCCCATCATGGCCTCGAAGCCGTCTGCTGTGGTTTTGCGCGTGAGGTTGACCACGCCTGCGTTGTTGACAAGCACGTCCAGCACAGGGTGCTTGGACAGGAAAGCCGCCGCGAACGCGCGGATGCTCGCGAGCGAAGCAAGATCGCACAGCATCAGCTCGATGCGTGCGGATCCGCTCTGGCGGCGCGCTTCCAGAAGCGCCTGCTCGCCGCGCTCGCGGCTCCTGCACAGCATCACAACGTGCGCGCCCTGCCCCGCCAGTGCCACCGTCGTGGCCAGGCCCATGCCGGAGTTTGCGCCGGTAACGAGAACCGTTTGAGTATCCACCGGAATCGCCTCCTTTTTATTCCAGTATAATGGATGGGGCGTCTTCCCGCTTGGTAATCGTATTCCATCAAGCGATACTTCCAGCTCCCTAACCCCTCTTTAAACGGAACGTGGTTCCGCTATTTCGACAAATTTATTGATTTTAGCGCGTAGACGGAAGCTGAGTGCGCTATTCCTTTGATTTCCGACGTTTTACCGCTTGTTTTGGCTGATTAGAGGAATGACGTTCCGTGACAAGGCGGTTTTAGAGCGATTTCGGGCAAATAGCGGAACGACGTTCCGCCTGAAGGGGCCATCGCTGCTAACGCACACACAATCGCCACCCCGTGGCGTTACATCTCTTCCGCTGTTGCATCTATTTGTTGACTTTCCCTCCAAACGGAACCAGGGTTCCGCTGCTCTCACCAAAAAAGAGCCGCCCACAAGCATCCGCTTGAGAAGCAACTCCTTTACAATTCTACACCAACGGTTCCATCCCGCGCTCGATCCAATCCTCGCGTGTCGGACCATAAATTTCTGGTACACGGAGACCCGCTTGGCGCATCAGCACGACCATTTCACCCCGATGGTGGATTTCGTGCGAGAGGAAAATACGCAGGGTCAAAGCATTAGGCCACATTTCCCCGTACATGTCGCTGCTGTCCGCGAGTTTCGCATCGGTCCATTGGGATTGAATGGCCTCTAAAACCGCAGCAACCGAAGAACGATACGCGCTAGCAATGGTAGCTGCGGAAGCAGGCGCGTGTTCTTCGCCTTCTGGTGAAGCAAAGGTTAATCCTGTGCGCGAAATCATTTCGTGAATCGTCGTAGCAATATGCCAACCGATTTGGCCAAGGGAGCGAAGCTCGGGTGTGATACGCTGCGCAAGGGAAGCATCAGTTAGAGCATCCAGCACACGCTGGGTCGCTTTAGCCTCATTGGTATACTCGTTAACAAAATCCTCAATCGCTCTGTACATAGGGGAAATCCTCCTTCAAATTTTTCAGTTTGTTTTTCTTTCGTCTATCCTCAGTATAGACAAACCTCACTGACAACAGAATGTCAGTGGGTCGGATAGAGGGCGACGATTTTTTCGGCCTTCTCTTTAATGATAACTGCGATGTGAGGCGGTTCTAGGATCCGCAGGCTCGGGCCATAGCCTAAAAGCATGCCATGCAGCCAAGGTTCGTCGGGCTGTGTAGCTGTAATCATGAGCGTGCCGTCAGGCTGCAGCGCAATATCCTCAGGGCGGAAATAATCCTCAACCTGTGCTCTCACATTGGGCTGGGCATGCAGTACAAGTCGAATGAGGGTGCGGTCGGAGCGCTCACCTCGTCCATATTCGAGCTGTTCGATCGTTTCTTGTTTGCGCTCGAAGGTTTGAGAATGCACTTCCACATCCCCCATCCGAGATAATCGGAAAACGCGAAAATCGTTACGCAGCAGGCAGTAGCCGTACAAATACCAGCCAAATCCCTTCACAACGATGCCCATTGGCTCGATGGTGCGTGTCGAGGCTTTGCTTTGCGAGGACAAGTAGGAGAAGGAAACGAGCTTGGTCTCCCGAATGGCGGTGCGAAGCAAGGGGAGATGCTCTTTATTTTGATGGCCGCTGCCCCAGGGGTTCATGTCGAGAATTAGCTGGCTGCCCAGTTGCGCTGCAGTAGGATGTTCGGATTTGGCGATCAATGCGCCGACTTTATCGAGCAGACCGCCGATCTCTTGATCTCCGATGGAGGCGCGAATCCCTTTGAGCCCAACGATGATCGATTGAAGCTCTTCGAGGGACAGGAACTGGCGGTCAATCCGGTACTGATCCATGATTTCATAGCCGCCGCTGAGGCCTGCATAGGAAACAACGGGAATGCCTGCTTGATTAATCGCCTCCACATCGCGATAGATGGTGCGGAGCGACACTTCGAATCGTTCGGAAAGCTCTTTGGCACTGATCCGACGACGATTCAGCAACAGCATGGTGATGGCGAGTAGACGATCTATTTTCAAAGGAACACCTCATTACAATCTTCAATTTCACTACCTATCTCTTCGCTACAGAGGTGGGGTGTCTCCTTCTCACTGTAAGCAAATGGCAGGTAAAAGTCGAATTTTGCAGTGCGTCCCATCCCCTCCGCATACTGCATGGGAAAATTTGAAATAATAAACCCGCATAATGAATGCCACCAAGAGGGGATGTGCGACCCATGATTTCACCTGCAAAAATGTTTAAAATCGCGCTATACACCGCAGCCATCAGTGTTGGCTTGAGCGGTATGTCCGTAATGGGGGCCGATCTCGCCTATGCACAGAAACTCCCGCCGCCTGCTGTGCAGCCCACACCGCCTCAAGGGCAGGGCAAGCTAATCCAGACGCGCGAAATCGACGTCACTGGGGATGGCCAATTCGAGGTCGTTTCTTTAGTTGGCTGGCAATCCGACCCGAATACCGCCTACTTTGATAAGTTATTTATCGCGATCGTGGGTCAAAACCAGGCTCAGGTCGTAATTCCGCTGCCAGGCGGGTACAATCCAAAGATGGATTTTTGTGATTTTATCCATGACGGCATGCCGCAAATCTATGTTACCTCGGATACGGGGGGCAGCGGCGGGTACACGACGAATCATATCTATTCCCTGAAAAATAACGTACCAACCGCGATCCCGATGCCTGGTCCGCTGCATGCTGACGCCACCTTCAAGAAGAACTATAAGGTGAAAATGAAAATCCAAGAGACCGGCAAATCGTTTACGCTCGATATCGCAGATCGCAAGGAGGCGTATGAGCAGTTTGGGATTTACAGCCACGGCAAGGTGGTGAAGCCGATCATCGTTAACGTTGATGACTACAGTCAATTGAAGCCTGTCGATGTGGATCTGGATGGTTTCTGCGAATTGAAAGGTGTTCAACGGATTACAGGTATCGCAAATGCGGATACACTGGGGTACGTGACATCGGTATGGAAGTGGAAGGGGAACGCGTGGAAGTTGAAAGAGGCCGCTGTCGTGCAGACAGTGAAGACGAGCTTGATGCGCCCGCCGGGCCCTGAAGACGAGGATTGATGAACAAAAAGACCGCAACCACCTGGTTTCTGCCAGGCAGGTACGGTCTTCTTTTTTATGCCCAGTTCCCCTTGCGGAACACAGGCAAGCGCGTGCCATCCGCCATAATCCCGTCAATCTCCATATCGGGTGAGCCGATCATGAAGTCAACGTGGATTAAGCTTTTGTTATAACCGTTCTCAGCGAGTTCCTCTGGTGTCATCGTCGTTCCACCCTCGATCGTGAACGGGTAGGCGTTACCGAGTGCGACGTGGCAGGAAGCATTTTCGTCAAACAGGGTGTTGTAGTAGATGATCCCCGATTGGGAAATCGGCGAATCGTATGGTACGAGGGCCACTTCGCCTAAGTAACGAGCGCCCTCATCCATGTTCAGCATGTTGTCCAGCACTTCTTGGCCTATTTCTGCTGTCGCTTCTACGACGCGGCCGTCCTTGAAGGTGAGGGAGAAGCCATCGATCAGGGAGCCTTGATAGCTCAGCGGCAACGTGCTGCGAACTGTTCCGTTCGTTCCGTTACGGGCTGGCATCGTGAATACTTCCTCCGTTGGAATATTCGGCACGAAGAAAATCCCTTTCTCCGATTCGCTGCCTGCGGCCACCCATTGATGCTTCGGTGCTAGCTCTATGTACAGGTCTGTGCCTGGTGCTTGAAAATGCAGCTGCTTAAACTTATGGCTGTTCAGCGATTGCTGCTTAGCGGTTAACGTATCGATGTGCGTTTTCCATGCGGCAACAGGATCCGCCTGATCCACGCGCGTCAGCGTGAAGATTTGCTCCCACAGCTTCGTAATCCGCTCGGACTCGTCCAGACCTGGGAATACCTTCGCACTCCATTCGGCGGTTGGATACGACACGAGCAGCCAGTTCACCTTATTACCGCGTACATATTGCAGGTAGCCTTCGCGCGCGGTAGCAGCTGCTTTGCTCGACATCGCGACACGATCTGGCGCTACATCTTTGAGTAGCTCCGAGTTTGGCGCATACACGGAAAGGAACGCGGCGCCATCTCTGGCCATTTCCTCCAGGCCCGTCGCTCGCCACATCGGATATGTCTTCAATGTATCTTCGGGTGCATGCTTCAAACGAAGCGCCTTTACTTCGTCGTCGTCCCAATCGACAACAACGTCTTTGGCACCGGCTTCATAAGCCTTCTTCGCCAGCTTGCGGACGAAATCTGCACAGGCGATCGGCGTCGTGATGACGACGGTTTGATCCTTTTGAACATTTAATCCTACGCGTATCGCAAGCTCTGCATATTGATCTAAATAGTAGTCGAATGACTCCATCGCATTGGCTCCTTTATATTTGAGTACCATATAGTGTATGATAGTTAATAAAACTTTAACCCGTGGGAGAAAGGCTGGGCACATATGGAAACGAAAAACGCGGAAGCTAATGTAAGCACGCCATCGAATTTCATTAAGAACATTGTAAACGAAGATTTGAAATCAGGCAAAGTAAGTCAGATCGTGACCCGATTTCCCCCGGAGCCGAACGGTTACCTTCATATAGGACATGCGAAGTCGATTTGTCTTAATTTTGAACTAGCGGATGAATTCAAGGGAAGAACGAATCTGCGCTTTGACGATACGAACCCCGTGAAGGAAGATACGGAGTATGTAGAGTCCATTAAAGCTGATGTAGCTTGGCTTGGCTTTGAATGGGATGGCTTGTTTTTTGCATCGGATTATTTCGAGGAAATGTACCAACGCGCGCTGGTGTTGATTCGCAAGGGTCTAGCTTTCGTAGACGACCAAACGGCCGACGAAATCCGTGAAACGCGTGGAACACTGACACAACCTGGGACAAACAGTCCGCATCGTGATCGCTCGGTAGAAGAGAATCTTGCTTTGTTTGAGCGGATGCGCGCAGGCGAGTTCAAAGATGGCGAGCGCGTGCTTCGCGCCAAAATCGACATGTCCTCACCGAACATCAACTTCCGCGATCCGGTAATTTACCGTGTCTTGCATGCGCACCATCATAATACGGGAGATACTTGGTGCATCTACCCAATGTACGCATTTGCACATCCGTTAGAGGACGCGATTGAGGGCGTTACGCACTCCATTTGTACATTAGAATTTGAAGATCAACGTCCGTTCTACGACTGGGTCATTCGTGAGTGCGAGATGCCGAATGTGCCGAGACAGTATGAATTTGCACGCTTGAACTTAACGAATACGGTGATGAGCAAAAGAAAGCTGAAACAACTCGTCGACGAGAAAGCGGTTGACGGTTGGGACGATCCGCGAATGCCGACTATCTCTGGCCTTCGCCGCCGTGGCTATACGCCAGAGTCGATCCGCAATTTCGCGCGCGAAATCGGCGTAGCCCGCAGCTACAGCGTCGTCGATGCAAAAATGCTGGATCACTTCATCCGCGAGGATTTGAAGTTGAAGGCGCTGCGCACGATGGGCGTGCTCAATCCGCTGAAAGTCATCATCACCAACTATCCGGAGGATGGCGTGGAGATGCTGGAAGCCGATAACAACTCCGAGAATCCGGAGATGGGCAACCGTATGATCCCGTTCTCTCGTGAGATTTATATCGAGCAAGACGATTTCATGGAAAATCCGCCGGCGAAATATTTCCGTCTCTTCCCTGGCAACGAAGTGCGTTTGAAAAACGCCTACTTCATCAAGTGCAACGACTTCGTCAAGGATGCTGATGGCAACGTCATTGAGCTGCATTGCACCTATGACGTCGAGACCAAGAGCGGCAGCGGCTTCACTGGCCGCAAAGTGAAAGGCACGATCCACTGGGTCGATGCGAAGAGCGCCGTCCCTGCGGAGTTCCGCTTATACGAGCCACTGATCTTGGATGACGAGGAGGGCGAAGAAGGGGCATCGTTCCTCGAGAACTTGAACCCGAACTCCTTGCAAATCGTGCAAGGCTTCGTGGAAGACAACATGAAGAGCGCAGCTCCGCATGACAAGTTCCAGTTCTTCCGCCACGGATACTTCAACGTGGATCCGAAGTACACGACACCCGATCATCTTGTGTTCAACTTGATCGTTTCGTTGAAAAGTTCGTTCGTTGTGTAATTAACGAACGGGTGCAGCTTAAAGCCCCGCAATCCTGCGAATGTGCAGGAGTTGCGGGGCTATTTTTGCGCATGACGCATGAACCCTTCGCCTTATTCCCAGCAATAATGTTGCACTCTACGCATCATTATTGCTGGAATATGACCGTTTGGAGCTTCAATGCTGCATGTTGTGCAACAATATTGGCTGAAAAGGGCATTTTGAGGCTGAATAGCCTCAGAATGTTGTATGAACTACAACTTCAGGTAGCATCTAGCCCCAAATGCCTTGATCATGGTGTATAAACTACAACATGGACCTTTCGCCGCCTCACTTGAAGCACTACCCAATAATAGCAAAAGCAGAAACACGAGCAGGCACAAAACGTGTGCGGAACAAGACGCCATTACGATTAAAGGTGCGGATAATCAGCGCGCGATTCGTTGGTGTGGCAATTGTGTTGAACACCGCTGTGCCGAAGCTGTCGAAGCGAACAGTTGCAAGGCGAACACCGCCAAGCGTGCTGGCTACGCAGAAGAAGCCCGTTGTGTTAAACGGCACACCTGCTTGGTTCACCCACAGGACAGTAAAACGATTAAGTCGCGGAGTTGATCTAAGCAAGGTTTTGGGCATCGCATAACGTACTCTTCCTTGACCCTTATCAGCTTTCATAGGACGAAGTGGATAGGTAGACATCGTATCACCTCCTTCCTTTCTCTATAGTAAATGCGAGAAGGAAGGTGCCCGAGTGGTAGATTTCACTACGACCTTAAAAATGTGCAAATGGTAATAGTTTCTTCACATTTATTTCGTATAATAAGGGAATCTAGTTGTTCAAAAAAGGAGTGTGGCATAAGCGTGACAACGGTTCTGGTCGTCGATGATGATTTGAATATTTGTAAAATAACGAAGCTATATTTGGAGAAAAACGGATATCGGGTTATTACCGCTCATGATGGCGAGGAGGCGCTTCACAAGTTCGAAGAGCTGCGGCCGGATTTCATTGTGCTCGACGTGATGATGCCGAAGCGAGATGGCTGGTCGGTGTGCCAAAGCATCCGAGCGAAGAGCGATGTCCCGATTCTGATGTTGACGGCGCGGGGCCATGTGGACGAACGCATCGAGGGGCTGCAGATGGGAGCTGACGATTATCTCGTTAAACCATTTGATCCCAATGAGCTGGTTGCACGGGTCACGTCGATTCTCCGTCGGACAGGGCTTCGCGCCCAAGTGATGCCCACAGCGCATGTGTATGAGATCGGCAGCTTGCGCGTGGATAGCATTGGCCATGAGGTGACGGTTGAAGGGCGAATGGTGCCCCTGCCGAAGAAGGAGTATGAGCTCCTGCTGTTTTTCGTGCGGAACCCGAATCAGGTGTTCACCCGCGAGGATCTGATTGCCAAGATCTGGGGCTGGGACTTCGAAGGAGAGGATCGCGTGGTTGACCTTTACATCAAAAGGCTGCGCCAGAAGCTATCCGCGCTCACAGAGCGCAAGGAAGACTGGAACATTCGCACGGTCTGGGGCGTTGGCTACAAATTTGAGGAGCCTGGGGCATGCTGAATTCTTTTTACCGTAAGATGCTATTCCTTTACATATCCATCACGCTGGTGTCGATCCTCGCGATTTCGGGGGCCATTTCCTACACCATGAAGCAGATGACGTACGATCGAAGTGAGAAGCTGCTGCAAGAGAAAGTGGAGCAGGTGGAGGAGTTGGCAAAGGATTTATTCGATAGTTCGATCCAGCTGAAGGACTTCCGCAAGCAAATTAGTACGATAGAAAAAACGTCGAACGTGCGCGTCTCGGTCGTGAAGCATCCGAAAGCGGCGCTGGACAAAATCCAGTCGATCGGCGAAACCCCCGCCAAGCTGGCGTGGGTAGAGAAGGTCCTCACGGGGGAGACCGTGACGGTGCGGAGTAATTTTGCCCAGAATAGTACGGCTAAAATGCTAATCGTCGGACGTCCTGTCCTGCAGGACAGTCGGATCGTTGGGGCGATATTCTTATATACGCCGCTGCAAAATATTCAAGGCACGATAAATGGCATCAATCGCGCCATTTATATCGCCGCCCTTGTGGTGGCCATGCTGGCCATTGCCGGGCTGTACTTCGTTTCTCGGCATTTTGTAAAGCCGATTCAAGAGATGAGCAAGACCGCGGAGGCGCTGGCGCTTGGTGATTTTAGCGGCAGGGTGCCTGTGCGAGGCAAGGACGAAATTGCCTCGTTGGCCGGCTCATTGAACCGCATGGCAGGCAAATTGCAGAAAGTCGAGGAAGGCCGCAAGCGGTTCCTCTCGGAAATTTCCCACGAGCTGCGGACGCCGCTGACGACGATCCGAGCTTCGCTGCAAGGGATTACAGATGGCGTGGTCGAGCCCGAGGACGCCAAAGAATATATAGATGTCTCCCTGCAGGAGACATTGCGATTAACTCGACTCGTCCAGGACCTTCTGGAGCTGTCCTCGTTCGAGGAGAAAAAAGTCCAGCTCACCATCGGCGAGGTCGATGTTCCTGAGCTGGCGAGCCTCGTTGTGACGCAACTGACGATGAAGGCGAAGGCCAAACAGATTGAGCTGCACGCAGCAGCGGATGGCCCTTATGTGGCTCACGCGGACGGTGACCGGCTCCGGCAGGTGCTCATTAATCTGCTCGATAATGCGATTAACCATATCCCTGAAGGGAGCAGCGCGGGCATTCGCGTCAGGGTCATGCGCCAGGAGCGATGGATCGAGGTGTGGGATAATGGCCCAGGCATTCCAGAGGAGAAACTGCCTTATTTGTTCGACCGTTTCTATAAGGCCGATGAGAGCCGAAACCGAACAGGAGCTGGGCTGGGGCTGACGATCTGCAAGCATATCATTGAAGCCCATGGAGGCACTCTTCACGTGGAGTCGGGGCCACAGAAGGGTACGGTGTTCCGGATTTTTATCCAGGCGCGCACATGACAAACTTATGACATATCTCTCAGGTAAGATAGGTTTCGTGAGGTACTTACTAACAAATCGAGGAGTGAATCCTATGTTGAAAAAATTAGCAGGCATCGTGGCAGCTGGTGTCATCGTATGTTCCGTCCCTGTGGCGGCTTTCGCAGCGAATGCACAAGGAGATACAAACGCTTTTCATCCGCTAAAGCAGCTTTTATCGGAGAAAGCGCAAGCTTTCGGCATATCGACCGACGGCAAGACGAATAAGGAGATCAAAGCGGAGCTGAAAGCAGCGGGCAACGAGCGCCGTACCGAGCATTTGCAAGCGGCGGCAGCCAAACTTGGCATCAGCACGGATGGCAAAACGAATGAGCAGCTCAAAGCGGAGATCCAAGCGGCCGTTGCCGCGAAGCTGCAAGCGAAAGCGGAGAAGCTTGGTGTGAGCGCAGACGGAAAGTCGAATAAGGAGCTTAGAGCGGAGCTGAAAGCTGCAGCTTTGACGAAGCTGCAAGCGAAGGCAGCAGATGCAGGCATCGCGACGGATGGCAAGACAGCGAAGGAGATCCGCGCAGCGCTGAAAGCAGCGAAAGACGCGAAGAAATCCGCCGCGTTGACCAAGAAAGCGGAGAAGCTCGGCATCTCCACAGTTGGCAAAACAACCGAGCAAATCTACGCCGAGATCGAAGCCGCGCTGCAAGCGAAATGGGCGAAAAAAGCGCAGAAATAAGCGAGACGATCCCTCTGCCCCTAGTGCCAATTTGGCGCTGGGGGCTTTTCATTTAACTGAAGTGATATCAGCGATTCTTCTGACTAATTTAACAGGGATGGTTAGTTCTCTCTTCTTCCACTTCGGTCTTTACCTCAAGTCCAAGTTTTCGAGCCACAAAAGCAGTCGAGCTTGCTTGGAATAAGATGGTGATAAGCACAGCCATGAAGGTAACACTCGCGATCAGTTCGCTGTGCTGGACGCCCATCCCTGCCACCATTCCGCACAAAGCTGCGGGAATGACACCCGTTTCTCGCACCCAGAACATAAACACAATCTCATTCCATTTCCACTTCGCTTTACGATCTGGCAGCGTGCAAAGTAAGACTGTCAGAGGGCGAGCAATAAACATAAAGACAAAAATAACACCCAAACTGGTCCAGAAATGCTCGAAAATAATGGTGAAGTTGACTTGGCTGCCGAGAAGAATGAAAATCAGCATACGCATGATCACTGTAATATTTTCGGAAAAATGCTCCATTTCGTGTAGCTTATCATTCATATCCATCTTAAATGTTCCCGCATTTCCCCAAATGAGTCCAGCTGTAAAAGTCGCCATGAAGCCACTAACTCCTATTAGTTCCCCAGCAATATAAGCACCCAATGAGGTTACTACCATTGCAATAGTAGCGTAATCTCTCAGGAAACCTAACTTCAAATGCGCAGTCAGATAGGTTAGGACATACCCGATAACACCACCAAGCAGGAGTCCGCCTAGGGCCGTTTTTGCAAATTCACTTACACCTGATGAGATAGATACAGCTTGTGTTCCCATAATAATAGCCAGCAGTGAAAAGGTGAGAATCGAACCTGTTGCATCATTAAAGGCAGACTCACTTTCTACGGTTTCCCTAACTTTCGTCCGAATTCGCACCTGTTTAAATACTGGAATGAGTGTAGCTGGATCAGTCGAAGAGATAATAGCTCCCAACAATAGCGCATACAACCATGGAAGATCTAAAAGCAGATGCGCGGTAATTGCAACAGCTCCGCAAGTAACGATAACACCTGGAATACTAAGTAAGCTCACGGTTATCCATACTTGGCGAAGACCCGAAAGTCTGATATTGCGACCACCATCGAATAAAATAAGCGTAGAGCCGATGACTAAAATAAATTGATTCGTAAAAGATGTGCTGGACTCATTAATCCAATGAAAGCCTTGTCCGATTATCATACCGGCAACTAGAAAAAGTGCAACATCTGGCAGTTTCAGAAAATGGGCTATTTTACCGAATAGCATCCCCAATCCGAAAATTAAGACTAGAAGAATGATGACGTGGTCAATCATGACAGAAGTTGTATTTTCCATTAGCTAATCACCGCATATTGATTCTTCATTTTTTCCTTAACCCCTATCTAATGGTGTATTTACCCTCTGGGTATCTGTATCATTCTTTCGCCTCTCACTGTCATCTTACCTTCAAAATCTTGACTAACCAGCTCAGCGTCGTCCCCTGTACGAGCAGTGAGAAGACGACGTTGCTGAACGTCATTGCGAGCAGCAGATCGCGCCCTTCGAAGTCGGGAGCCACGCCGAGCAGGAGTGCGATGGACAGCGAGCCTTTCAGCCCGCCCCAGGCGATAATGGGCTTCCACGCCTGCGGGATGCTATGGTCCATCGACAGGCTGACATAGACGGCGACGAATCTCGCCGCGAGGACGATCCCGATGCTGACTGTGATCTCGAACCATTTATCAGCGAAATCGATGTTCGATATTTCGAGGCCGACCATGAGGAATATAATGGCATTCCCGATGAACGCGATCACTTCCCAGAACGAGTCCATCTTCTCCAGGGTCAAGTCGGACATGCCAATCTTTTTTCCGTAGGAGCCGAGTACCAATCCAGCAAAAACCACCGCAATCACACCAGATAGATGAAACATCTCTGCGACTTCGAATGCCCCGTAGAACAACACGATGGACAGGCCGATTTCGACCAAGTAATTGTCGATGGTCGCGGTGATACGGCTAGCCAGATAGCCGAAGAGCAGCCCGATCAGCATGCCTGCCACAACGACTTTGACGAACTCGAAGGAACCGCTCAGCACACCGGACAAGCTTAGTGTCGTTGTGACGAGCGCGATTTTGAAAAGGACTACGGCCACGCCGTCATTCGCTAAGCTCTCACCCTCGACAATGACCGACAGCTTCTGGTTCAGTCCTAACGATTTGAAAATACTCAACACGGATACCGGATCCGTGGCCGCCATCAGCGAGCCGAAGACGAGCGCATTTTGCAAGGAAAGCCCTAGCAGGGTGTAGCACAAGGCAGTGATGAGCACGAACGTCAGCAATGTGCCTAGCAAAGCAAGCATCAAGATGGATCGCTTATTGTCCTTCAGCTCATGGGCGTGCAGTTTGAGTGCCGCATCCCCGATCAGCGCCGACAGGAAGATGAGGATGACTGTGGTTTTGAAAATCGTATCAGAAGCGACATATTCCTTAATATCATGCAGGGCTGGAATGGGAAAGAGGCCAAGCAGTAAGCCAGCGACGACAAGCAGCGTCGGATAAGGCTGTTTGATTTTATCTGCGAGATAAGCGATGGCAACGGCAATGCACATTAGAATAAGCCAATAATGGATCATGACATTCACTCCTCGCGCTCTATTGTTACGGATAATCTTTCCAGAGAAGATCTTGAGTATGTAAAAAAGACAAAAAAAGCCCGCTGTTGGCAGGCTCCTCCGGGTGATGCGATATAGATTTACTATACAGGGGGTTTTCAGGGAAGTAAAGGAAAATCGGTAAGAGCTTATTCGGTCAAGGGTATATAATCAAATAATTATATAATCATTTACAAATGAGATTAAGATTGCGATAATGTGGTAGGAAATGCTGAAATCCAGCTAAATAGAGGAGCGAGTAATCGTGGTCGATATCGAACAATTATCGGATGTTTGCAAGCTTCTAGGGGATAAAATGCGACTAACCATTCTCTCCCTGCTCCAAGAACGCGAGCTTTGTGTGAATGAGCTTGTTGAACTTTTGCAGACCAGTCAACCCAATGTAAGCCAGCATATGCGAAAGCTGAAGGCAGGCGGTTTGGTGAAGGAAGCCAAAAAGGGGCAATGGGTGTACTATTCGCTGAACGTGGAGGATAAGCCGTATCTGAATACGTTTTTACAATACGTACCCTCGCAAAAAGAAAAGGTTGCCGCAATTTCCTGCGAGCAGCTCAATTGTTGTGATTAGCGGTATGCGCTAAAGGCAGGTTGTCTAACCGATAAGGAGGAGCACATGGTTTTTCTTGCAATAATCATCTTTGTAGTAACGTTAACGTTCGTCATTTGGCAGCCGAAAGGACTGAATATCGGCTGGACCGCATCAGCGGGTGCCTTGCTGTCACTGATTTGTCAAACCGTTTCCTTCCATGATGTTGGGATTGTAACGGGGATCGTCTGGAATGCCACACTTACGTTTGTTGCCCTGATTCTCATTTCTTTGATACTCGATCAAATTGGTTTCTTTGAATGGTGCGCCTTGCATATGGCTCGGTTGGCCAAAGGAAACGGTAAGCGGATGTTTGTTTATGTCATTGGGCTGGGAGCAGCTGTAGCTGCGCTATTCGCGAATGATGGAGCTGCGCTTATTTTAACCCCTATTGTATTATCTATGGTTCGTGCATTGAAATTTCCGGATAAAATGATCCTGCCCTTCATCATGGCCAGCGGATTTATTTCGGATACGACGTCGATTCCGTTTGTGGTCAGTAATTTGGTCAATATCGTATCTGCTGATTTCTTCGGCATTGATTTCGTGACGTATGCGAGCCGCATGTTCGTAACAGGGATCGTTTCGATGGGGGCAAGCTTGCTGGTACTCTACCTTTTCTTCAGGAAGGAAATCCCGGCAAACTATGAGCTCGCACAGCTCAAACAGCCCGCAGAAGCGATCAAAGACGGGAAGCTGTTCCGTGTGTCTTGGTTCGTGCTGGGAATCCTGCTAGTTGCTTACCTGGTTAGCGGCTTCATCCATATTCCTGTTTCGATCATTGCGGGCATTGTCGCGCTAATCTTCGTACTTATTGCTCGTACCAGCCCTTCCATAGAAAGCAAAAAAGTGATGAAAGAAGCACCGTGGAACATCGTTGTTTTCTCCATCGGGATGTATGTGGTCGTGTATAGCTTGAAAAATGTCGGGCTCATCGACGCGTTAAGCACACTCATCGAGAACATATCGAATCAGGGCTTGTTGTCGGCCACGCTTGGCATGGGTTTCCTAGCTGCGCTGCTCTCTTCCGTGATGAATAACTTGCCAACGGTCATGATCGATGCGCTTGCGATTAAAGGGACACAGACGGAAGGCGTGATTCGTGAAGCGCTCGTGTATGCGAATGTGATCGGCTCGGATCTAGGTCCGAAAATTACACCAATCGGGTCACTGGCCACCTTATTGTGGCTGCATGTTTTAGCGAATAAAGGTGTCAAAATTACTTGGGGTTACTATTTTAGAGTCGGCATCGTGCTTACAATTCCCACGCTGTTCATCACCCTTCTTGGGCTGTATGTATGGCTCAGGGTGATCACCTAATTTAAGGATAAGGAGATGTTCCACATGGACAAAAAATTAGTGTATTTCCTCTGCACAGGAAATTCATGCCGCAGCCAGATGGCGGATGGATTTCTGGAGGCTTTAGGTGGCGATACTTATGAAGTAAGAAGCGCTGGCTTAGAGGCACACGGCTTAAACCCAAGGGCAGTCGCTGCGATGAAAGAGGCGGGTATCGATATTTCGAACAACACCTCCGATGTGATTGACCCTGAATTGCTGGGGCGTGCCGACTACATCATCACCTTGTGTGGTCATGCGAATGACCATTGTCCTGTGGTTCGAAATGATAAGGCCGTGAGATGGCACTGGGGCTTCGAAGACCCTGCCAAAGCGACGGGAACAGAAGAAGAAATCACGGCGAAATTCCGTGAAGTGCGGGATGCAATTCGGCATCGGATCGAGCAGTTCGTGAAAGGAGATTTCATGCAGAAAAACTATCAAGCACTCATCGATGATCAAGTTTTCTTTGGCGCTGCTGCCGACGTCGAGGCTATGGTGAAAAATGAGAACGTGGAGGTTATCGTAGATTTACGAGGAGAAGCGACGGAATGCGCTTATCCTGGGGGTAACGTAGAATGGCTGCAAGTCCCCCTTGGAGACAACGCGGAAGGACCGCAGGACGTTTTGTTTAAACAGGCGATTCAGCACGTTGTGGATGCGTACAAGAGCGGCAAAAAGGTCGGGTTCCACTGCGGAGGCGGCAAAGGGCGCACGGGCGCAGTAGCTGTAGGTACTTTGATCGAGCTGGGTAAGAGTGCGAATATTGAGGAAGCGGAGAAACTGGCGCAGAGCATTCGATCTGTGGTTAACATTAGACCGCCGCAGCGTGAGGCGCTGGAGAAGTTGTACGATAAGTAGGTGAGAACATGATAAGTATCGGACTTGCGGGCTGGGGCGATCATGAAGAGCTGTATCGGGGCGGTGTGCGACAGCAGGACAAGCTGAAGCAGTATAATAAGCATTTCCCGCTTGTCGAGGTAGATAGCTCCTATTATGCCATTCACAAAGATAGCTGGTACCAGAAATGGGCCACTGACACGACCGACTCCTTCTCGTTTATCGTCAAAGCTTATCAAGGATTAACGGGGCAGACACGGCAAACGTACTCGCAGGAAGAGACAAGCGGGATGTTCACTGCTTTTCGAAACTCCATCCGTCCTGTCGTCGAAGCGGGCAAGCTGAAAGCGGTGCTCTTCCAGTACCCGCCGTGGTTCGACTGCACGAAGGCGAATGTGGATGTCATTCGCGAAGCGAAAGCCCGCATGGGCGACATTCCTGTGGCGCTGGAATTCCGCCACCAGAGCTGGTTTCGCGATTGTCTGCGCGAGAAGACACTATCCTTCATGCGGCGCGAAGGCTGGATTCACAGCGTCTGCGATGAGCCGCAGGCGGGCGTGGGCTCTGTGCCCATCGTGCTGGAGGCGACGCATCCTGCGATGACGATAGTGCGCTTTCACGGCCGCAATGAGAGCGGCTGGGTCAATAACGGCGAGGCGAACTGGCGCGACGTTCGCTACCTGTACAACTACAGCCAGAGCGAGCTGCTAGCGTGGAAGGCGATGCTGCTGCAGCTGCAGGAGCAGTCGCGCGAGGTCTGCGTGATTTTCAACAACAACTCTGGCGGGCATGCGACGGGCAATGCGAAGGAGATGATGGCGATGCTGGGGATCGCGATTGAGGATACGTCGCCGAGGCAGTTGGATTTGTTTGAGTGAGGCTTATGAAAAATTAATATAATAATCGGCAAGTTATTACAAATTTTGATGCCTTACCTTTATACAATGGTAAGGCTATTATTTGCTTTTTCAGATAGAGGATGAAATTTATTTTGGAGGTTTGATACGCATGGGATTTATTACTTTTATTGAAGACCCTCTTGTCATTTCTACTCTAATAATAACTCTAGTATTTGGAACTCAATTAGTGAGGCTGGTTAAAGGTACAAGTAGCAATAGGGTTCCATGGGTTCCGTACTCTTTTGGAATCATAGTTAGCATTTTAGTATTCATACTTTTTATAGACATGGTTTCGACTTCTGAAGGTTTTGGGGAAGAACTTGCCATGCCATTTTTATTAATATCTGCACTTATACTATTTGCATATTTTATGTTGGTAAAATATTCGGTGAAAAATAAGAAACTTGCTTATTTTTTGTATATATTTTTAACATCTTGTGGCGTCATGTATTTGTCTTATAATCTCGCTTATAGGTTTTAGTGAAGGTCACGAAAAAATAACATTCCAATTTCGAAGGTGACAACGTGACATTAAAAAAGCACATGGCCTGCGCAATAATAAGTGTATTTTGGGGAATGTTTCTCATTCCAACTGTATGGTTAATACTATTTGTAGTTATAAGTGGTACAGGTTGGGACAATGATATTCCAACAAATTTTGAAAGACTAGTGGCGACAGTTTTTAGTATTTGCTATTTAACTTCATATGTTATCTTGAATGTAAAAATACTTAGGAAAAAAATTGAATGGTGGGGCGTATATATCACTCTGTTAATTTTGGCGTCAGTGATGTATCCTTATTTTGAATTTATTCAGAGAATCGTTGATCCCTTTATAAGATTTGTAGACTGATAAAATGTTCTCAAATAACCTCAACTTTTACATTAAATTTAGTATACGCAACTGGGCTGCCGTCTCAGGAGATCGATCCTGCAAAAGTGCAGGATTTTTCGGGCATTTTTTCTGAAAGGGCCAGTTTCGGGCCAAATTGCTGTACTTTTGCAGTTAAGTTCGCTCTAAGCGGATGAGGCTGGGTAAATTGATGCACATTTGCAGGAAGTTCAAGTTCGATGCGGGATGGCTCTTCTAAGGAAACGATCAGCCTAAGTGCCAGGCTGAGTGCGCCTGTCCAAATGATCCGCATTTCTGATACAATAGGCGGATAGGAAGTTGAGAAGAGGAGTGCTAGGCATGGTACTAACGGTGATTTTAAGCGTCATCACGATCGCCATCGTGATCGGATTGACGTTGTGGATTACGAAAAAGGCGTACTCCCGGAAGTGGGATGAAGAGGAGTGAGTCGCAGATATTCGGCTGCCGATTAATGAGATGCCCTTGCGGAGGAGCGATGAATTCATTTAAGGGGCTCAGAGCAGGGGCATTTTTGACAGTTGAAGGTGTCTATTGGACTAGTTGTCAGGAAATCGTTTCCTTGCTATGATGAAGAGAGTACGGGTAAGAAGGTGGTTGACTGATGAATCGGATGGAAGCTGAGTTCAGTAATCTGGTGAAGTCCTACCGTAAGAAGCATATGGGCAAAGGACCTGAGCGTGTCACGACGACCTTCTGCAAATGTTGGGCGATTTGTGAGATGGAAGGAAATTTATCCCCAGTGGAGAAGTTTATGGCGAAGACGGGCGATGGCAGACAAATGCTCCGCACGACGCGCACACAGATGGTGAAAGAGCTGTACAAGGATTTTCCTCCCGTCGAAATGGAAGAGCTGCTTGGCGCCAAGTTCGTTCATCTTTTCGTGGATATTGATATCGAGCGGGATATTGGGATGTCGGTGTTTGTTTTTGATGAAGATGTAGAGAAGAAGTTTGCGAAGTAAAGCATATACATAAGTAGTAAGTGCTTGGCACTTGGTAGCGACCCTGCCGGAGACTAACCACTGTGAGACAGAACTGAGGCTTCCTAATTGGAGGTTTGAGTTGTGTTTTGCGGTGGTTTTTTATTTCGAAAATGATAAGTACATACACGCAATGGGAGGCGTTTATTATGGGGAAAACGAAGCACACGGGGCCGATCAAGCTGCCGTCCAAACCAGATCCGAAGCTGTGGGTCAGTAAGATCCCTTTCGGGCTAGGGAAGGTCAAGCCTAAACATATTCGGGAGACGGCGAAAATTGCCTGGCAAAACCGCGACAATCTGCCGTACGCGGTCAGGATTTTGACACAAGGCGTGTGCGATGGCTGCGCGCTAGGTGTGTCAGGCTTGTATGATCAGACGCTGGCGGGGCCGCACCTATGCACGACGCGGCTCAATGTGCTGCGCTTGAATACGATGCCGGCGATTCGCGAGGAAGTCCTGCATGCGGATATCGACGAGCTCCGCCGCATGAACTCCACCGAGCTTCGACAGCTCGGGCGTATCCCGTATCCCCTTATCCGCACGAAAGGGGAGCGGAACTTCCGTCGCGCCACCTGGGATGAGGCGCTAGATACGGTTGCAAAGAAGATGCGCGAGGTGAATCCGAAGGGGACGGCCATTTATTTGACGGCGCGCGGCATCACGAATGAGTCGTACTATGCAGCCGCGAAAATAGCGAGATTGCTCGGAACGAACAATATCGACAACGCTTCGCGCATTTGCCATTCGCCGTCGAAGACGGCGTTGAAGCGGTCCGTAGGCGTAGGCGCTTCGACTTGCAATTACAAGGACTGGATCGGGACGGATGTCCTTGTGTTTTGGGGTAGCGTGGCCGCTAATAACCAGCCGGTCTCGACGAAATATATGTATGCCGCCAAGCGCAAAGGCACGAAGATCATAGTCATTAACCCGTACTACGAGCCATCGATGGACCAGTACTGGATCCCTTCGATTGCGGAGTCTGCTTTATTCGGGACGAAGCTGGCTGACGATGTGTACCAAGTCAACATCGGGGGCGACATCGCCTTCATGAACGGCATCATGAAGGAATGGTTCGAGATGGAGGAGCGCGAGCCCGGCTCCGCGATTGACCATGCGTTCGTTGCTGCGCATACGAATGGCTTCGAGGGGCTGCGCGCCCATGTGGCGCAGCAGGACTGGACGACGCTCGCGCAGTCGTCCGGCCTCACCCGCGAGCGCATGCGCGAGCTCGCGCACATCCTGGCCCGCGCCTCCAGCGCGGTATTCGTGTGGTCCATGGGACTCACACAGCACCGCTTCGGCACGGACAACATCTCGCAGGTGGCGAATCTCGCCCTCCTGCGGGGTTTTCTCGGCCGCGAGCACTGCGGGCTGATGCCCATCCGCGGCCACAGCGGCGTGCAGGGCTCCGGCGAGATGGGCGCCGATCCCTTCTCCTTGCCGGGCGGCGAGATCTCTAGCGCCGCCGACCGCAACCGCATCGAGCAGCTCTGGGGCTTCGAGCTGCCGAGCTGGCAGGGTGACATCGTCGGTGTCACCCTCGAGAATGCGCTCCTGCCCGAGGAGCAGGAGCGGAAGCTCCGGATGTTCTACACATCCGGCGGCAACTTCCTCGAGACGATGCCAGATCCGGCATTCGTTCGAGAAGCCCTAGAGGCTGTGGATGTCCGTGTGCACCAGGACATCATCCTCAACACCTCCACGCTCGTGGACGCGCGGGAGACCGTCGTCGTGCTGCCCGCGATGACGCGCTATGAGCAGCCAGGGGGCGGGACCTCCACCTCGACGGAGCGGATGGTGTACTTCTCGCCCGAGATCGCGGGTCCGCGCATCGGTGAGGCTCGCGCGGAGTGGGCGATCTACGCGGATCTGGCGCGCCGCGTGAAGCCCGAAGCCGCGGCGCTGATCGGCTGCGAGAGCGCGGAAGCGATCCGCGCGGAGATCGCGCTAGCCGCGCCGAGCTATGACGGCATCCAGCACCTGCGGGAGCGGGGCGATGTGTTCCAGTCCGGCGGCGCGTGGCTGTGCGAGGACGGTGTCTGTCCGACGCCAGATGGGCGCGGCCAGCTGCTGCCGATCGAGCTTCCGGAGCTGCGGAAGCCGGAGGGGCATTTTGCGGTTACGACGCGCCGCGGCAAGCAGTTTAATTCCATGATCTACAGTGACGTAGACCCGTTCAATGAAGCGGATCGTTATGATGTGCTGATGCATGGGGATGATGCGAAGTCCCTTTCGCTGAACGAAGGGGAAGCCATCGTGGTCTATAACCGTTACGGGAACATGCACGGTCGCGTTCGTTGTGCGGATGTGCGCACGGGAAATATCGAGGTGCATTGGCCGGAAGGTAACAGTTTAATACCTAAGGGGGTATATGAGCCGTACGCGGGTATCCCTGAATACAACAACGCGGTTATCGTGGAAAAAGCCGAAACCTACCACGCGCACAAAGACATGCGCTATGTAGAGAAACGTATAGTAGAGCTGGAAACCGAAATGGAGGGATAAGGATGGATGGATTGGAACCCAAGTCTGCATCGTCAGCTACGACAACATGGTCGATCCATCGTTACGATGGGTCGGAGGTACTGCCAGCCCAGGATGACATTGCCATTGAAGCGCCCCTGACGATCATGCTGAATGGTGAAGAATTCGCCACCCTTGTTTATACCCCGAGCGACACGGTCGATATGGTGACGGGCTTTCTCGCATCCGAAGGCTTGATCCGATTCGTCGATCAAATTGAATCCCTAACACTTGAGGAAGATCGTGGCTTCGCTCATGTGAAGCTGCGGCAGCTCCACCAGCTGAGCCGTGAGATGGTGTCCAAGCGCTTTATCGGCTCCTGCTGCGGCAAAAGCCGGCAGTTCTACTTCCACAACGACATGCGCACGGCCAAAACCGTCCGTACCAAGCTCAGCTTGACCATTGCCCAGTGCTTCCATCTCATGCGCGAGCTGCAGGACCAATCGGCTGAATTTCGTCTTACAGGAGGCCTGCATAATGCAGCGCTGTGCACAGCGAACGAGCTCCTCGTCACAAGAGCAGACATTGGACGACATAACGCGCTGGATAAAATATATGGGCACATCCTTCGGGGGCGTATTCCCGTTAAGGATAAAATCCTTGCTTTCAGCGGGAGAGTATCCTCCGAGGTTGCGCTCAAGGCGGCAAAAATCGGCGTCGGCATCCTTCTGTCCAAATCCGCCCCGACGGACTTGGCGCTGCGCTTGGCTGATGACCTTGGCATCACGGTAGTTGGCTTCATACGGCGCAATCATTTGACGGTGTATACGCATCCAGAGCGTATTGTGGAGTGTACACAAGGGTTGAAGTCCTGAATTTCTGAAGTGCAGAAGCCCTTAGGCTATGAAGTCAGTCCCGAGTGCACACATTACTGCGATTCTGCATCTTTTTTGGCTTGAAATACTCGAAATAAGTGAAATTGCTGCGAATGTGCATCATTATCTCCGGAAAATCACCACAATCCCCGAAAGCAGAGGAATTTACTGCACATTTGCACCAATTCTTCTGCATACGTACAGCAGGGCAGAAAATGATGCACATTTGCACCAATGTGGCTTCGTATGCCACTCTCAGCTCCCCCTCTCCAAAACACAAAGCCCACGAGAAAAAATCTCGTGGGCTTTACCCTATTGCTCGCACTAAGCGAGCCAGTTTTCACCTTCGTGCTATCCCGCAGCCGCTTTCTCCTGAAGAATCATCTGGCGCATTTCCTCGCGCTGCGAGTCTTTGAGGAGCGGGCAGGTTTAGCATTTTTTTCCTTGCTCACGCGTTGAATCAGCGGTTATTTGTTCATAACTGTTGTCCGCAAAAAGTCATTCATAAATTTCCCGTTCGGATCATATTGACGGAGGAGTCGTTGAAAGTCATGAATTTTCTCGAAACGAGGGTAAATTTGAGCGGATGACATAGTGAACAGCTTCCCCCAGTGGGGGCGCACTTGGAACGGCTCTAGACGTTGCTCGATGACCGGGAGCAATTGGCGAACGGCTTCCCAGTCGGGCTTCCATGTAAAATGAAACGCCACTACGTCCTGCTGATAGCTCGGGCTCATCCAGAGATCATCGGCGGCAACTGTCCGTATCTCCGAAATGTAAAGATGAGGCGCTATCGCCTCGCGCATGCCGTTAAGCGCACATAAAGCTTGGTACGCGTGCTGCCGCGGCACGAAATACTCGCTTTGTAGTTCCTCCCCCGCACTAGGGGTAAAATCCATCCGAAAATGCGGCATCCGCTCGTGCCAAGGGCCCGAGACGCCCATTTGCTCACTGCAATTCTCCGCCGTATGCCCAGGGACAGGGTGTCGATGCTGATCAGCCAGGCGCGCCCTGAAAAAAACAGGCTCCACTGGAGGGAGTTCCGAGGTTGGATCCGCTATTTTTTGCTTGAGCCAGACTTGGTTGAACGCGGCAGCGTTCCAGTCTGTGAACAGGCTGACACTGTAGGCGCTGGCGAAAATCTCGTCAAAATGCGCCTCAAGCTGTGCGAGAGGCAGGTGATCATACACGTGCTGGCGCATATGGAAAGTCGGCACCACATCGAGCGTGATTTTCGTGACGACACCTAATCCGCCAAGATGAACGGCTGCGCCAGCCACATCAGCCTCAGGCTGATCGCGTGAAAATGCGGAGATGTTCCCATCCGCTTTGACGATCTCTATCGCGTGAACAGCAGTCGCGAGATTGCCGTTGCGGTCGCCGGAACCATGCGTGGCCGTGGCGATTGCACCAGCTACCGTGATGTGCGGCAGCGAAGCCAAATTATGCAGCGCATACCCCTGCGCATGAAGGTACTGACCCAGCTCGCCGTAGCGGATGCCGCCTTCAACCGTGACCCGATGGTTCACGCGGTCCAAAGCGATCACGCGATTGAGCTTCGCCAGAGAGAGCAAGCTCTCTTGGGAATCGGCAATGCCATTGAACGAGTGACGCGTGCCAAGCACTTTAAGTTGGGAACGGCTGGCGACGAGTTCTTGTAGATGTTCCAAACTAGTTGGGATATGTATATCTGAAGTGCTATATCTGTAATTGCCTGCCCAGTTGCGATCATTTGGCATGAAGACACACTCCTTGTTCATGTACGTAGTATGTTCACCCATTCGCTGCTTGAGGACGAAAATCCTTGTTACTGCTTCTACTGATTTTCCTGCTAGGATTCCAGAAACATGATCAGGGATGGAAAGGAATAAGCACTTATGCCTCTACTTACGAGAGGCTGTACAACTTTAGAGCGGTCAACCCCCGCTATTTCGCCCAAGACTAGTTAGTTTTCCGAAATAAGGGTGGTTAACCACCCTTAACTGTTTGTTAACCCAGTCAATCGGCGCAAAAATGCAACTTTAGAAGCGGTTAACCACTGCTATTTCGCCCAAAACCAGCTAGTTTTTCGTAATAAGAGTGGTTGACCACTCTTATTTGCATCAGCTTATCTAAATTCTGCGCACACACCCAACACAGAGACCCACGCCCCCTAACCCCCGGTTAAATCTGGGTTGCTTACTTGCGGTACAACGCGTATCCCGGATTCTCCGGCACGTCGATGGCGATGATGCGCATGCCCTGAGCGCTGTCTCCCAGCAGGTGAAGAATTTCCCCATCACCTGCAGCTTGCGCCACGGCAAAATCCTTGTGCGACAAGGATTTACGCCCTTGGCCTTGCTCTTGCCCCTGCCCTTGCTCTTGCCCAAGCCCTGCGGCCAGCCCCGCCGCCCCCACAACCCCCGTGCCCGCGCCGCGGATCACGAGGAACGCCAGCCTGCGGCCTGGCTGCAAACCATAGCTGAACGCTGCGCCAGGCTCAAGCTGCCAATCGTACAGTCGCACATCAGCGTCCAGCTGAATTGGCGCGCCTGCGCCGATTACCGTTTTCGCGGTAGCGCCCACCGTTTGGCTGATGGGGAACAGCTCATGCTCATACTGGTGATAGGTCGCAGGCTTCTTAACCGTCTCGCTCAAATGAGGCTCGAACCAGATCTGCATAGCCTCGCTGCCCGCTCGGCGGAACGCCTCCGCGTGGTACACGCCAGAGCCTGCCTGAATAACTTGGGCGCCGCCGTTCGTTACGGTTTCCAGCGAGCCAAGGGAATCGCGGTGCTCCACGAGACCGTCGATCACATAGGTGACGATCTCGAACGCTTTATGCGGGTGCATGCCAATTTCCGAAACATCGGACGCTTTGCCCCAAGCCCAGTAGAAGAGGGGACCGACCCGATCTACAGCTGTCTTTTCGCCAGGGAAGCTGATGGCGCGTTGCTCGACGAATTTGCCGCCATCAAAAGCGCCTGAACCTTGCTCACTCACCGGATAAATGTGTATGCTCATGGGATCACTCCTAAACTAACTATTTTTTAATCACTTACTTTATGTAAGTATTATACTGCGCCCGAACCTTCCTGTCAAAAAATAAGTTCCCCGCCTCGCATGTACCAGTTGACTTCGTCCACACCGCAGCACTACAATTTATAGTGTAAAAGCATATCCTTCCGATGCGAGTTTTGAAGCTTCAAATCTGCGCTTCGCTTGTATGGGCTCTTCAAAACTTTTAGGAGTGTGGCTACGGATGAAAATGCACAATTTTAAATTGAAGGAAAGCGGTTTGAACCGCTTCTTCGGTCCGCTAGAGTCCAAAATTATGGAGATTCTATGGACCAGCTCCTCAGATATGACGATCAAAGACGTTCAACAGAAGCTGGACGAGGACAAAGCGATCAACTTCAACACTGTCATGACCGTCATGAATCGTCTGGTGGAGAAAGGCTTTTTACAAAAGCAATCGGTGGCTAGATCGTTTCATTACAAACCTGTGATGACGATGGACGCGTTCATGGAAACGCAATCCAAAGAGCTGACGTTTGACCTCATTGAACAATTCGGCTCCTTGGCGGTCACCCATATGGTGGATGCGCTCGATAAAGTGGATCCTGAACTGCTAGACCAGTTGGAGCAGCACATACTAAATCTCAAAAAGGATCGATAACGATGACAGAATCGCGGATCAAGTGGCTGTATGCGGCTGTGTTAGGGATAGGAGGCACGATCGTTTGGCAAATGGGTGCCTTCCTGCTGGGACATCTCCTACATTGGAGGCCGTCTCATAATCTATTTGATTTGTGTATGATTTTATTTCGCTATCTCCATGTGCCTGGGCCTGTCCCGATGTTAGTGGTCAACGGTCTCATTCTGTATACGCTCGGGACGATGGCGTGGGTGCTGGTTAAGCATGGGCACGATGCGAGAAAAGCCAATAAGTTAGTGGCCAAACATGTGGATACCGCCCTATCCGCCGAGTTCGCGGAGCGCTATGGGTTGCAGGCGCATCAGGTGTGTATGCTCAACTACCGTGCTCCGCTTGCGATGACTGTGGGGCTCTGGAAGCCGCGGATCCTCGTGTCGTCGGGGCTTGTGGACATTTTGGAGACTAACGAGCTGCGAGCGGTCATGGAGCATGAGAAATGCCATGTGCAGCACCGCGATCCTGGGGCGATTTTCCTGCTGGCGCTGATCTCGAAGGCGATGCGGTATATCCCTATTTTTGAGTGGATGGCCCATAAATATCCCATGATGATTGAGCTCCGCGCAGATCGGTATGCGATCGACCAGATGGAGCAGTCTAAGGATTTAGGCAGTGCGCTGCTCAAACTGCTCCGGCAAGCTGGGAAGCCGCGCTTCCCATTGTCGCATGCTTCTTTTGCAGAGACGTCGATGAATGTGCGGATTCAACATATTTTGGATCCAGAGCAGGGGGTTCAGCTGCGTTGGCCGCTCGTCCGACTGGCGATCTCGGTGCTCGCGTTTATACTTGTAATGGGGCTTATGTGAATAAGCCCTTTTGGCATGTCTATGAAAAACACAATTGAGCACTGTTCTGGAATAAAATCCCAGAGTTACCCGTATGATTTTGAGTGGGAAATTTTGAGGTTTTACGAGGAGGACATGGTGATGGGCAAAAAGAGAGTGGTCATTATCGGGGCAGGCATTGCCGGATTGACTTTAGCGTATGCCTTTGAGCGCAGCGGACAGTTTGATTACAAAATCGTAATGTCCAACGATGCGGAGGATATACGACACGGCCGCATTCTATCGACGCAGGTGCATTTTGATCGCTTTTTGCACAATGAGACACGCTTTCAGATTGCGGACTACGGGGCCGTCAATGAAATCAAACGGCTTGAATTGCGCATAAACGGACAACGCATGTTCGAAGGGAATGTGCATGCCAGAGCAGTCAGTCAAGACCAACGCTTGTATTTATCATCACTGATCGATGGGCTTAGGGCACGGGGGGCCGATATCCAGAAGACGCGTCTGGACAGCCGTGATTTGGTCGATCTGGCGAACGAATGTGATCTTATCGTGGATTGTACGGGTAAAAGAGGGCCGCTGGCGTCATTTCCTACATACGAAGAACTTCAACATCTCCCATCATCCCCGCAAAGAATTCTGACTGGCGCCATGTTCGAAGGAATCGATTCCGATGACGTTCACAGGATGGGATTTAACATCATTCCAGGGCAAGGAGAGATGTTTGAAATCGGTACTATCTCGAAGCACGGCCCAGCGTGCGCACTGTTGCTGGAGGCAGTACCCGGCGGTGAGCTGGATTGCATGAAAGGGAACCCGGAGCCGGATGTTTTCGTTAAGGAATTTCTTGATATTCTGCGGGGGTATTTTCCCACGATTTATGAAAGAATTAATTTGGATGCATTCCATCTTGTCGATCCGTTATCTTATCTGCGTCTGGCTATACAGCCGAAGGTTCGTATCCCCTATACGACGGTTAACGGAACGCTTGTGATCGGTTGCGGGGACAGCGTCACGTTAAACGACCCAATTACAGGCCAGGGGGCAAATGCGGCTTCCTACTGTGCCGGCGCCCTATATGAAATACTATCCAGCCGAGCAGATCAACCATGGGATACCGCTGTCGGTGAGCAATACTGGAATGTGACAAAAGAATATATAACGAAAATGTCGGAGTGGACCAATGCGATGATGGGACCACCTTCGGAAGGATTTTCTGCATGGCTGGAGAAGGCCTCCAAAAGTCAGGAAGGCGCCGATGCGTTTGTCAATTTATTCTTTAATCCGATACAAGCGTATCATGCGTATTTTTCAATTCCTGAATGAGCGGCACGTGAGGATGGGGTAATAGTTAGGCAACGAAGGGCATCCTGAGGGTGCTCTTTTTGTCGATAACGCCAGTGTAGAAAAGAATTGACAATTGCGCCCTGCGAAACTACACTTTGTAGTGTAACTATTTTCTGGGACAAAAGGGGAGAGAATAGCATGGACTACATCATGAAAAATTTGCATTTTATATTTACACACGTTCCAATTGCACTTTTAATTTTCAGTTTTGTGTTTGATGTTGCAGCGCTTAGTTTCAAAAAGAAAGAGTGGCACTCCGCGGGCATGCTTTGCCTCGTTGTGGGTGCGCTGGGCGCGGTCGGGAGCGTGCTGACAGGGCCCGAATCACGAAATACCCTTCTCAGCTCGCATGAGTTTTATGCGAAACTGACGATGGTCGTCTCAATCGTCTTAGCTGTCGTTCGCGTGGGCTTGCTCATCTGGAAAAAGCTCGAGCTAGGCCGCAATGTCATTTATCTAGTTGTGTCACTTGTGGTTGTTCTTCTCGTGAGCTACACGGGACACCTTGGCGGCAAAATGGTGCACCGCGATATGCAAGGAGGCCCTCCTGGCATGCAAGGTGGCCCTGGCGGTGGCGGCAACGGCCAGATGCAGGGCGGCCAGCGCCAAGGAGGCTCTGGTGCTGGTGGCCAGCAAAGGCAAGGTCAACAGCAGCAGGGTGGACAGGCATCCCCTGCGCCAGCTAAATAGTAAGATGGAGGTGTTCTTCAGCCGATGGCTGGGGACGCCTTTTTCATTTGAACAAACGAGCAGTTTGCTGTAACCTAGAAAGGAAAATAATGGAGGTGTAAGGTGAACGGATTGATCGGATTGGCGTTATCGGGAGGCGGGTTTCGGGCATCCTTGTTTCATCTTGGTGTCATGGCCCGGCTGGCCGATGAGGGGTTATTAAAGCATGTAGGCGTGATCTCGACGGTGTCCGGCGGATCGATTATCGGGGCGTTTTATTATCAAAGGTTGTGTGAAGCACTTCGAAATGATAGACGTCTAAGTGACCAGGATTACCGCGAACTAATCGAACGGCTGATCGTGGAATTTATAGCTGTCGTTCAGGACGATATGCGGGATCGCGTGTTGTACAGGGCGGGAAGCTCCAGGTTGATACCGAAGCCGGTTGTACAGGGTTTGACGTCGATCGGAGTCGGGGAGAGCGATGTGGATTCCAAGCTTGAACTCGTGTTGAGGAAGCTTATGTTCAAGTCTGCTATGATGAGCGAACTGATGGAACCTCCTGCTCATTCGGCGAATGTGAAGGCGGAACTCATTCTGAATACGTCCATTTTGGAAAATGGGAAACTGCTATTTATATCGACAAATTCAGCCAGTACGTTATGGGAAGAAAATGAGCGCAACCATGGTATTCGGGCAGAAGACGTGATTTCTTTGCCGATCGCAAAGGCAGTGGCGGCTTCTGCTTGCGTACCTGGGCTTTTTAACCCAATCAGGATCACGGTTCGTGATAAAGTGGTACATGGCGTGGATGGCGGGGTATTGGATAATATTGGCGGCCATGCCATTCTGTCGCTTGGGCAAGAGAGGATGCAGATTCTGCTTAGTGATGCCTCCAAGCCGCTTTGTACCGAGCGTTATGAAGAGGTGAATTCCGTAGAATCGTTCTTCAGGATTCAAGACATTTTCATGGATGCGATTCGGGAGCTGCGTTTGCAGGACACAGATGCTGATCTTATTCACATGAGGCATGATATTCCCGGCATTGATTCCAAGGCGCGGGAGCTGGCGATGAATATGAGAACCGACTTGAATTCATTCTCGGAGGTCGAGGCTTATTCCCTGATGTATACCGGCTACTGTGCATGCGATCAGGAGATGTCAAAGCTTCGAAAACATGACAAGGGCTGGCAGGAATCGGTGGAGAAGTCCGTGAAAGATTGGGTATTCATGCAAGTGCGTCCCTTTATGGAGAACCCGACGCCAGCATATTTGGCGCTTATGGGCCAAAAGACAAAAACACGGCTTCCTAAATCGAACCTAACTTGGAACCGTGTACTTAGTTTTGGTTACGTACTGCTTTATCTTGCACTTTTTGTCTACATAGGGGTCGAGCAGGATTTTTACAAAGCGATTTGGTATGTCGGGTTGATTCCGCTTATTATTGCGGCGCTAGGGGGCCTACTGTTGCTTCGCCGGATTA
Organism: Paenibacillus sp. MBLB1832; assembly: GCF_032271945.1. Lineage (NCBI taxonomy): Bacteria > Bacillati > Bacillota > Bacilli > Caryophanales > Paenibacillaceae > Paenibacillus > Paenibacillus roseipurpureus. The sequence continues at coordinate 5,664,496 of NZ_CP130319.1, read as the reverse complement.
CGAAACGCAAAAGTAAGGGTACGGTTGCTGCGTTGCATAAACTTTAGTCAATCCATAATGCATAAGCCTTCACTCGCAACCTATGACTTTGTGCGGTCTTAGGTCATCACCCAGCAGCTCTTATCATTTGGCATGGAAGAGAAAAATAACCATCCAGATAAATAGCATAAAAAGGCTGTAACTATCTCATGCTAGCAGGTGTATTTACTATGCTCAGAGGAGGTAGTTCCCGATCATGTCCAAACATGACTCCAGTTTACAGTCTCAGAATCCGATCTCATCTGCACAGAATTCTGTTGAAAATGTGCACCGAGCCGTCAACCATGCCCTGTCTCACCCTACCGCGCAAACCACAGAAGAGGCTCACAATGCTATTGAGAAAGCCGAAAATTCGGTAGCTCAGGCATGCATTCAATCTCACAGTCCGGCGGTACAACAAGCCGCAGATTCGTTAGATCAAGAGATAGAGCGGCTTAATACGCTCAACACGTTCGACTAGCATAAACAACCCCGAGACCTGCAGGGATGCAGTCCCGGGGTTGTTCTTTTTACTTCAATTCTAGCTCCTCCAACGTGTACTTATGGTCCCATAAGAAGACGATGTCATACTGTGTCGAGTCGCGCTTTGTGAACCTGGCAATGCCCGCAATCACCCCGCCCGTAATCGCACCAAAAGCCGCAATCCATCCCATTAATGCAAATACTTGATCGACCATCTACAACCACTCCTCCAAAGAGAGATGAACGCCTATTTCATCCATATGCAAGGAGTTTGTGAAACATGTGTGACAGCTGGCGTGGATTCCGACAGTTCCGTTATAGTCTTTTTCTCCGATTGACACGTTCGGAAGAGGGATGGTAAGATCACCGTGTAAGGTTTTGAATGACATCTTTTGGCAATAACGAAGGAGCTGCACACAGGTGCAAGCATCCACCAATTACACAAACACGAAGGAGGGTTTCGCAATGAATGTTATGGTACTGGATATGAACACACGTCATCGATGGACACGAGTCCTACCTAACTTCATAGACCGTAACCCGCTGGTCGATACGAGCGTCTAACTAGGCATGCTCGGCTGCTAGCACCCCTTCACATACGAAAGTTCAATGAAGCGCGGGTTACGATGTTTGATCGTAACGAGCGCTTTTCTATGTTCATAGAAGGCATATCGCTGCGTGCGGTATGTCTTTTTGCGTCTTTGGGGCTTCCATTTGAAAGGAGTGAGCTTGATTCATGTTTACCGTATTAAAGAAATTGTCTTGGTTTTTCCGAATGAACTGGAAACGCTATACACTCGCGATCGTGCTGCTGAACATCGTTGGCTTTATCGACGTCTTGCCGCCGAAGCTGATCGGCTATGCGATTGATGGCATACACACAGGCACCTTAACGGGTTCCAAATTGGCACAATTACTCACCTTCTGGGGCGTGCTCATCGTGGCTAGCTACGGGCTCTCCTACGTGTGGCTGTACCAGCTGTTTGGCGGCGCCTTCGTGCTGGAGCGCGTACTGCGCTTCCGCATTATGCGGCAGCTGCTGCGAATGACGCCGACCTTCTATGAGCGCAACCGCACAGGGGATCTGATGGCCCGGGCCACGAATGACCTGCAGGCGGTGTCTACGACAGCGGGCTTTGGGATTTTGACCTTCGTCGACTCGACGCTATTCATGTTGACGATCTTAGCAATGATGGGCTTTTTCATCTCCTGGAAGCTGACCTTGGCCTCGATTTTGCCGCTGCCGTTCATGGCGATCGCGATTACCATCTACGGGGGGCGCATCCACGAACGATTCATGCTCGCGCAGAACGCATTCGGACAAATGAATGACCGCGTGCTGGAAACAATTGCAGGAGTACGAGTCATTCGGGCTTTCGTGCAGGAGAAGGCAAGTGAACATAACTTCGCCGAGATGACAAACGACGTTTACCGCAAAAACATCGCCGTCGCCGTTATCGACGCCCTTTTTGAACCAACGGTCAAAATTCTCGTCGGCATTTCGTATCTCATCGGACTTTGTTATGGCGGATACCTCGTTTTCCACAGTGAATTGACGCTGGGCGAGCTCGTTTCCTTCAATACCTTCCTAGGTATGCTCATCTGGCCGATGTTTGCGATTGGCGAGTTAATGAACATTATGCAACGCGGGAACGCTTCACTCGATCGGGTGAACGAAACACTGGGCTACAAGCCCGATGTCCAAGAGGCACCGAATGCTGCAACCGAACTGCGACCTGATGCCATTCATTTTAAAAGTGTCACTTTCCGCTATCCGTCCTCATCCATTGATAATTTGGTCCACATATCGCTGCGCTTGGAGCGCGGGCAAACGCTTGGCATCGTCGGCCGAACGGGAAGCGGCAAAACAACGCTGCTCAAGCAGCTGCTGCGCGAGTACCCGACAGGGCAAGGTGCCATTACGATCGGGTCGACCCCGATTGAGAAGATTGCCATCGATACGCTGCACAGTTGGATCGGCTATGTGCCGCAGGAGCCGATTCTCTTCTCCCGCACCGTGCGAGAGAACATCATGTTCGGCAACGCGGATGGCACCGAGGCGGAGCTGCTGCGGGCGCTTGATTTGGCGGCTTTCCGAAAGGACGTCGAGTTCCTCCCGGAAGGACTGCAAACGCTCGTCGGGGAAAAAGGCGTGGCGCTATCCGGTGGTCAGAAGCAGCGCGTATCCATCGCGCGTGCGCTGTATGTCGATCCAGAGATTCTTCTGCTGGATGACGCGCTTTCGGCGGTCGATGCGAAGACGGAGGCTGAGATCATTCGTGGCATTCGCTCTGAGCGCGCAGGCAAAACAACGCTCATCACCACGCACCGCCTCTCGGCCGTGCAGCATGCGGACTGGATCGTCGTGCTCGATGAAGGTTACATCGTGCAAGAAGGCACCCATGAGCAGCTGCTAGCGCAAGGCGGTTGGTATAAAGAACAGTACGACAGACAGCAACTCGAAGAACAGACGGTTTAGGACCATTTTAAATAAGACAGAATCAAAAAGGCGGTGAACTTCCTTCATGAAACAAACAGGCAAACGGTTATTCCTCTATGCTGCCAAATTTAAGCGCACCTTGCTGCTCGCACTCCTCTTCCTCTCCTTCGCTGTAGCGACGGAACTGGCGGGACCTTTTATCGCGAAACAGATGATCGACACGCATATTCTAGGGATTGAGAAGCCATGGTACGAAACCCAATCGGCGACGAAGACGTCAAAGGCTGTGGCGTTCGAGCAAACCTTCTACAAACGGAGTGATAACTTCGAGGAAGGGGAGCCGAAGGGCAAAGAGGTTCGGATTTTACAAGTAGGAAGCCAATTCGTCTGGTTGAATCAGGCGCTGCCATGGGATGGCGTCCGCACATTGACCGATGACAGCAAGCTTCGCGTAACGCAAGGGAATGAGCAGGCGGAATATGCTGTGCAGAAGCTGGGCGTGCAGGAGTTGTACAGCTTTTATCAGCCTCAGTTCGCGGATTTAATGAGCCTTGCAGGGTTCTATGTGATCTTGATTTTTATCGGAGCTGGCTTCACCTACGGGCAGAAATATTTGCTGCAAACCGCAGCCAATCGGATTATTCAGCGCATGCGCACCGACGTGTTCGCCCAAATCCAGCGGCTGCCGATCAACTATTTTGACAATCAGCCAGCAGGTAAAATTGTATCCCGCATCACCAACGACACCGAATCTATTCGGGACTTGTATGTGCAGGTGTTGGCGAACTTTTTTACAGGCACCGTCTATATTGTCGGCATTATCGTGGCTATTTTCATACTGGACTATCGCTTGGCGCTCTTCACGTTGCCCATCATTCCGCTGCTCCTTGCGTGGATTCTGGTGTATCGGAAGTATGCGTCGACCATTAATCATGAAATCCGCGAGCGCATCAGTGCCATCAACGGCATGATCAATGAGGCGATTCAGGGGATGGCGATTATTCGAGCTTTTCGTAGGCAAAAGGAGACGGCAGCTGAGTTCGAGCAGCTCAATGACGCGTATACGCGCTATCAAAATAAGTTGCTCAGCCTGAATTCGCTCACCTCTCACAATCTGATGAATGTGGTGCGGAACCTGTTCTTCTTCGGCCTCATTTGGTATGTCGGCGGCAGTGCGCTGAATGCTGTGATCACGGTGGGCGTACTTTACGCCTTCGTGGATTATTTGAATCGGATGTTCCATCCAATGGTGGGGATCGTCAATCAGCTGCCGAATTTGGAGCGAGCGTTGGTGTCGGCGGACCGTGTTTTTGAGTTGTTGGATGAAAAAGGGACAGACGTTGTTGCGGCCAAAACGGCTCGCTACAAGGGCAACGTGAGCTTCGAGCACGTTCGCTTCGCCTACAAAGAAGGGGAAGATGTGCTGAAGGACATCTCCTTCCAGGCAGGGCAAGGGCAGACCGTTGCTCTAGTCGGGCATACAGGGTCAGGCAAAAGCTCGATCCTGAACCTTCTCTTCCGCTTCTATGAGGTCAGCGAGGGCCGAATCACGATCGACGGCCGCGACATTCGCGACCTGTCGAGGCAACAGCTTCGTCAGCACATGGGCATCGTGCTGCAAGATCCGTTCCTGTTCACGGGGACGATTGCGTCCAATGTTTCGTTGGACGATCCGTCCATTACCCGTGAACGGGTAGAAGCTGCGCTGCGCGACGTCGGCGCGGCGGAGATGCTTGGCGCGCTGCCGCGCGGTCTCGATGAGCCCGTCATCGAGAAGGGCAGCACGCTGTCTGCGGGGCAGCGACAGCTCATTTCCTTCGCCCGGGCGCTGGCGTTCGACCCGGCGATCTTGATCCTCGATGAGGCGACGGCCTCCATCGACACGGAAACCGAGGCCGTCATTCAGGCCGCGCTCGATGTGTTGAAGAAGGGGCGGACCACCTTCATCATTGCGCACAGGCTGTCGACGATTCGCAGCGCCGACCTCATTCTTGTACTCGACCACGGCGAGATCGTCGAGCGAGGTAATCACGAGGAGCTCATGGCGCTCCACGGGCGGTACTACCAGATGTACCAGCTGCAGGCTGGACATCGGGAGATTGCCGCGGCCGGCGAGGCCGAGGTGCCGAGCGGGTTGTAGGGTTTAAAAGGAGCTGTGGAATAAAAACCTTGCACCTTACGTAGTGTCATGAGTTAAAATGAACGTAATGTTGGATGAAATGATTGAAGAGAGGAACATGTGTATGCAACCGATGTCTGGGAATGCGGCTCCGCTATCGGAGCCGGAGATGGTCAAGCTCAAGAAGAGCGTGCCGTGGATATACTTTGTGTTGTTCTTTGCGGTGTTGAACGAGTCGATGTTCGGGGTGTCTACGCCAAGTATCATGGCCCAGCACCACCTAAGCACGACGGCTGTTAGCTGGGTTGTGACGGTATTCTTCATCGTGATCGGTCTAGGAATGGTGGTGTTCGGCAGGCTGTCGGACATCTACAGTGTGAAGTCGCTCATTCTTACCGGGGTGGTGCTGTACAGCTTCGGTTCGATTCTAGGTTTCGCCCTGAACGTGTCCTACCCGGCTGTACTGGTAGCTCGTGCCTTGCAGGGAGCGGGGTGCGCGGCGATTCCGGCGCTGGTGTTCGTCATGGTCGCGCGATTTTTTACCGCTGAGGAACGGGGCAAAATGTTCGGAATGATCACGTCCATCGTGTCGTTCGCAATCGGCGTCGGCCCGGTGCTGGGCGGATTTATCGCGGGCTCGCTGCACTGGGCGTACTTGTTCCTCGTCCCGCTGCCGATCCTGCTGGCCATCCCCTATTTCCGCAACTATTTGCCTGAGGAACAGCGCCGGCCGGGGAGGCTGGATCTGATCGGCACGCTGCTTATGGGGACTATCATTACGCTGCTCGTGCTGTATACGACAGGCGACAACCTATGGCTCTTGGTCGGTTCGCTGGCCGCCTTGATCGTATTTGTGAGCTATATTCGGAAGGCGAAGGAGCCGTTCGTCGATCCTGCACTTTTCCAAAACAAGTTGTACCGATTTGGTCTCATCATCGGGTTTCTGACATTCGGTACGGTCATGGCGGCGATGTTCACGATGCCCTTGCTGCTCAGTAAGCTCTATGGCCTAAATGCCCGCATGATTGGTGTTATTATGTTTCCAGGTGCGCTTAGCGCGATGATTTTCGGCAGGGTAGGCGGGAATTTGACGGTCAAACGGGGGAGCCGCTTCGTGATGTACCTGGGCTTGTCACTGCTGGCATTCAGTCTCTTCTTGCAAGCCTTCTCCACCGGGCTGTCGGTGTGGTTGATCGGGGCATCACTGGTCTTTATGTATATTGGGTTCTCGTTCCTGCAGACGGCGCTTGCGGAAAGTGTGACACTCGTATTGCCTGGGCATCACATCGGCGTCGGGATGGGCTTCTTCAATATGGTATCGACGCTGGCTGGGGCGATTGTCACGGCAGTCGTGGCCAAAGTGTTGGATCTGCGTCTCGTTGAAATTCGGATTCACCCGCTGATTACCGATGAGAGAGCTTATGCATACAGCGGGTTGCTGCTGCTCACATTCTTGGTCGTCGTAGGCACGCTGCTCCTGTATGTCTTCACGCTTGGCAAAGCGGATCGTGTGGCCGCGACGACGAATTGAAGGCCTCTGTGCTGAACTGTACCTGTCGGTATCATCGACTCACAAGACTAACATGATTCGCACAGGAGGGGTAATGAAGGTATGGTGAGTGCTTCGTTATTAGGGTTGTTCGTGTTGTCAGCCTCGGTGCTGGTGGTAACGCCGGTGCCCTCGGTTCTGTATATTATGGCCCGGAGTATGGACCAGGGGAGAGCGGCGGGGCTGGAGTCTACGCTTGGGATGGCAGTCGGTGCTTCGATTCACGTGCTGGCCGCGGCGGTAGGGATTTCGGCGCTCTTGATGGCGTCGGCGCTGGCATTCAACGTAGTGAAATATTTAGGTGCAGCTTATTTATTTTATTTAGGTGTCAAAACGCTGTTTTTCTCGCGCGAGGGCGGAGAGAGCCAGAAGGAAGAGCGCCGGCCCAGAAGGCTGCGCACGATCTTCACGCAGTCGATCGTAATTGAAGTGCTCAACCCGAAGACGGCGCTGTTCTTCCTCGCCTTCCTTCCACAGTTCATCTCTCCGGATGCGGGGGCCGTCACGATGCAGTTCCTGCTGCTCGGGGTGATTTTCGTCACGATCGGGTTGCTAAGCGACAGTATGTACGTGCTGCTCGCCTCCAGCATCCGGCAGTGGTTCGACAAGAATAGCCGAGCTGGCGCTCGTATCCAGCGCTGGTTCGCCGGCGGAACGTACATTGCGATGGGCTTATACGCCGCGCTTGTTCATCCGGCAAGGAAATGAGATTGCGCGCGTGAGAGGAAATTTGACGGTTTTTCTTAAGGTATCTGTTAAGCTTTGTTGTTGTTTCGTTGAACAAACGGGCAGTAGAGCTTGGTAAAGTATAAGAAGGGGGGACTCAATTGAATGGATTGTTGAAAATAAGTAAAAAAACAAAGATAAGAACAACTGTTTTTTTGTTTGTACTAAGTATCATACTTTTTTACTTGGTAAATCTTTTTACAATTAGACCCGACAAACCATCTGGAAACGGAAATTTAGGAATAGTTCCAATTATATTGTCAATTCCCATTTTTATAGGTTTTAATATATTTTATTTTTTAGTATTTTATACTGCTTTACGGAGATTAAGTAATAAACTTAAAGCCTTAGTATTTATTGTTTGTTTACTAAGTTTAGGCATTCTCTTTCTTCTCGAGTTGAATTTGGTTAAGAATTTATTCGACTTATTAGGATCATTTGACGATCCCGATTCCAGAGTGTACCGTTATCCAATTTTAAACCAATACACCAACACTGTGTTCTTCAACAAATACACCTTTCTAGCTGCTGTGACGATAACTACTTTGATCGGAATTGTGGATCCAAGTAAAAAGATATAAGGGATTTAGCTAACGGAAGACGATAGTTAATGGGATCAAGGAGCCGCGAAAGCTGCTCCTTTTGTCATTAAGCTATTTGGCAGTTTACTTTAATGGTGTGTGTTAAAATGTGGATGGTTTCATTAGATTTAAGGGGGAACAATCTTGCGGCTAATAATGAAGTCTTTGCCATACCTCTTGGAGCTAGGCTACGAATTAGGATTTGGACCAAGCGTTTATGATACTATGGCAGAACTTATTCTTGCTTTCCGTGAGCCGGATCAGAATATTCTTTTCTTATATACAGACTGGGACAGAAAATTGGATCCACATAGGGACGAAATGATACAAAATGATGTCAAGTATTTCCATGCTGATGTTATCTATGACCCTGAACAAGCAATAAGTCGAAGAGTAAAGGAAATACTGTTGCATCATTACGCACCTAAGCTAGATCCCAACGATAATCAGACTTACATGGATGAACTTCTAACTCAATTCAGAGAAGCTGCCTATGAAGAACTCAATGAAGAACTGTTATTGAAGATTGGAACTGCCGTACACGATATGAATTCAGTGTATACTCTTAAAGACCAAAACGAGACGACTCAAGTTTTTGTGAACAGTCGTTTGATGTTCACCAACTCAACCTGGCTTTTAACATATGATCGCCCAGTAAACTTGAAAAACATCTTGTGGTATAAGGTCAGCACGAAAGAGGAAATTATTCAGTCATTCGAACTCACTGACTGGTGGTTTAAATGCGTGATACTAAATGCAGATACACCGGTCGAGGAATACAGCTTTTTTCTCAATTATACCGAAGAGCACGGTGATGATCATGACGGAATGGTCCTTTACATAACACCTGGATCGAATGATTATTTTAAAGAAGATGTTCTTCCTCGATTGCAGAACCTTTTAGTCGATAAGCTCGAAATCGTGCGCTAATCTAGCCGTTACAGACTGCGCGATGAACGAAACATACAGAAAAGAAAAAATCATTTGGCTAACGTAAGTACAATAGCCGCGCAGTCTGAAGATCCCTATTTTGCTGAAGTATCGGGCAGCATAGCGTAATATGGGTATAAATAATTTGTTAAAATATGGAACTTTAGGCGTGCGATACCGTCTAAATACATAGCAACATTGATGAGATGCTTATTCAAGAAATGGTGGTGGTGATTTGAGTGAGAAGAATTTCATTTATTATTTTTTTAATGATTATTTTTACTGGATGCTCAAATTCGAGTGAGGATAACATTGAGAAGCTATTAGAGAAAACACCATTCCCCAATTCATTTGAGGTACTTTATCAAGAAAAAGTGGACAATGGATTAATTGTCTTGTTTAAAGACGAATCGGGATTTCGCCATGCATTCTTCTCGAATAAAACAGAATACTGGAATATTAGTGGAAATGCCGATCTTAATCCAAAAGATGGATTCGTTTGGGGCATGACTAATGACCCTAAAATTCCAAAACTGACGTTCGCAGGGGTAATTACCGATGATAATATACAAAATGTGATGGTAAGACAAAAGACATTAAATCAACAAGCAAGAATGGTTTCAACAGATAAAGGTCGATTTTGGTTTACCATTTTCGATAATTTGGAAGAAGCCGCAGGACAATCAGACCCCCTCAAAATTGAGGCTATATCAGCTGGTGGCGATATAGTATGGAAAGATGGAGTATATAATGGAAAATACTATCATGGAAAAACCTAAAAAAATGATGTCGAAGAGAAAACAGATTTGGATTATATCCATCACGTCGTTGTTAGTGATTTATTTACTTTTCTTTCCCAATCTAACGGCAGAACTAGCGGTAAGGAAGCATTTATTCTTCTCTCTCCATCCAATAAAAGCCTTCAGTGTTCAAGTTGAGGGGAAAGGAAGCACTTCTTTTGGGGGAGCAAAATTATACTATGTTGATGAAATATCCAAATCATTTATTTGGGTGAAGAAAAATTGGTTGGGTTATCGTGTGATTACTGATGGAACTGGACCATGATTTATACGAACGCACTGAGGTCCAATGCCCATTGAACTAACGCGAAACGTTAGTGAAATAGCGGCTGTTTTGGCAGCCGTTTTTGTTTTTCCACGCTAACGGGCAGATTTGCTCAACTAAACGGATAGGATAGTACGAAAGGGATTACGGTTTTGAGCGAAGAATATGTTAAATTAGGAGGTGACTTATGAAGTTTGAACTTAACAAACAATTCGCAAGAAAAATAGGCATAATGCTTGAATCTAAACTTATTTGGTACAAACACTATTTCTTATTTTGTGATGAAGTAATTGAAAAGATGGAAAAGCCTCCGTTTTGGATTATAGAACTTGCAACAAAAAAATATATCGGGGACGCAGTGAAGATTGTAAACACCTATGCTTTTTCCGAGCCGTTCGAAACATTCCCAGATTCAATATATGATTTTTATCTAGGTTGTCTGTTTTTAAGGTATGAACGCAAGGAACTATCATGGGCATCTTTTTTGAAAGATTCTGGTGACTTTGCGGATGCAACTCAAGCGGTGAAACATGAATGTGAATATTTTTATTATATGCACAATGACTATGAAGACAGTGAATACTCAATTGAATTGGAAATTAAACAAGCGGAGATTATCAAAGAAGAGTTTAAGAATGAACTTCATGAGTTGAGAGGTCTTTATGCCTCATTTCTTGATTATTTTCGTAAGTATGTATCATCACAAAGCGACAGTTGAATAAAAGCAAAGTGAAATTCGTGTGCGTTGGTGACTTTGATGATTGAACTAACTGGGAACTATAGCTTAATACCGACTATAACCAGGCAGCCAATATCTTCTTATAAAAGGAGAGTGATGAATATAAAATGCCAAATTCTTAGGCGATCTGGTCCTTTTCACGCCCCTGCCGGACTCTGCCAATCAGATTCGAACGTGTATGTTGAAGGGAAAACAACCGAGTCTCAGCAAATAAATAGCTTGCAACGTATTGCCCGCCGCGTTAAAGATGGCTGCATAACCGGACACTATAGCTGAATCAAGGCTACCCAACGCTGCTGGCAGTCACTGCATATTTATTTTACAAGCAAGGAGCAGAAATCTTGTTAAATAAGAAATCTATCAACATTGTTGTATCTATTCTAATTTTATGTACAATTCTTCTGCTAATGTGGATCCGTCCATTCGGAGGTAATACCCATAAATCAGGGGAACAGGTTTCATCAGTAGCTGTTGAGAAGATCGACGAAGCTAAGAGCTTTTCCTTAGGGGAAGCACTGCGCCTTGGGTATGAAGAGGCGAGGAAGCACACGGAAGAGGAACCTTTACTTATTGACCTATCAAGCACGGATAGTAGTTCTGTCCCTCAGAAAAAAACCGATGGAATGGATGGAAAGAGAAACTCATGGAATATGACCTTTGGAACCAAAAGGGGAAGTATTCATATTTCTATTGAGATTAATAATGGTTTAATCTCTGTTCCTCAAATTGCAAATGACAACAACAATGGACTTCGAAAAGGAATGTATGCTCTCTCGGACATTCAAGTCGATTCTCCCCAGGTCATTCAGAAAGCAATTGAAATACTAGGTATCCGTCCTGGTGATCCTGCCATATCGGATGACTGGATCAAGGGATTTCATTTTAGTATCGCTCCATTTCAGACGAATCCAAGCAAACCATCCGACACGACATTGCTTCTAGAAGTTACGGGTATATCACCACATTCCCCCAATAGTAAAAATGAAAGTTTGAGAATGATTGTATACTTTAATGTTAAAACTGGAGAAATCTTTAACGCTAGCGAAATGATGGGTTATGACAAGGATGGAAGGACTACATGGAAGGCTATTGATCTAATACATTGAGATTGCTGATCACATAAATAAACATAATATATATGGGTAATACACTCTTCCATGGAGGATGAAGGAATGAAAAATACGTTATGGGTTACTTTTATTTTCGTACTCATTTTGGCGGGATGCACTCATGGAAATGAAGCTGTAATATCGGATGACAAAAAGACTCCCGAAGCTACAATTCAAAATGAGAACGTTCAGTTACAAGAACAGGTAATTCAACTTCAAACTCAATTACAGACTACTGAAAAGAAATTGAAGGATCTTCAAGACTCTTCAAAATCGCAACAACAAACTCCACAGCAGTTAGTGTTGAACCAATTCCCCAAATTGGCAGATTTTCTATCCCCCCAGAACTTTCAAAAAATTGAAATCGGAAGCAAAAAAGAAATTACTAATCCTGAAATTCTTAACTTAGCATCGAACATGATTGTTATAAAGCAGCAGGTTGAATTAGGCAGCCCCCCTCAACCTGATATTGAACCAGTCCACTATACCTTGACTACTGGAAAGGGTACGGTAATAGTGAATGTGATACAACAAGGCATTGTCTCTTTCAATGATCTATATCCGGGCATATATTTTGCCGTGGATAATAATGCTTCTCAACTTGGAAAAGCATTTATGCAAAAGCCCTCTTACCTTGCGGGTGAGCCAATATTTTCGAAAATGATTAACAGTGGTCTTATGAGAATCGATGACAAAAACAATATTTATATCTTTGCAGCAGGAAAAATACGCAATGTTGTAATGGCATTCATCAATGCAGAAAAAAATGAGGGTTTGAAAATCAAGGATTCTTCAACAGCCATGCTGAAAATGACTTTCTATTATTATGGGGAAGAAATTATGCTCAACCTATTTAAAGGGAAAGCACAATTAAAGGATAATGACGGGGAAAAATGGTTCGATGTAAAAGAGCAAGATATTTCCCAAATCATCGCACAGCTTTCCGCGGGTTAGCACTTGGAGATGAAATAGTTGTAGGAGAGCTCTAACAGGTAACAATTAATAAGAACAGGGAGTAGATCTCCGCGATTGGCAGCTATTCCCTGTTTATTAGCGTAACTAGCAGATTTCTGAAGTGTCTGCAATCTGTTGAGTAAGCTTAAAGGCTTTCTCTTTATTGAAAAAAAATGGAACTTCTGAATGGAGATTACGTCTAATTTATTGTAGGTTAGAATTTCAAAAGGGCATGGTGATTCGAATTGAAACATTTATATTTATTTCTATGCATTTTTATATTGTTTCTATCGCTTCAGGCTTGTTCTAATGTATCGAAAGCAGATTTTGAGGCACTAAAAAAAGAGAATGTCGAATTGAAATTAAAGACAAATGAATTAGAGAAGCAAATACAAATTAACCAAGATAAAATAAAAGTAACTGAAGTTGATTTAAGCAAAGAAGAACTGATTAAAAGTTACAGTGTAATAATGAACTCAGGGGATATACCCGCAAAAGTTCTTTCGACAATGGTAGAAGAAAAAAGAAAGGAAATTGTCGTTTATGTTAAGGATCTTCCACTAAATGATGGTTTACTTAATAAATTAATCATTATTCGTAGTATGAATCAAACATTTCGAGATTACCCAGATTCATTATCTATTAGTATTTGGGATGATGAGGGGATGGCACTAAAATATATAAAAGGGGATTATGACAAAGAAGCTTCTTACACTGGATGGGAAGGATTTGATCATCGAAAAGCTCGTATTGATAAAGATGATAAGGGAATTCATATTAGTTATGGGTTGAGCCGCGACGATTTTGAACAGGTATCTTTTGGTTTGGAAAAATGGACCAATTAATACAAGGGAATTGATTATCGCTTTTCTTTTAATTTTTTTAGTTTAGGAATGAATGATAACGGAGAATGATAGTGAAATTGAGTAGACTGTCAGACGGTCTGTTTTATCGTTGAACTAACGTAGGAACGATAGTTGAATGAAAAAGCTTCCGGCAAAATCGGTAGCTTCACGTTGATGTAAAGAATTAAGAATTAGGATCATCAGCATTTTCTGTGAGGTGTGGAGTTTGCTTAATTGTCCTTATTGCAATATTTCCAATGATAACAGGCATGAAGTCATCATGAGCAATGAAAGTTGCACTTATACTTTACTTAAAGAACAAGAGATTAAAGGGGCTGGTATTATTGTCCCGAAAGAACATAGGGAAACTGTTTTTGACTTAACTCAAGATGAATGGAATGAAACATTTCAGTTACTACAAGAAGTTAAGCTGTATTTGGATCAGAATTACAAACCAGATGGCTACAATGTTGGATGGAATTGTGGTCATGTGGGAGGACAACACGTTTTTCATTCACATTTACATGTAATTCCTCGATATGCTGACGAATCAATGGCGGGAAAAGGGATTCGGTACTTATTTAAAAAGAATCAGAAAGTTGATTAAGCTATCTGAGAACGTTACTTCAATCAGGAGCACCCGCTGCCGCGCAATCTTAGATCTTACACAATTTTCATTTTACATATGTAAGTATTAGTATTTATGAGGAGGATAATGGTTTTATGGAAGAATGGGTTCCATATGAGAAAGTCAGAAATCACCCTCCTGATTTTAGAATTAGGTACCGATTTTATTCCGAAGATGAGGGCGGAAGAAAAAATCCTGTGTTTCAGGGTTTACGTTGTGATTTCGCATATGATGGAGACAACATTAAAGAGACGGGAATATTTGCTATTCATCCTGAATTTGAAGATGAATTCGGAAACATTGTTCTCTACAAAGATCTTCCAGTATCTAAACAGGGGACTGCAAGAATGTGGATATTATTCCCTGTGATGAGACGTGAAGTACATATTCATCGAATTAAAATAGGTGTCCTTGGCTATTTTATGGCGGGTTCCAGAAGGCTGGGACAAATCGAAGTAATTGAAATTCTTGGCCTGAACACGAACGCGCTAAGCTAACGGGAACGATAGTTCAATCCAAGGCTTTCGAAAGGACTGTTTGAGGTGGGTTGTATGGAGGAAAGAGCAGAGTTAGTTGAACTTGATTTAAGTAAAATTCAGACCAGTAATGATCTGCAAACGATTTTAAAAGAGACACTTGGCTTCCCGTCATTTTACGGTATGAATTGGGATGCCTTTTGGGATTCGATAACTGGATTGGTTGAGTTACCTAAAGTTATAAAAATAACTGGCTGGTCCATTTTAAAGAGAAATTTACCCTGTGATTCAACAATCTTGAAAGAATGTCTAGAAGATTTAAATTTAAAACACCCGAGCTGGTCATGCAATGTTCATTACATAGATTAAGCTATCGGGAAACGATAGTTCAATATCAATCAATAATTGGCTGCCGGGATATTAACCGGCAGCCTTATTTGTATTATGGGGCCAACAAAGGTGTTTTCGCCTAAAACATATGTACTATTCTTCGTTTCCAACATGCATAGTAAAATAACCCTTAATTGGCTGTAAGTCCTTAATTATTATAACTCTGGTATCAAAAGATCATTATTATTGGAGGGCGGGTATGATAAGGAATTTTTTTATCATGGTGATATTAATTGCAAGTATTTTTAACCTATTTACACCTACAGGATATGCATTGGAAAGCAACTTTCTATTTGAGAAGTCCATAATGGATCATTCCAAGTATACGATTAGTGCAATCACGAAGGCAAATGGAGTGTATGTAATTGTAGGTGAGCAAGGCATCATACGAACCTCTCAAGACGGTAAAAATTGGACCGACCGAAATTCAGGCGTAAAAAGTTTATTGTCAGACGTAACTTATGGTGATAAAGGTTTTGTTGCGGTAGGCAATAGCGGTAAAATTGTACATTCTGTAGATGGAAAAGAATGGAGGGAGTCCACGCTAGATGTAGGATATTATTTTTGTGCTGTAGCATGGAATGGTAAATTGTATGCAGCAGTGGGTCAGTCTGGAGCTTATATTTCCGATGATGGGATTGAATGGGTGAAAGTATACCCGGACTCTTTTGATGATCCGTTAATCGACATATCCAGCAATGGAAGTGAATTTATAGGGATAAGTATGAAGGGAAGAGTGATTTTCTCAAAAGATGGGGAAACATGGTATGAAAATAAAGTGTTTAATGGCAGGCTGAATTCGGTTATTTGGGATTCTAAAGAGTATGTGGCTGTGGGGTCGGGCATTATCATGACATCCCCGGATGGAACGAAGTGGACAATGGACGCCGGTCTTTCACCTTTTGATATACGAAAGATAGCGTTTGATGGGAAAAAGTATGTTGCTTTTAGCAGCAGCAAAGGAATCTTCATTTCGACAGATATGCAAAATTGGATAAATAGTAACGACTTTATCTGGAACGTTAAGGATGTGATCGTCGAAGATGGTTATTTTATCGCAGTAGGAGATTCAGGGAACATCGCGTTTTGGAATAATCGCATGATCTATGATACGAAACATTTAACTTTAGATTATGCAGCTTCCTCCACTTTGGCATGGAATGGCAATCTATATATGGCGGTAAGAGGGGAGGGGAATAAAGGATCCATTTGGATCTCAAAAAATGGAGAATATTGGGAGAAGGTATTTAGCTACCCTTTACAACTCCATGGTGCAATTTGGGACGGCAATCAGTTTGTAGTAGTTGGCGCAAAAAGCATACTGGTATCGCAAGACGGTACTACATGGAAAGAAGTTGTAAAAGGGAATAAGGCTTGGTTTTATGCAGTTGAATGGAATGGAAGCAAACATGTCGCAGTCGGATATGACGGTAGCATTGCAATATCAAATGATGGAGTGAAGTGGAACGATGTAGATTTCACGGAGGGCCACGCGTTGACGGATGTAATATGGAACGGAAAACAATTCTTGGCTATTGGATCGGACATCATCACATCTCCTGATGGATTGAAATGGACGAAGCACCATATAAATTTGGAACATTTGTTAAATAGGGTAATCTGGAATGGACTCATCTATGTAGCTGTAGGAAATAATGGCCTGATTTATACCTCTACAGACGGCGACACTTGGACAAAGAGAGAATCAAATACAAGCAAGTTCATAGATTCGATCGTTTGGGACGGCAAAAGGTTCATTGCTTTAGGATCTAATCTGGCATTAGTTTCGAAAGATGGGATCGTATGGAGTGAAGTTGACTTCCCTTATAATCAACATATTTATGATATTCACTGGAACGGATATAGGTTTGTTGGAGCTGCAAGTAATGATGTAGGAATGACGTCTGTTCCTAATGACATAATTAAGGTAATAGTTAATGGAAAACCATTAGTTTTTGATTGGGCCCCAACTATATTAAATGATAAAACTTTCGTTCCCATACGGAAGATATTCGAAGCTCTAGGGGCGGAAGTTAAATGGAATGAAGCAACCAACACAGTTACGGCTACAAAAGGAGATAAAGTAATTCATTTTCAGGTTGATAATCAAGAAGCAATGATAAACGGAGAACATATAGTTTTAGATAATCCACCTACATTAATAAATGGAAGTACTTTTGTCCCGGTAAGATTCGTTTCCGAAAGTCTTGGTGCTAAAGTCGAGTGGGATAACGAAACAAATACGGCAGTCATAACATTGATTGAAAAGTAAAACGTTTTTTCGGCATCTGCTAGTTTATACGAGAGGAAGGATATGGAAAGATTATGTCGAATTCTTGGAACAAATGATTCATTTACTAAGGTAAAGTGTGAAAGCGGTTGACTTCGACTAAACTATAACCAGTAAAATTCCTACTGCAGTGAAAAAAGGAGGCTACATAACACGATGAAGTATATAGTGATCACTGGAGCAAGCTCTGGTATTGGATATGAAACAGCACTAGCATTCGCAGCCCGCGGAAAAAACTTGGTTCTGGCTGCGCGGCGGCAAGAAAACATGGAGGAGTTGCGTTCTCGGATCGAAGAACAGTACCCTGAAGTTAAGGTCATCGTACAGGCCGTCGACTTATCTGTCGCTGAGAACGCCTATGCTTTCTACGAAAAATTGAAGAATTATGATATCGAGACGTGGATTAATAACGCCGGCTTCGGCAACTTTGCAACTGTAGGCGAACAGAAATTGGATAAAATCCAGCAGATGCTGCATCTCAACATCGAGGCTCTAACCATTCTATCTTCCCTTTATGTCCGGGATTATGCTTCGAAGCAGGGCACGCAGTTGATCAATATTTCATCTGGCGGAGGATACACCGTAATAGCTACAGCCGTTACTTATTGTGCTTCCAAATTTTATGTCAGTGCTTTCACCGAGGGACTTGCTCTCGAGCTAAAGGCTAATGGATCACCAATGGTGGCGAAGGTACTTGCGCCGGCTGCGACGGAGACGGAGTTCGTTCTGCGCTCGCGGGATATAGATCAATTCGAATACAAGGGCGCCGTACCCAAATTTCATACAGCAAAAGAGATGGCTGGCTTCTTGCTCGAATTATACGACAGCGATAAGGTTGTAGGAATTGTCGACGGGAGGACGTATGAGTTTCATCTGAAGGATCCCATTTTTCCGCACGCGGCTATGATGAGATCGTAACGGCGACCGAGGGAGTTTAACTACGCATCGCTAGGCGCAAGCACTCCGTCTCAAGTCGAGGTTAATTCACGACAAAAGACTAACGACTCCTTATTTTCGATATGCTAAAATGAAGTCAAATTCAGGTTTTGCACGAAATGGAGGAGTCGTCATGCGTTCCGATACGAAACGTTTGTTGAACACGGTACAGTTGCTGTCCGAAATTGGCATTATTGTAGGTTATTTGCTTGGCTTAATCCCTTTTGTGTATGCATGGTCCTGCTCATGGGTGATCCCGCTTGTCTTCGTCAACTTCGTATTGGCCTTCCTGACGGGTAACGGAACAACCGTGAAGACGATCCTCAATATTGCGATGGCGTTCCTCAGCCTCATACCACTCATCGGGTACGTATTCCGATTCGGCGGGCTGCTTTTGTCAGCGCTTAACATCAAAGAGTTGAACAGGGGAAGGAACTACTAAGTTGAAAAAACGGATGCACGCCTTAAGGCGACATCCGTTTTTTTGTGAGCATCGAGGCTGCTCAACATCAGCCCCCATGCTGGTTTTACTTTGCTTTCAGGGTCTTTTCCCAGTTCAGCAACAGTTGCACCGTTTCGTCCAATTGTTCTTGGGGCGAGATGCTGGAGGCGTTATCGCCTTTTTGAAAACCGTAGCTGCCGAACTGTGAATGGTTTCCGCCCTGAATCGTATGATATTCGGTAGTAGGAGGCAGATCATTCTTCGCTTTAGCAAATGTATCTTTGTTAACCTCACCGTCATTTGAACCAATGAGTGAGATCACAGGTAAATTTGCAGATACCAAGCTGCCTTTGGGATCAGGATAGGAGGCGAGGAAGAACACGCCCGAGAACTCCGCGGCATGAGCGGCGGCGAAGCGAGCGGCCATAACGCCTCCAAGGGAATGACCACCAATAACAAATGTTTCATCTTGACCTCTTTTGGCTAAAATGGCCGCAGCGCGGTCACCGCCGAGAACGGCAAGGTTCACGGGCATTTTGACAATATAGGTCCGGTGACCGGCCTGAGCAAGCGCATGTGCGTATGTTGCGTAACTTTCAGGCTTTACTAATCCGCCAGGATAGTAAATCATGCTGGGCTGCACAGGGGTTTTAGGTTCAAACCGAATGAAATGACCTTCTTCGCTTACTGTGACATTCTCATCGCTTTTCATCGCTGCAAATGCGGCTTCTGATGCCTGATACGGCCGTAAAAACCAAACGATCACAGCGACAAAAATGATCCCACCACCAATTAGCCATTTCCACCAATGACGACGAACATAGGTCAAAATGAACCCTCCTTCATTTTATTTCAATGATGATCTAAACTTCCGAGCATCGGAGAGCTAGTACGCGATGCCCACGCGGCATTCCGCGTACGTGCCCTCCACCGCGACGCGGTACGTGAACGCCGCGGTGTCGCCGACCGTGATGGACGTGCCGCCATCTGGCAAGAACTCGCGCTCCGCGCGGAACTGACCCTGCGGCTCGCCGTCCGGCAAATACGTTGGACACACAACAGTCCAACGTAGCCCGGACGCGGCGAGCCGCGCCCACGCCTCGCGGTGCTCCTCGGCGGCGCGCATACTCGAGCGCCGCGAATCCGGCGCCTCAAAGCGCAGCAAGCCGGGGTGCTCCCGGCTCTGCAAAATGCCGGCGGTGCCGACGGTCACCACGCGGCTCACGCCAAAGGCCTTCATCGCCCCGATCAGCAGGGGCGTTGCCTCGGTGAGCACCGTACCACCGTCGGTGCTCAAACAGCTGATGACCGTGTCGACACCGGTCATCGCCAGCGCTAGATCCGCTACGCTACAAGCATCGCCCTGCACCAGGGTGAGGCGATCTGCGCGCAGCGTGACCTTATCCTTGTGGCGGACGAGCGCCGTGACCTCGTGTCCGTCCTCCAACGCCTGCGCCAGAATGCGCCGTCCTACGCGTCCTGTCGCGCCAAGCAATAAGAAATGCATGCTTATTCTCCCCCTTTGACATGTATCCTACTAGTATACCAAATACGCGATTTCTCGGGCCATGCCCCGCACCCTCCCGCCGACTTGAACCACGGTTCCAAATCCCCCATAATAGAACTATAACGATTTCACAAGATAACGGGATGGAAGGGAATTTCTCCAGCATGAGAATTAATAAATTTATTAGTGAAACTGGGGTATGCTCCAGACGAGAAGCGGACAAGTGGGTCGAAGCGCGGCGCGTAACGATTAATGGCGAGCTCGCGGGGCTGGGCAGTGTGGTGGGTCCAGGGGATGAGGTGCGCATCGACGGACGTCGTATTGGCGAGAAGAAGGAGCATGTCTACATTGCGCTCAACAAGCCTGTCGGGATTACCTCTACAACGGAAGCGCATATTCGTGAGAATATCGTGGATTTCGTGGGACATTCAGAGCGGATTTTCCCCATTGGCCGATTGGATAAAGACTCCGAAGGGCTTATTCTCCTGACGAATAACGGCGACATTGTGAATCAAATTCTCCGTGCGGAGAACAATCACGACAAAGAATACATTGTCACGGTAAATCGTCCGATTACACAGATGTTTCTGCGGGGCATGGCAAGCGGCGTACGCATTCTAGGTACGATGACGAAGCCATGTGAAATTGTCCAAGTGAATGAGCGGGTGTTTCGCATTATTTTAACACAAGGGCTGAATCGACAAATTCGCCGCATGTGCGAGGCGTTCGGATACCGAGTAGTTCGGCTGCAGCGTGTGCGCATTATGCATATCCATTTGGGCAACTTGAAAGTCGGGAAATGGCGTGATTTAACACAAGGTGAATTGAAGGAACTTATGACGACGCTGAGTCTAGAAAAATCATGAAACCATCCGTAATTTAATACAATCAAATAGGAAACATCGAAAAGGCTCGATCATCTCTAGGTAAGATGGTGGGGCTTTTTTCCTGTTTTTAGGAAATTTCAAGGAATATGAGAAGTTAGCATCGAAGTATAAAACACACAAAACTTGGAAGCAACAATTTTCGCTCGCATAGATCCTAGTTTGACTAGTTGGAAGGAAGGGGACCGTATGACTCGTCCATTCGCTAACGAATCTCGTGGACCGCGCAAGGAACCAACGAGACCATCTGAGACTCAGTCTCAACAACCATCTGATTCTTTTGCTCCTCTGATGGGAGGTATACAGGGAATTATGGGCTTGCAGTCGACGATTGGGAATCGTGCGGTTGCCCAGCTGGTTCGAAGTCAAGCAAGACCTCTGCCACGGCAGAGTGATCAAGTGACCCCAGCATTCATGCAAATCCAGTTGATGCCAACGTTCAAGTCCGAAAGGGAAGCGATCCTTTATTTTGAGGAGTGGGAGGAAGACACCTTGTTTACGGAGCATGCCCGTGAGGTGAAGCAATTGCTGCAGATCGCGATCCGCAATGGTTGGGAGGACCTGCAGGAACGGATTGAGTATGCACAGAGCGAAAGTGAGCTTATCGCGATTGAGCAGTTTAAGACATGGGACTTATCGAACGATTCCATGTTGCCAGCAGCCTTGCGGCTGTTAGAGAAAGCTCAGAATAAAGGGTGGGAAGATCTAGAGGATCTTGTGATTGACTACGTGCGTAAATCAGAGGATACGCGAGATGAACAATATTTGCCATGGGACGGTTTACTCGATATCCAACGAGATTTTCTCAGGAGATGGGCGCAACACTCGCCGATCCCGATGGATCTGCTCAAAAAGCTCGTCCTGCACGCTGGCGAGACGGAGAAAGAGCTGGCTTGGTTAACGATGCTACTGCAGCTACCCATTCCAGCGCTGACCATCCCGCAATTTGATCTCATCTCCCGCTATCAAGCCGATTTGATCAACAACGGGAAAGCATTGCGATGGGTCTTGGATATGATTCAGCAAACCGATACGCTGGAAACGGCTGAAGGCATTATTGAACTCGCCAAAGATTTTAATTACGAGATCGAATTTGCCTTGGAAGCTGTGGCTGGTTCGAATGAGTATGCGGACGGTGTCAGGGAGTCAGAATTTGAGAAGATCCATCAGAGCACTGAGAAGCAGAAGCAGAATGTCATGGACCTGGGCTATGCTAAGGCACTAGAGGGCTTAACCAGAGGACAGAAGAAAGACTTGGAGAAGCCGGGTACCAAAGGCATGATTGAGCAATTATTAAAAACCGAACAGCAGAAGTTCGCTGAACCGATTTTCGGGATGATTGATGACCGAGCGGAAGCGTTGCAGCAGCATGTTATCAAGGTCATCGGCCCTGAAGCCTATGCGAAGCGGAGAGATGATTACATTGCTTTTTTCCAACTAGTTAATTATCACCCGGCAACAATTCCAGCCTTGGAGCTTTGCGGTCAAAACTTCAAAATGGCTGAGATCATCGTCCAAAACGTAGTATTGGCGCCGCAATTGATGATGTTCATCCAGGATGATAGCGTGACGCTTCAGACGTATAAGCGTTGCTCAAACGTTTTATCCTTGCCTGTGTGGAACACCTTGCTAACGCAGCTTACATGCGATGAGTTTCTTGGATTTGCGGGGAGCGAGTCTTGTTTGCAATTAGTAGACTTGCTTCATACGCATGCGGTGCCAGTTCTTCGTATGAAACAGCTGGCCATTCACCCTGATCGACTTGTGTATTGTACACCGCAATTTGCAGCCGATTACGCACAGCTTCTCGTCCACTATACGCCATTGGAAATTCACCAATTAGTGAAAAAGACGCCGAGCGATGGGCAAACAGTAATTAGTTTTCTGCGAACGCTGCAACCCAAAGCCAACAGTGCGGCGTCGCTGCTTACCTGCTTAACTTTGGCTGAGCGCATGCGCTGGGACCAAGGCAATCTCATTCATATCATAGGCGCTTTGCCAGCTGGACGTACAGCGCTGCAGTTAACGACCTGTATGTATAATCAGCAACTCACGGTATTCGACAAAAATACGCACGCTGAATTCGGTAAATGGGTGAATACCCTGTGTGTGTTAATGGAAGATCAGAACTATACAGTCACAGTAGGTGGTTCCACTAAGCTCTCAGGTAATAATACGTACGAGCGTGTATGTAATATCTATGATAACCTTGGCAATTTCCTAGATGATTTCGTGGTTCATTATCATCCAGGAGCTGTGCAAAACGCACAGCATCCATACGGTTCTGCCGCACATATTAAGCCCATCTCCGGGAACTTAGCGACGCCTAAAATTGGGCGGGATTTATTACAGGATCATTTAAAAAATCTGATTCCGAAGAAAAAGGATTAATGGGACGGCGCTGGCTGATCAACTTTTGGAATTTTTTCTCAAAAGTTTGCAACTTTTTTCCAACACACGACGTCAAGTTGGTTAGGGCAACTGCAGTCCAAGCTGGTTGCCAGTCTTGCCAATCCATCCTGGGATGGATCACGTTAAGGAGGAAGATGACTTTGAAATTTTTGAAACACACAGGCACGATGGTCCTTGCTTCATCTCTCTTGCTCACAGCTGCGCCAATGGGTGCGTGGGCCAATGAAATTGCCAGTTCAGGTACCGTCGCCGCATCTCCTGCCTCCACTGGAGCCAGTAAGGAAACGGCACTCGATGCTAGCATCACGAAAGAACAAGCCCTCGAAAAGGCGAAGACCTACCTAACACTACCAGAAGGCTTTACGTTTCAATCCATTAGCTTGAACGCCAACTACGGGATGAACGGTCAGCGCGTGCCCACCTGGAACATCAACTACAACAAGCAAGTGAGTGACCGGTATTACGGTTATGCCAATATCGCTATAAATGGCTTGGATGGATCGCTTAGTTCGTTTTCCATGAATGACAATGATCCGGAACACAAACCGTCTTATCCGCCGAAGGTGGATTTCGCGGCTGCGAAAGAGCTTGCAGCTGCTTTTATCGCGAAGGTGAATCCAGAGAAGGGGAAAGAATTACTCTACGATGAAAGTCTGGAGAAAGCGTTCCGCACGCCGCTCGATGGGAATTATCAATATGCAATTCGCTATGACCGTTCTGTCAATGGGCTGCCATTCTCAGGGAATGGGATCAGTGTCAACGTCAATGGAGACGGTCGCATCGTGAGTTACACGTATAACTGGGATGACAAGGTGAAGTTTGATCAGGCCAGTAAACCGATCTCCAAAGAGAAGGCGGAGCAGCTCTTCCATGAGAAGGCTAATCTTTCCTTGCAGTATCAAATGCCTTACAACCGCAAGGGAAATCTTACCCCGTTCATTACCTATACGATGTATGGTTTTGCGTTAGATGCCGCGACGGGCGAAATTTGGAACGAAACACCGATTTTAGGTGCAGGGAATAAACCGCTGACAGAGAAACCGCTAGGCACCCAGCCGCCAGCTACTATGAATTTGACGAAGGAAGAGGCTGTGAAGAAGATTAGCACGGCGTTTAATCTCTCATCTGATTATAAGTTGCAAGACGTTTCCTACAATGAATCCACGAATCCAGAAACGGGTAAGACATTTGCTGGTTGGAGCATGAGCTGGAACAAGTCGGGGACGGGTACAGCTAGCGATGCCAAAATGATTCCAGGGGGCGGTAGCGCCTGGGCGAATATCAATAGCAAGACGGGCGAAATTATGAATTTCAATTCGTATGAGCCTTACATTTCTGATATGAGCAAACCAATTGAGGGAAAAGTATCGCTGGATACCGCGATCTCGACAAGCACGGATTTCGTGAAAGCGCAGCTCCCTGGCTACACGAACCAACTCGTTCTTTCTGTGCAGAAGGAGTATCCAGAGGATGTCCTGAAAAACATGAGGAACTGGGAAATTAGTTTCATGCGTGTCATTGACGGCGTAACGGTGATTAATGAGCAGGTGCACGTGAGTATCGACCGTGTGACAGGTGCGATTGTGAATTATTCCGCTAACTTGAGTGATACGGCGTATCCTGTGAAGAAGCCGGATGTCCTCTCCGAGGATAAGGCGAAAGCGCTGTGGCTCGCGCAATTCGATGTGAAGCTCGGCTATGTTTTGGGAGGAAATGGTTACTTAGGGACACTCCCGATTGAGAAATACCGGGTGATGATGGCAGCGGGAGATCTTCCGAAGTCTGCTTTGAATGAAAATGGTGAAATCAAGGCAAAGCTCGTGTACTCTCTCATTCCCAAAAATACGTATCGCGATAGCTTCTTCCTGGATGCCTTGACCGGTCAATGGCGCAGCGCTCAATCTGGAGAGGTCATATCCTTGGATAAAGTTACCGTGAGTGATATTGAAGGTCACTGGGGCCAGAATGAACTTCAACTTATGCTCGACTATCAGGCGTTGGATGTGAAAGATGGCAAGGTGAATCCCGATGAGAAGATCAAGCGCGGTGAGCTGGTCAAAATGCTGGTCATCGCCATGAATGGCGGTAATGGTGGCATTTATTATGGTGCGGAGCGGCCCGCATCCTTCGCAGATGTAGCTAAGACTTCCGCCTATTTCGCTTATGTCGAAAATGCAGTTGATCGCGGCTTGCTCCAGGTCGGCAAAGACTTCAATCCTGAGGCGACGATGGATCGGGAAGAGATGGCGCAGCTGATCGTGAAGGCACTCAGTTACGGGAAATTGGCAAAATATGATGGCGTCTTTAACAAGGACTTCGCAGATGCCGGGAAATTGGCGCATGTCGGAGATGCGGCCATCGTAGTGGGGTTGAACATCATGTCTTTGACCGATGGTTACTTTGCTCCGCAAGAAGAAGTGACGAAGGCGCAGGCGGCAAGTGCATTCTATCGCTTCCTTGAACGTAGAGCGGAGCTGCAGGAGCAGCCGCGCTACTACTAAAAGACAGAAGACCTCTCGCTGCGTTTATGCAGTGGAGAGGTCTTTTTTTGAGACGAGCCGGCTTTATTGGTGCTGGTGATTCTTGAAAAGCAGAAAACACAACCGCCGATAATGTTCCTTCATATCTTCTTTGGTGAAGCCTTTTTCCTGTTTGATGTGGAAATAGCCATGCGGCGCAATCGAGCAGATGAGGGTGTGGGCCGCGAGATCAGGCTCTGGATCCTGCTCCTGCGGAGTCCCGATAACTTCCAGGATTAAATCCGACAACTTATTGCGGATAAAGCTGTACATGGGGGAGAGAAAGAAGTTGCCGCGCGGGTCGTTGCAATGCATATTCATGCTGGCTGCCATTTCGATGAGAAGCTCCGCCTTTTCTTCAATGGCATCGATCCACAGCTCCAGGAGCCCTGATAAACGGTGCAGTGGCTTGTCGCTGTGGTTATCATCCAGAAATTGCACGCTTTGGTCAATAAATTGTTTGGCGTAATGCTCCAGCATATCGAAACAAAGATCACCTTTGTGCGCATACTTACGATAAAGAGTTGCTTGTCCAATCCCGGCTGTTTTGGCAATTTGATGCATACTCACGGATTGTACACCGTGGAGATCAAAGAGCTGATTGGCGGTTTGCAAGATTAGTTGGCGATTTTCCATAGCGTCCTTGCGTTCATGACGTGTGGACATTGTGTAACCACCTCAATATGTTAAATTAGTGTGATCGTATTGACAAAGAATCGAATGTCGATTAGCATCAACTATGTAAGAGGACAATTGTCCGTTTACATATCAAGTCGTAAGATATTCACGTCACTATTGTACCGTGTCGTTCTGGTACGGTCAACGATAGACAGAGAGAAGAAAATATGGGATGGAGGGATTACATGTCTTCACAAGCAACATCTTCAACGACGGAAGCTCCGTTTTCGATGCGCAGCATCCTAGGACCGCTCGTTGCAATTGTCGTTGGTATTTTCATGGTTATTCTAGATGGAACTGCGGTTAACGTGGCGCTGCCAAAGCTGCAGGAAGAATTCAATTTGCTTAACTTATCACTTGTACAATGGACTGTCATCGGTTATGCCTTGGCGCAAGCCGCTGTTATTCCGTTAGCGGGATGGTTATCGGACCGTTTCGGCGCGAAGAAGATTTTTCTAATTTCTGTAGCCCTATTCACGATTGGTTCAGGACTTTGTGCCTTGGCGAATTCGGTTGAAATGTTGATTACATTTCGTGTCATTCAAGGTTTAGGCGGCGGAGTTGTTGTGCCGATTGCCATGGCGTTTATTTATCGTTTATCCCCGCCGAACAAGGTTGGAGCTGTCATGGGTATGATGGGGATCCCGATTTTGTTAGGTCCAGCGCTTGGTCCCGTTGTTGCAGGCTGGTTAGTGGAATATCACAGTTGGCAGTGGATTTTCTTAATTAATCTGCCGATTGGCATTATCGGTATCGTGCTAGGCATTCGCACGCTGCCGAACATGCCGCGCCAGAACGTAGCTTCCTTGGATTTAGGCGGCATGCTGCTCGGGCCGATCGCTTTCGCAGCGCTTGTATACGGCGTTTCCAATGGCGGTATTGATCCTGTTACAGGTAAATCCACATGGACGGATGCCGATACATTAATTGGTTCAGGCGTAGGTTTAGTTGCGCTTATCTTGTTCATTATTGTTGAACTGCGCCGCGAGAATCCGCTTCTAGAGCTTCGTGTATTCCGTTCTAGCAACTTTACTAAAGGGATTGTCGTGCAATGGATTTCACAGATTGCGATGTTCGGAACGATGTTCCTTGTGCCTCTATATTTGCAACAAGCCCAAGGCTACAGCCCTTTGAAAACAGGTCTTATCATGCTTCCGCAAGCCCTGGCATCCGGCTTCTTTATGCCAATTGGCGGCAAGCTGTCTGACCGTTTCGGCGCGCGTCCGCTTGTTATTGCAGGGATGGTGCTCACCACGATTTCAGCGTTCTTGCTTTCCAATATTACAGGTGATTCCGGCGTAGGTACCGTGATGCTGCCGCTTGCGCTTCTAGGTGCAGGTATGGGTCTATTCATGATGCCGCTCAATAACCACTTGATTCAATCCGCGCCTCAGAACTTGGTTGGTCGGGTGACCTCCTTAACGAACGCGGCGCAGCAAGTGATGATGTCCTTTGCAATTGCGATCCTGATGACGATTTTCTCAACGAAATTGAAGGATTTAATGATTGAACAAAAAGCACAGAAACCTGATGTAAGCCTCTATGCTTCTTCGTTCGGCTACACGTTCCTCATCTTACTCGGCATCGCGGTTGTTGGCGGTTTGCTCGGCTTGATGCTGCAGAAGCCTAAGAAGATCGAAGGCGAATCCGCGAACGCGGCGGAGATTCCGATGATGGTTGGTCACTAAAAGCTTGTAAATTATAGAGCCGCCTCACAGGGTTGAATGACCTGGGGGGCGGCTTTTGCTTGTGTCAGCCCAGACTTCGAGGGGCGGACGCGGTCATGGTCTCCATGTGAGTTAACTGTAGAAGTACAGTTAATTAGGGAGTTTTACTAGTTATTTTTACATTTAAATGGAAATATGCAGTTAATTTCTTTGTATTCGCTCAATCGTTGAGGAATCATCCAAATTAGATGCATAAAATCCATTTATTTTACCTAATGGCCAGGATATTGCTAATTTAACAACAGAAATACAGTTATTTGGAATGGGTGGCTCTGGTGGTTTGGCGGCAAGCGAGAAATGAAGAAGTGGCCGTACGCGAGCGGCACCTAGCGTTCACGATATGTTCAAAACGCCACCACTCTTTGAACGGCTCAAGTGTTTATTTTGTTACATGTCCCCGTTCCTATGCTACAATAGATTTTAAAATTCAAAAAATGAATCCATGAAAGGGTGTAGAGGAAATGGTTGAGTCTGGTAAAGTAGGGTTGGAAGATATTATTAGAGCCAATCATGTGCTCAGCAAGGTGATCGAACCATCGCCATTGCAACGCAATGAGCTGCTCTCGAGCCTGTATGAATGCAACGTTTATCTCAAACGTGAAGATATGCAAATTGTGCGGTCGTTCAAAATTCGCGGAGCGTACAACGTCATCCAGGGCTTGACGGAGGAAGAACGCGCGGCAGGGGTTGTGTGCGCGAGCGCGGGCAACCATGCGCAGGGTGTGGCTTATTCCTGTAAGCAGCTCGGCATCGAGGGCAAAATTTTCATGCCGACGACGACGCCGCGTCAGAAAATTTCGCAGGTGAAGCTGTTTGGCGGCTCCTTCGTGGAGGTCATCCTCACGGGTGATACCTTCGACGATTCTTCGACGCAGGCCAAAGCGTATTGTCTGGAGGAAAACAAGGTGTTCATTCACCCATTCGATGATAAGCGCACGATAGCGGGTCAAGGGACGGTCGGTCTTGAAATTATGAATCAGATGCCAGAATCGCCGGATTTCATCTTCGCCACGATCGGCGGCGGCGGACTTGCCGCAGGTGTGGCAACGTATGTTGCGAGTGTTTCTCCGCGCACCCATATCATTGGTGTAGAGCCAGAAGGTGCGGCTAGCATGACAGAAGCGCTGAAGCAAGGCGGTGTCGTGAAGTTGCCATCGATTGAGAAGTTTGTGGACGGTGCTGCCGTTGCCCAAGTAGGCGAGATGACGTATGAGATTTGCAAGGAGAAGGTAGAAGACATCGTCATCATTCCGTCAGGGAAAGAATGTACCACCATCCTTGAACTATACAATAGCAATGCGATCGTCATCGAACCCGCAGGTGCGTTGTCTGTTGCGGCGCTTGATGCGTACCGCGAGCAAATTCGCGGCAAAAATGTCGTCTGTATCATCAGCGGCGGCAATAACGATATCGATCGGATGCAGCAGATCAAAGAGCGGTCACTCATCTATGAAGGCTTGAAGCATTACTTTGTCTTGAACTTCCCGCAGCGGGCAGGCGCCTTGCGCGAGTTCCTCGAAGAAGTACTAGGACCTTCGGACGATATCACCCGTTTTGAATATACGAAAAAGAACAACCGGGACGATGCGCCTGCGCTCGTTGGCATTGAACTCAAGAATAAAGATGATTACGCAGGACTCATTGAGCGTCTGTCACGTAAAGACTATGGTTACATTGAAATCAACAAGGATCCTAAGCTTTTTAACCTGCTTATCTAGTGATTTCCCTGACATATAAAGTGTCAAAAAATTAACATAGTGTCATCTAGATTTTATTAACCGCTGGTTGTATAATCATTAATTGGGGCTAAACACCTATATTGTCGGGACGTACAAAAAGTCTGTGTTAACTTGTGTGACATCACGAATTATGTGATAACAGATGGCGTTTATCTTCTCGGCTACACATCGAAATGTTACACTTATTTCAGAATCTACTTACATAATTTGACTGGACTTGGTTAACCTACAGTGTGGGCTTCATAGTCTCGAATTCAAAGATGATACGATGGGGGTAAAATCAAATGAAGAAGATGTTCACAACAGTTCTTATGGCTGTCACGGTGTCTGCATTAGTGCTTTCCGGTTGTGGCAAAAAAGAAAATACGAGCACGGCTTCACCTGCAGCTTCCGCTGTAGCAAGCAACAACTCCGGTAAAGATTTCAAAATCGGGATGGTTACGGATATTGGCGGCGTCAATGACAAATCCTTTAACCAAAGCGCTTGGGAAGGTTTGACGCAGCTTAAGAAACAAACAGGCGCAAACGTGAAAAACCTGGAAAGTAAAAGCGATGCAGACTACACGCCTAACTTGAATCAATTCGTTAAAGACGGCTACAACCTGACTTGGGGTATTGGTTTCTTGATGGGTGATGCTCTTAAAACGGTAGCAACACAAAACCCGAACGCGAAACTTGCGATCATCGATAACGTTGTAGAAGCTCCGAACGTGGAGTCTGTTACTTTCTCCGAGCAAGAAGGTTCTTACCTGGTTGGTGTGGTTGCAGGTCTAACAACGAAAACAAACAAAATCGGTTTCGTTGGCGGTATCGACATCCCGGTTATCAAACGTTTTGAAGCTGGCTTCGTTGCTGGTGTAAAAGCGGTAAAACCAGATGCGAAAATCCAAATCAACTATACAGGCGCATTCGACAAGCCTGATCTTGGTAAAGCGGCAGCAGCTACGATCTACAACGATGGCGCTGATATTATTTTCCACGCAGCTGGATCCACGGGTAACGGTGTATTCAACGAAGCGAAAGATCGCGCAAAAAGCGGTAAAAAAGTATGGGTTATCGGTGTAGATAAAGACCAATCTCTTGAGTTTGGTGATGAAGTAACATTGACATCCATGTTGAAACGCGTTGACACTGCGGTACTTCGTGTATCCAATGACGTGATTTCTGGTAAATTCCAAGGCGGCAAAGTAGTTACTCTTGGCTTGAAAGATGATGGCGTAGGCCTTCCTGACACGTCCAAGAAAAACGTTTCCCCTGACATCTTGAAAAAAGTGGATGAGTACAAAGCCAAAATTATTAGCGGCGAAATCAAAGTTCCTGAGAAACCATAAGCGTTAATGACGCCTAGGGCATGAACCA
This sequence comes from Paenibacillus sp. MBLB1832, assembly GCF_032271945.1. NCBI lineage: Bacteria > Bacillati > Bacillota > Bacilli > Caryophanales > Paenibacillaceae > Paenibacillus > Paenibacillus roseipurpureus. The sequence continues at coordinate 5,632,951 of NZ_CP130319.1, read as the reverse complement.
TAGATTTGCCTCTGTACCAACAAGGCTAGTTATCTTAACTAGCCTTGTTCTTTAGTTTTAGGGAATACATACTAAAAAATTGATCCTTAGGGTGATCTGATGAGTGAAGCTGTTCCAGTTGTTGAACTTCGCAACATTACGAAACGATTTCCAGGCATTGTCGCGAATGATGCGATCAGCTTGAAGTTAAGAAAAGGCGAAATCCATGCCTTGCTCGGTGAGAATGGCGCAGGAAAGTCAACGCTGATGAATATTTTGTTCGGTCTTTATCAACCGGATGAAGGCAGTATTTATGTACAAGGCAATGAGGTCTTTATTGATAGTCCGAACCGAGCGATTGATCTGGGTATCGGCATGGTGCATCAGCATTTTAAGCTGGTACAGCCGTTTACAGTGACGGAAAACATCATTTTGGGGATGGAACCCAAAAGCGGATTGAAAGTGGATATCAAGACAGCGCAAGATAAAGTACGCAAGCTATCCGAGCAGTACGGCTTGCGGGTGGATCCGAAAGCGAGAATTGAAGATATTTCGGTCGGCATGCAGCAGCGCGTAGAAATATTGAAAACGCTGTATCGCGGCGCCGATATTTTGATTTTTGATGAACCGACAGCAGTGCTAACGCCGCAAGAGATTAGTGAATTGATGGTCATTATGCGCAATCTTGTGAAAGAGGGCAAATCCATCATTCTCATTACACATAAGTTGAAAGAAATTATGGAAATTGCCGATACCGTGACGATAATTCGCCGTGGCAAGGTAATTGATTCCTTAGCTTGTGCTCAAGCAAATCCGCAAATTTTGGCGGAGAAGATGGTTGGGCGCGATGTCTCGTTTAAGGTAGCAAAGGAAGCCAGCAAGCTGGGTGATGCCGTCCTTCAGGTGAAAGACTTAGTCGTGCGGAACCAGCAAGGATTGCCTGCCCTGAAAGGTCTGAACTTCGAGGTGAAGGCGGGAGAAATTCTCGGTATCGCCGGTGTAGATGGCAACGGTCAGAGTGAGTTGATCGAAGCGCTCACAGGCTTGCGCGGTGTCGACAGCGGCAACGTGCTGTTGATGGGTGCGGATATTACGAATCAGACGCCTCGTGAGATTTCGGAAGCGGGCTTGTCGCATATCCCAGAGGATCGGCATAAGCACGGGCTTGTTTTGGATTTTAGCATGAGTGAAAATATGGTGCTCGAAACGTATTTCCATCCAGCCTATAACAAAGGCGGCTTCTTGAACTATGACGCGATTGATAAACATGCGGAAGCGCTTATCAAGCAGTTCGATGTGAGAACGCCAAGCATTTATAATAAAGCGCGCTCCCTGTCAGGCGGTAATCAGCAGAAGGCGATTATTGCACGTGAAATTTTCAAAAATCCGAATCTGCTCATCGCGGCTCAGCCGACACGCGGTTTGGACGTAGGAGCGATTGAGTTCGTACATAGACAGTTGATCGAGCAGCGCAATAAGGGCAAAGCGGTTCTGCTGATTTCTTTTGAGCTGGACGAGATTATGAATGTGTCGGATCGCATCGCGGTCATTTATGAAGGACAAATCGTGGGAGAAGTGCTGCCCGAAGAGACGAACGATCAGGAGATCGGTCTGCTGATGGCAGGCAGTAAGCGCACGCAGAAAGGAGCCGCTCATGAATAAGGTTGCTCGCATTTTTACAAGTGAATCAGCGGTCAATCCCCTCGTGGCGATCGTGCTTGGATTGTTATTCGGAGCGCTCGTGATGCTGGCTGGCGGTTACAATCCGATTGCGGCTTATGGCGCACTGTTCTCGCGGATTTTAGGCAGTCCGTACGATATCGGTGAGTCGATTCGTGCGATTACACCGCTCATTTTGACAGGCTTATCGGTTGCTTTCGCTTTCCGTACGGGGCTGTTCAACATCGGTGCGGAAGGTCAATTCGTGATGGGGATGACGGGAGCTACCTTTATTGGGGTCAAAATTCATGGCTTGCCATGGATCATTCATGCACCGCTTGCGGTCATTGTCGGCGCTTTAGTTGGCGGACTGTGGGGAGCCATTGCAGGTTATTTGAAGGCGAAACGCGGCGTTAACGAAGTTATCACCACGATTATGTTAAACTGGATTTCATTGTTCCTCTCCAACTATATCGTGAACACCTTCCTGTTAGAGCCGAAGCAGCAACGCTCTTATATGATTCAGGACTCCGCTTCGCTCAGTATCGGCTGGTTGTCTGACGCCATGAATCATGCGCGGATCCACTGGGGAACGCTGGTTGCCATTCTGGCTGCGGTCGTTTTCTACCTGATTCTGTGGAAAACAAAGCAAGGCTACGAGCTGCGCGCCGTCGGACATAATATCGATGCCGCGAAATACGCGGGCATGAATGTGAATCGCAACATCGTGAAGGCGATGTTTATTTCCGGGATTTTCGCGGGATTGGCGGGTGTGTTCGAGGTGCTCGGTGTCTTCCACTACCAAGTGGTGGCGGCGGGAACGCCAGGGTACGGCTTCGACGGGATTGCGGTATCGCTTCTCGGGGCGAACAATCCCATCGGGGTTGTGCTAGGCTCCGTTCTTTTCGGTGGATTATCCTATGGTTCTGCGGGGATGAGCTTCGGTGCGGATGTGCCGCCTGAAATTATCCGTATTGTTATCGGTTCGGTGATCTTCTTCGTAGCGACCCAAGGTATCGTGAAATGGGTACTGATCCCGTTCTATGGCAAGCGCAAGAAAGAGAGGGCATCGTAATATGGACCTGCTCAGTATGCTCCATGCTTTTTTCACGAAATTTAGTGAACTTATTAATACAACGCTAGTGTATTCCACCGCGCTGATCTTCGGTGCTCTTGGCGGTATTTACTCGGAGCGTTCGGGTGTCGTCAACATCGGGATCGAAGGTTTGATGGTGTCAGGCGCGTTCGCTTCTGCGGTCGGGGCTTATTATGCGGAGGAAGCGAACATGGGTATTTGGTCACCGTGGATCGGGCTCTTGTGCGCACTGCTTTTCGCGTTGATCTTCGCTCTGATTCATGCGGTGGCCACGATTTCGTTCAAAGCGAATCAAGTCATCAGCGGCGTTGTCATCAACTTCCTAGCTGCGGGTGTTACTTTGTACTTGGTGAAAGTTTTGTTCAATGGAGCGGGTCAGACCGAAACCTTGAACGATGTGTTCTCCAAGTGGGAAATTCCGCTGCTGTCCAAAATTCCGTACATCGGCTATGCGCTCTTCACGGCGTACCCGACGACGTATATCGCGTTGATCCTGGTCTTCGTGACGTGGTACGTACTGTTCAAAACACCGTTCGGCTTGCGCCTGCGCGCCGTAGGTGAGCACCCTAGCGCCGCGGATACGGTCGGGGTTAAAGTGAAGCGCGTGCGCTACATCGCCGTGCTGATCAGCGGCTTGTTCGGCGGCCTCGGCGGTGCTACGATTACGCTGACGACGACGAGCGCGTTCTCGCATAACACGATCTCGGGCCAAGGCTTCATTGCCATGGCGGCGATGATCTTCGGCAAATGGCATCCATTTGGCGCGCTGGGCGCCGCGGTCTTCTTCGGGATGGCGCAAGCGCTCAACAATTTCATGCGGTTGTTCGACTTCTCCAAGGACATCCCGCAGGAATTCCTCTACATGCTGCCTTACGTACTGACGATCCTAGTTCTAGCTGGGGCCGTCGGCCGGGCGAAAGCTCCGTCTGCGTTAGGTGAGCCTTACGATCCAGGCAAAAGATAAGCAAGATGTGAAGCACCCTCAGGATGAGTCCTGGGGGTGTTTGTTTTTTTGATTGGATCACCTCCCCCAATTGTCGAAATTTTCGAGAAAAACACGAAGAAAGGTATGCTATAATATCCACTAAGAGGTGAATATTAATGGTAGCGCTCTCAAAATTAAAGTCAATATGGACTTTTATCGTCATCATAGCCTTGTTAATCGCAGTAATCGCAACGAACTTCTATCAAATGTTTGCACTGAAGAGTACCCTGGATGGCGTACAGTTGAACTGGATGCCTAGCATTGCTCGCATTGTGAAGATGCAGGAAATTTTTACCCAGGAACGAATTCTTTTGCATAAAGTGGTACTGGAAACCGATAGGGAAAAGCTGCTTAAGCTTATCGTGGATTACCAGAATGGCCGAGGCGATTTCGAATATGAATATAGAACTTATGCCCCGTACATCATCTCGGACGAAGAAAGAAAGATTTACGAGGCGGTCGCACAAAAAACGGTGGATTACCTAAAGAATGGTCAGCTCATTATTGATGCCGTCCAATCGGGAGAGTTCGTGAGAGGGAATTCCATCCTCGATCAGCTGTCTCCGAAGCGGTTGGAAGCGGACGAACAATGGCATCAATGGATTGATTACAACGTGCAAGGCACGCAACGTGATGTCGAACAGACGACAGTCCAACGTGAGTATGCATTGGGGATGGGGATTATTTTTACCATACTTGCCATTCTTATTGGGGTGGGTCTAGCTTTGCGGACGCGTTCTGTAAGAGAATACGGTGAACGGAAGCTGTTGCGGGAAAAAGAGAAGGCGCAAAGCTATCTTGATCTTGTTGAAGTGATGATTGTCGTGTTGGATCGAACGTCCAAGATCGAGCTCATTAACCGCAAAGGCTGCAGTTTAATGGGTTATCAGGAATCGGAGTTGATTGGCAGAGACTGGTTTGATGTTTGTGTGCCTGAGTATCTGATTGGAGGTCGGAAATCAAATTTCCAAAGCATCATGAATGGTGGTGCCCCACAAGATCACTACGAGGCAGCCATAACCATTGGTTCGGGTGAAGAACGTATTTTTGAATGGAATAACAGTGTCATTAAGACGGAAACCGGCGAAGTTGGCGGTCTGATCCTTGCTGGTATCGATATTACAGAACGCAAGCAGGCGGAAGAGACGTTGAATCAGTACAAAGATCATCTGGAAGAGTTGGTGGAGGAACGCACATCGGAGCTGGAGAGCAAGAATGAACTTCTTGCGGATGCAAAGGAGTTGGCCGAATCAGCGAACCGCGCGAAGAGTGAATTTTTAGCGAATATGAGCCATGAAATTCGGACGCCGATGAACGCCATTATTGGATTGAACCATTTGCTGCAACAGACAGCACTAACGGATCAGCAGAAGGATTACGTCGGGAAAACAGCCATTTCAGCCAAAAGCTTGCTCACCATCATCAGCGATATTTTGGATTTCTCGAAGATTGAGGCTAAGAAAATCGTGCTGGAACGGATTGATTTTGATCTGTATGAAGTAATGAGCAATATTTCGGATATGATCGGTTTTTCCTTGTATGAGAAAGGGTTGAAGCTGCACTTTGCGATCCATCATGATGTGCCTCAGGTGTTGAAAGGAGATCCATTCCGTTTCAATCAGGTGCTGCTCAATCTAGTCAACAATGCGATCAAATTCACGAAGGAGGGAGAAATCTCGGTCTCCGTGAATGTTGCAGCCAAAGGCGAGAACGATGTCCTGCTGCGCATTGATGTCAAGGATACAGGGATCGGAATGACACCGACGCAGATGGGCAATCTGTTCCGTGGGTTCACCCAGGCGGATATGTCGACAACACGTAAATATGGCGGGACAGGACTGGGTCTTGTCATTAGCAAAAGCATCGTAGAGCTGATGGATGGCCACATGCAGGTGGAAAGCCAGTTTGGCGAGGGAAGCTGCTTCTCCTTTACCGTACGGTTCGGACGGGGCTCGTCGCATGTGTTCAGCGCCCCGATTGCCGCGCATCTCCAGTTCTTGCGTGTGCTGATCGTGTGTCAGGATGAGGAAATGGGCCTTGTGCTGAAGCGTCAACTAGAGCAGTTCCAGTTTGTAGTGAGCCTGGTGGATTCTGCCCAAAGCGCCCTGACGCACTTGCCGACGAGCGATCGGTACGATCTCGTAATTATAGATTGGATGCTTCAAGATGAGAAGGTACATACGCTGGCTCAGGAAATCAAAAGCGACTACGAGAAGCCGCCGCAAGTAATCGTGCTAATTTCCAGCTATCATGAGCCAGATTTACAAATTAAAGCGCAATCGCCTCCGGTGGAGAAAGTGTTGTACTTCCCGATCTCGCAGTCACATTTATACAATCAAATTGTGGACCTGTTCCAAGATCAATTGAAAATTAAGAAAATCGGCCCCCATGATGACAACGATGTGAAGAAGCTCAATCTGCTTCGCCATGCTGAAGTGCTGTTGGTGGAGGATAACGAAATCAATCAACAAGTGGCCCAGGAGATTTTGCAGGAGATGGGTATTCGTGTAGAGGTGGCGAGTAACGGGTATGAAGCCTTGGAACGAACCGATCGCAAGCGGTATGATGCGATTCTGATGGATTTGCAGATGCCGTTCATGGACGGCTTTGAAACGACACGTACCATTCGCGCCACCGACAAGGCGACGCCGATTATTGCGATGACAGCCGATGCGATGCAAGGCGTGAAGGAACTCGTGCTAGAAGCGGGAATGGATGCTTATATCACGAAGCCTTTTGAAGCGATTCAGCTCTACAGCGTCCTGCAGCGGACCATTCAAACCGCCAAAGAGAGCAGTTACGCGCAAGCCGCAGCGGCTAAGGCCGAACCAGACGCGGAACCATCTGTGGAGAAGGCAGGTGAGGAAATGATCTCGTTAGATGTGGCAGGGGCACTGGAACGTTTAGGCCATAACACTGGCTTGTATCAACGAATCGTGACGAAATTCAAGAATGAGTACACAGAGGCCATTGAAGATATTCGCTTAGCAATTGTCAGTGAGGATGTCCCCAAAGCCGTCATGCTCGCGCATACGTTGAAGGGAGTTACTTCGAATATCGGTGCCATGTTGCTCAGTGAAATGGCGAGTGAGATGCAAATTTGCCTGCAGAGTGGCACGACAGATCACCTCCGAGAGCTGTTGCGAAGCGCTGAGATCGAGCTTACTAGCGTGAATCAAGCCATTGCAACCTTTTTGGCGGCAAAATAACAACATAGGGCCAGACGAGCGACTCCTGCTCGTCTGGCCCTTTCTGCTGCGCGGCGCGCGGCAGGACATAGGTGCCCTGCCAGAACCAAAGCCGCTGTCAGGGGGCAGCCCCCCCAACAGCGCTAGAATTTAAAGCGACTTCATCTGCTGTCGATACTCGCTTGGCGAAACCCCGTACCAGCGCCGGAACTGCTTGGAGAAATACAGCGGATCATAGAAGCCGACCGAAGCCGCGATCTGCTCAATTGTGAGCTCCAGCCGCTCACGCAGCAGCAAGCGCGCTTTGTCCACGCGGAGCTTGAGCAGGAACGTAACCGGCGTGACCTTCGTGTGCCGCTTGAACATGCGCGAGACGTACGCGCGGTTATAGCCTAAGCTCTCGGCCATCATCTCAATCGTGATCGGCTCCGCATACTGCGTGGACAAGTAGTGAATCGCTTGCTGTACGATGCGATCGCTTTCGGCGTCCGTGACCGCCCCAGCTATGGCTGGAGAGGCAAGCGCTTCGCAGTACTCGCCGAGCAGCAAACTTAAATAGCCTGTCGCTTTGAGCTGCGCGTTAGGCTTCTTGGATTTCAGTGCCATCTGAATCTGGCGGTAAAGGACAGGGAGGTGCCGATTGCGCGCCGTATGGATCACAGGAGTCGCTGTCGTCAGGCCTGTGGCGGCCACGAGCTTTTCCGCTTGCACACCCGTGAAGGCGATCCAGCAATAGTGCCACGGCTCCGCCTCATCCGACACGTAGCTAATGAGCTGTTCGGGCTCGATGACGAAGCTGTCGCCAGCGCCAAGCAGGTACTCTTCTCCATGTGAAGAGAATACACCGCGACCCGATATGACATAATGGATTAAGTAGTAGTCATACACTTTCGGACCGAGCCGATGCTCGGGTTTCGTCTGGCTTTCTCCTGCGAATAAAACCGTGAGTTCGCTCTCCCCAGCAGGCAGCGGGTTCGATACGACGTAGTAGCTGTACGGTTTGTCCATAGCGATGGCTCATCTCCGATCGATGGCGGATTCTTTCTTTTTACTGTAGCATAAAACGCTTAAAAAGCGGAATGCAGAAATCACATTTTTCCATGTGAAAATAACATGCCTCCATAGCCAACCTTCGGCGCATCTTTTATACTTAAACTATCAACTACAAAGGCGGTGCCTTCATGGCAGATTTGCAAGCACTCAAAGAAACGTTTATTGAAATTTACGGACAATCCGCAGCGAAAATTTCGGCATTTCACGCCCCGGGTCGCGTGAATTTGATTGGCGAGCACACGGACTATAACGGCGGCTATGTATTCCCTGCAGCTTTGACATTCGGAACGACATTGCTGATTCGTCCACGCCAAGACCGCAACATTGGCTTCGCATCGACGAATATGCCCCTGCGCAAACAAATTTCCATAGATAACTTGTCCTACCAAGAAGAGGATGACTGGATCAACTACCCGAAAGGCATCTTTGCACACTTGGCGCTAGCAGGCTTTCCTGTCACGCAAGGTTACGATCTGCTGTTCCACGGTGAAATTCCGAATGGCGCAGGACTTTCCTCCTCCGCATCCATCGAAGTCGTCACGGCTTTCGGCTTGCTGACACTTGAGAACTACCCGATCGATACGGTGAAAATCGCACTCCTTGCGCAAAAAACCGAGAACCAATTCGTCGGCGTAAACTGCGGCATCATGGACCAATTTGCGGTAGCGAACGGTAAGAAGGATAACGCGATTTTGCTGATGTGCGACACGTTGGAGTACCGACATGTTCCTTTCCAAAGCGGCAGCTACAAGCTGGTTATCGGCAACACGAACAAACGCAGAGGTCTCGTCGACTCCGCTTACAATGAGAGAAGAAGCCAATGCGAGCAAGCGGTTGTGGATTTGCAAAAGCAATTCCCAAACCTCACGCTGCTCGGTCAACTCAATCTTGCGCAGTTTAACGACTACAAGCACCTGATCCAGGACGAAACGGTTCGTCGCAGAGCGGAGCATGTTGTGGAAGAGATTGATCGTGTTCTGAAATCCATCGAAGTGCTGGAAGCGAATGATCTGGAATCCTTCGGTAAACTGATGATTGGATCGCACGATTCTCTTCGTGACTTGTATGAAGTAACGGGCTTAGAGCTGGATACGATGGTAGCCGCAGCTTTGAAAGTGCCTGGCGTACTGGGCGCACGAATGACGGGCGCAGGCTTCGGCGGATGTACGGTTTCCTTGGTACACGAAGACAGCGTTCAAACGTTCATCGACCAAGTGGGCGCAGAATATACGGAGATTACAGGGCTTACACCAAGCTTCTACGTGTGTGATATTGGCAACGGTGTAGAGCAACTAGAGGAGGCGTTGTAAGATGGCAATTCTAGTCACAGGCGGGGCGGGATACATCGGATCCCATACGGTAGCGGAGCTATTGGCTAAAGGCGAGCAAGTCGTTATCGTGGATAACCTTCAACAAGGGCACAAGGATGCGTTGCTCGGCGGTAAGCTGTATGTTGGCGATCTGCGCGACGGCGAGTTCATGGATAAGGTTTTTTCGGAAAATAACATCGATGCCATCATTCATTTTGCAGCGAATTCCCTCGTCGGCGAGAGTATGACCAATCCGGCGAAATATTACCATAACAACGTGTACGGCACGCTTTGCTTGCTGGAGAAAATGAACCAATACGGCGTGAAACGCATCGTCTTCTCCTCGACGGCTGCTACGTATGGCGAGCCTGAGAACATTCCAATTCTTGAAACAGATCGTACTTTGCCGACGAATACGTATGGTGAAACGAAGCTGGCGATGGAAAAAATGATGAAATGGTTCGACACAGCCCACGGCATCAAGTATGTGTCATTGCGTTATTTCAATGCAGCGGGTGCCCATGCTGGCGGCCAAATCGGGGAAGATCACAGCCCGGAGACGCATTTGATTCCGATTATTTTGCAGGTGGCGCTGGGGCAGCGAGCGCATATCTCGGTGTTCGGCGAAGACTATGCGACCGAAGACGGCACATGTGTACGCGACTACATCCATGTCAGCGATCTGGCGAGCGCGCACGTGCTTGCGGTTGAGAAGCTGCGTGGCGGTGCTGACAGTAACATTTACAACCTGGGCAATGGAACGGGCTTTTCTGTGAAGCAAGTGATTGACATTGCGCGCAAAGTGACAGGTCATGCCATCCCAGCTGTTGTTGAGCCTCGCAGAGCGGGCGATCCAGCAACGCTGATTGCTTCCTCCGAGCGTGCAAGAGCGGAGCTTGGCTGGAAGCCTGCGCATGATTCCTTAGAAGCGATCATCGAGAGCGCTTGGAACTGGCACCAAAACCACCCGAATGGGTATGAGGCGTAAGGTCAGCATTTTTGATGGCTGGCATGAGGTAGAAACAATAAAGGGGATTCTGAGCCTAAAGGATAGTGCAGCATGTTGGCTCTAGCACCATTATCCCATTCGCTCAGATCAACCGGCATCTCGATGGCTTCTGAGCCTATGGGATATGGGGCAGAACCCTTAATGAAATAGATGGAATGGATAGAGGTTTGTGGGAGAAAGGAACGTGCTTATGGAACGCATATTACGAACGCCGCAATCTGCAGCGTTAACAATCGAAAGGCTCCTGCAGTTCGCGACTCAGAATGGGTTGATCGAACCGTTGGATGTGTATACGTCGCGCAATGCCTTGCTGGATTTGTTCCAGCTCGCAGAGCCATTCCAAGGGGATGTGCCTGCTGAGAAATTAAGCAGCCCTGTCAGCCTGTTGGAAGAGCTGTTGGATGCCGCTTGGGAAGCGGGTCTGTTGGAAGAGAACACGACGACATACCGCGATTTGTTGGATGCACGCATCATGGGGCTGCTCATGCCTCGTCCTTCTGAAGTGGTACGTCAGTTCTGGACGCTGGCGAAGACGGTTAATGTGGAAGCAGCGACCGATTACTTTTACAAGCAATCGATCGATTCCAACTACATTCGCATGGACCGTATTCAGAAGAATGCGTATTGGTTAGCCGAAACTGCCTATGGCAACTTGGAGATTACGATCAACCTGTCCAAGCCTGAGAAGGATCCGAAGGAAATTGCATTGCTCAAAACGCTGCCACAAAGCAGCTACCCGCTTTGTCTGCTTTGCGTCGACAATTTGGGCTATGCAGGCCGTGTGAATCACCCGGCTAGACAGAATCTGCGTGTGATCCCGCTGGAGCTGGATAGCGAGAAGTGGTACTTGCAGTACTCACCATATGTGTACTACAACGAGCACAGCATCATCTTCCATGAGAAGCATATTCCGATGAAAACAACGGCGAATACGTTCTACCGTTTGCTGGACTTTATCGAGCAATTCCCGCACTACTTCATCGGTTCCAATGCGGATCTGCCGATCGTTGGGGGATCAATCCTGAATCACGATCATTTCCAAGGGGGACGCCACAAGTTCCCGATGGAGAAAGCGCCAAGTGAGAAAATATTCTCACATGCGGATTATGCTGGCGTGAAGGCGGCAATTGTGAAGTGGCCGATGTCGGTCGTACGCTTGAGCGGGCACAACAAGCAGCAGCTTTACCGCCTGGCGAGCAAGCTGCTCGACGACTGGCGTGCGTACAGTGATGCGGAAGCGGACGTCCTCGCGTTCAGCGAGAAGGACGGACAGCGCGTGCCGCATAACACGATCACGCCGATCGCCCGCAACAATGCGCGGGGCGAGTACGAACTGGATCTGGTGCTGCGGAACAACCGCACCAGCGAGGCGCATCCGGATGGGATTTTCCATCCGCATCAGCACTTGCACCACATCAAGAAGGAGAACATCGGCTTGATCGAGGTCATGGGGCTGGCGGTGCTGCCAGGCCGCCTGCAAGAGGAGCTGGCGGACATCGCCAAGCTGCTCACCGGCGAAGCCGCGCTCAGCCGCGAGCTGCAGAGCGACGCCAGCCATCCGCTGCATAAGCATGCGGATTGGATCGTGTCGCTGCTCGCGAAGCACGGGGCGTCGCTGTCGGACGACGCCGCAAAAGCGGTGCTGCAGACCGAGGTCGGCAGCAAGTTCATGGACGTCCTACTGGACGCAGGCGTCTTCAAGCGCGACGAAGCCGGGCAGGCGGCGTTCGGACGGTTTTTGGCTGCTGCTGGCTTTGCGCAGCAGTAGTTGCAGTGGCAGAATCCCTGGTCGGTGGACCAGGGATTCTTGTGCTATGCACCGCTGGTCGTCATAAAGCGGACGAGTGCCGAACCCGCCTCGCCCCCAACCCGCCCCACTCCCCGCTCAAACCCAACTTTAGAAGCGGTCAACCGCCGCTATCTCGCCCCAAAGTAGCAAACTCACCCAAATAGAAGTGGTCAACCACTCTTAACTGTGTTGAATCAGCCCCACTCTTCGCTCAAACCCAACTTTAGAAGCGGTCAACCACCGCTATCTCGCCCCAAAGTAGCCAAATCTCTTAAATAGAAGCGGTTAACCACTCTTAATTGTGCGCCCCCCCACAACGTGCCGCCCCTCGCCGCCCCATATGCTCCACCGCGCACCCAACGCAAAAAAGGCGCGTAAGTTGATCCTCAACCTACTCGCCTTTTCATATTTACGCTCGTTTTCTAGTATACATCGCGTTGGTAACGACCTTGCGCTTGCATCTCAGCTAGATACGCTTCAGCTGCTTCGCGAGTGAAATTACCTTCTTTTTCGATGACATCGATAAGGGTGTTGTGGACGTCCTTCGCCATGTTTTGCTTGTCGCCGCACACGTAGAAGTAGGCGCCGCGCTCCAGCCATGCGAACAGCTCTTGGCTGTTCTCCAGCATTTTATGCTGCACATACACTTTCTGTTCGGTATCGCGGGAGAAGGCAACGTCGATTTTGGTCAGCGCCCCCTCTTGTTGGTATTGCTCCAGCTCTTGCTGGTACAGGAAGTCAGTTGCGGAACGCTGATCGCCAAAGAACAGCCAAGATTGGCCTTCCGCTTTGCTTACCGCGCGCTCTTGAATGAAAGAACGGAACGGTGCGATCCCCGTTCCAGGACCAACCATGATAATATCTTTATCGGAAGTTTCCGGTAAGTTAAAGTGCTTGTTGACTTGAACGAAAACAGGCAACGTGTCGCCCTCTTGAAGACGCTCCGCACATTGCACGGAACAAACACCTTTACGCTCGCGTCCATGCGTTGTGTAACGCACAGCACCGATCGTTAAGTGCACTTCTTCAGGGTTCGCGGTCAGACTGCTTGCAATGGAATATAAACGCGGCGGCAATTTTCTTAATAAAGCGACAATTTCCGATGCAGAGGCTTTCCACGGACCGAAATCGCGCAGCAAATCAAGCAAATCGCGCCCATCTGCATAAGTTTTCAGTTTTTCAGCATCGGCTACAAGCTGTTGCAATTCCTCGTTGTCGGAGAGAGCTGCTGCTTGTTGCACGATTTTCTTCGTTAACAACGTAATTTCGAAGTGGTTCAAGAGCGCTTCTTGCAAAGGAAGTGTCTCTTCTTGCTTGTTAATAGCAACTGCGGCTTGGCCGTCCCATTTCATTTCCTCGAGGAGAGCAGCTACCAGGTCTGGATCGTTTTGCGGGATTACGCCTAGACAATCACCAGGTACATAAGAAAGACCGGAACCTTGCAGCGATAACTCAATATGCCTTGTTTCTTTGCTTGAACCTTCTGTATTTAGATTCACATTTTTCAGCACTTTGGCTTGAAATGGATTGGTCCTAGAAAATAAGGATGGCACTTTTTCTACATCAGTAACATGCATTCTCTTCACCCCAAAAAATTTTTTTATTATATAGAATAGCACATGCCGATCAACATAGAAATGGTTTTTAATTAACCATGTTATGAATTTTTAGCATTTTTAAAAAATTTAAACAAAGGTGTGTCCAATCCTGTTAAATTGTATACGCTTTCGCTGTTTTTGCACGATTTTCGGGCAGTTATAGGCAAAAAGGAGCCACTCAACTCGGGGAAATCCCTGTTGAGTGGCAACCCTCGTCTACCCTTTCAATAGTGGTGCACGACGTACGAATAGCATGGGATGACAAAATTTAGTAAACTGGAGTGAGTGAGTACATAGATGAGGCAGGAGGAGGAAGAGCAGTGAAAATGCGGGTATCGGCCGTTCAGTATCATTTACATACGATCAGCAGCTTTGAAGAATTCGCCGCACAGGTGGAGCATTATGTGAAGGTGGCGCAGGAATTCGAGGCGGATTTCGTGTTGTTTCCAGAGCTGTTCACGACACAGCTGATGTCGATTGGCGATGGGCAAGGAAAGGCGCTGCCGATCGAGGCTTTGCCTTCTTTTACAGAGCAATATCGTGTGTTATTCCAAGGACTTGCACAGCAAACAGGCATGCACCTTATTGGCGGGACGCACATTACGGCAGAGGGCGACAAGCTGTATAACACAGCTTTTCTCTTCTACCCAGATGGACGTATCGCTGAGCAGAAAAAGCTGCATATTACTCCGACGGAAGTGAAGGAATGGGGCATGGGTGCGGGGGATTCGCTGCAGGTGTTTGATACGGATAAAGGCCGCATCGCGATACTGGTGTGCTACGATGTGGAGTTTCCCGAAATTGTACGGATGGCCCGTGCGCGTGGCGCTGACGTGCTGTTCGCTCCTTCATGTACGGACGATCGGCACGGTTTCCATCGAGTTCGTTATACGTGCCATGCGCGCACGATCGAGAATCAGATCTATGTCGTGACCACGGGGACAGTCGGGGCTTTGCCAACCGTAGACTTCATGCGGGCGAATTTCGGACAAGCTGCGGTTATTACGCCAAATGATGTGCCATTTCCACCCAAAGGCATCCTTGTGGAGGGTGAAATCAATGGTGATATGGTCGTGACTGCTGACCTGGATCTTTCCCTGCTGGCGATCGTTCGGGAGCGAGGCTCCGTTACCACATGGCGAGATCGCCGAACGGATCTCTATACGGATTGGACGTGAGACTGCCAATGAGGAAACAGCTCTACGTATTCGATGGCGATACGCCAATTGAGGCTGTCATTCGCACGTATGGCGAAGCTGATTTCGATGCTTTGATCCGCGTTCAGCAGGTGAGCTTTCCGCCTCCTTTTCCATCGGAGCTCTGGTGGACGAAGGATCAGCTAAGGGAGCATGTGACGCGCTTTCCAGAGGGTGCGCTATGCGTAGAGGTAGCAGGTCAGGTGGTCGGCTCCATCACGGGACTGCGTGTGGACAGCGAGCGCATGGCGGGTGCTGGTGATCATAGCTGGTCAACCGTGACGGACGATGGGTATATTCGCACACATCAGCCAGATGGTGACACGCTTTATATTGTAGATGTGTGCATTATGCCTGCTTATCGCAAGCTGGGGCTAGGAAAATGGTTAATGCAATCCATGTACGAGGTTGTTGTACAGCTGGGGATGGCTCGGTTGCTCGGTGGCGGCCGCATGCCCGGCTACCATAAGGTTGCAGAAACGATGAGTGCCGAAGCGTACGTGGCGGCCGTTATGTCGGGGACGCTGAAGGACCCAGTGATTACCTTTTTGCTGCGGTGCGGGCGCACCCCTGTGCATGTGGTTGAAGGCTATTTAGAAGACGAAGAGTCGCTGAATCACGCGTTGTTGATGGAGTGGCGGAACCCTTTTCAAGTGGGAGATTGATTATCATAAAGGAGAGAATGAACTGATGGATTTCATACGTATCACAAGCATAGAGGACCCGTTGTTTCGATCCATGCACGATTTGATGAAAGAGGTATTTCCGCCAGAGGAGGTGCTGGACTTTCCGCTTTGGAAAGAACCGTTAGAAGACCCAGGCATCCGTGTATTCGTGGCTGTGCACGAAGGCAAAGTTGTCGGCACGACGGAGTACCGTTATTACGAGGAAGATCAGGTGGCGATGACGGATTTTACGATCATTGGCATGGCTGGGTTGGGTATTGGGCGTTTTCTAGCGCGGAAACGTTGGCAAGACCTTGAACGATTAGCCGCTGAAGCAGGCAAGCCCATGCAGGGGATGTTCGCCGAAATTTACGATCCGTATCGGATCGAGGGGTATGCTTTCGGCGGCGTGAAGCCGATGGATCCTTATGTGCGGCGCGAGGTGCTCTCGCATTTGGGCTACAAGCGGATCGACTTCACCTATGTGCATCCCTCATGGGAGAACAATGGCGAAGCGGTGGAGGGGCTTGATCTTTGCTTCTTACCGACGAACGAGGACCAGGCGGAAATCTCAGCTGCGCTAGTCGCAAAATTTGTGCGACGCTACTACGCTGTGCTCGCGAACAAGCCGCACGCGTGGGAAGCGATGGTTGCGGGTTTGGAAGGTAAAGAAACGTTGGCGTTATTGCCGTTGTAAATGTATAAGTCATAAATAAACGCACTCCTCCTATATGGACGATTGCGTTTATTTTGCGTTACTCCCTTTTACACTGGGAAGGACTGTAGTATTTAAATTGCTTGAACGTACGGGTGAAGTAGTTGATGCTGTTAAAGCCGACGAGCTCGGCGGCCTCGGTAACGGAAACGCCTTCGGTGCGGAGCAACTGTTCCGCTGCATTGATGCGGTATAAGTTGACGTATTCAACGAAGGTGCGGCCGGTTATTTTTTTGAAGGTTTTACAAAAATGGTGAAGGCTCATATTGGTCAGCTGCGCAGCCTCTTCCAGCGGAATTGGGCGCTTATACTCCTCACGAACAAAGGCGAACAGCTTTTCAAAATATTTCGCATGGGGGAAGGAATGATTTGCGCGCACTTCTTTACGCAAAGAGTCGCTGTGATCCAGGCGCATGGTGGCTGTGATTAGAAGCTGCAGGTGGGAGCGGACGGATAGCTCGTAGCCGGGCTGTTTATGTTCGAATTCATCAATAAGCCGATGAATAATCTCGGCAAAGGCAGGGTAGACCTCATCCTCCGGCCGCACGTGTAAAGGAAAGCGTTTACGGCCTTCCATGAAAGGCAGAACCATCGGCCCGTACAGCGGGTCTCCAGAATCAGCGCCGAGAAGTGATTTGTTAAAGACAATGGCATAATAATCCACGTCCATATTGTTGACAGCATAGCCGGAATGCAGCTCGCCCGAGTGTACAAACAATAAGTCGCCAGGCGAAGTGCTGCTGGTGATGCCGCCGATATCGAAAACAGCATTACCTTTAACAACGTAGATGATTTCCAAATGCTCGTGCCAATGAGGGTAGAGGACACGTTCCCCCGAGGATAAGTTGTGAAAGACATTGACCAGGAAATGTTTGCCCGGCATACGGGTATTTTCTTTTAATGCTTTTAAGGAAGTCATGAGGATTCCTCCACTTTATCACAAAATCGTGCAACTATTTCACATGATTCTGCGTAGCGAATTTGCCGTTTTTTCCGCTATCCTAAGTATATAACAGACGCATCCGAGTGAGCTAGCTATACGCAATAGGATGCAAATTTGTCTGGATTCACAGGGCGTTTGGTGATTGACTAAGCGAGCAGCAGGAGGAGTAGAAGATGACGACTTACAAAATCGTTCAGGCAGGTTGCGGGCACATGGCCAATACCTGGATTACATACGCATTAGAGCGGGAGGATACGGAGATCGTGGCTTTTGTAGACTTGTACGAAGCGGCCGCTGCCAAAATGAACGAAACCTATGGCTTGTCCGTACCGTGGTTCGCGAGCGTGGAAGAAGCGATTCGGCAGACCGGCGCGAATATGGTGTTTGATGCCACAATCCCATCTGCGCATCTGGCAGTGGCGACTGCAGCGCTAGAAGGCGGCTGCCATCTCATGAGCGAAAAGCCGATGGCAGCCTCGATGGAGGCCGCAGAGCAGCTAGCCCAACTTGCGGGAACAAAGCCGGAGCTGCATTATAGCATCATGCAAAATCGTCGCTATTTGAAAGATATCCGCGCGCTTCGCGAGTTGGTCGCCTCCGGCGTAATTGGCAAGCCAGGCTTTGTGACGGCTGACTTTTTCATCGGCGCGCACTTCGGTGGTTTCCGGGATGCGATGGAGAGTCCGCTGATCTTGGATATGGCGATCCACACCTTCGATCAGGCGCGCTTTATTATCGGAGCCAATCCCGTGTCCGTCTATTGCCACGAGTTCAATCCAGAAGGCTCCTGGTACGAGGGCAATGCGGCTGCTGTGTGTATTTTCGAATTTGATAACGGCGCGGTGTTTACGTATAACGGCTCCTGGTGCTCGGAAGGACTGCGTACGACATGGGAGGCGGAGTGGCGAGTTGCGGGGAGTCAAGGCACAGCCAGTTGGAGAGATGGCGCTCCCTATGCGGAAGTAGTGGCACCAGGGCAGGAGGCGAACTTCTTGTTGGACTACGATCGAATCGAAGCGCCTTACACCTGGCACGGTCGAGAAGGGCATCATGGCTGCCTGGATGAAATGTTCTTAGCAATTGAGGAGGAACGTTCAGCGGAGACAAGCTATATGGACAATATTTATAGCACAGCCATGGTCTTCGGTGCGATTCAGAGCGCGAAGGAGCAGCGGAAAGTGATGCTGCTGCGTGTTCCTTGATTTGCAACCCAGCAAAAACCGTCCTGCACGATCGCGGGACGGTTTTCGTCATGCTATTGACGCCAGTTATTAACGACCATGTATAATAGTAGTCTACCAGCCGAAATCCAGCGTTTTGCCTGTCTCGGCTAATGTTTTGATGTTGCTTAGGATCATCCACCAGCTGGCTTTGGTTGATTCAAAACTAGGGTGGTTAGGTGTCCACTCGTCGTTCACGAGCGTCAACTTCGTGCAGCTGCCAACGGTCTCAAGCGAAAGCGTCATGCGCGATTGAAATTCCGCGTGATTTTCCCGATAAGAAGGGCCTGCATGCTCTGTGCAAGAGATGAGCTTCTCTGGCTCATAGGCCAGAATTTTGCCATACACATGTACCGTCTCCTCGCCATCCTGACCAGGTCCTACATACGCATAGTCCGAACCAATTTCAAATGTGGACTGCAACACGCTGCCAAACAAAATCTGACGCGTCCCCTCAGGCGTGATCAGAATATCCCATACTTCTTTCGTACTCGCACCAATATAAAATTCATACTTCAGCTCCATCACATTTCGCACTCCTTCACTTCTATGATCCTACCTATCATATACGCAGAAGTATTCCCATGTATTGTAAAAACGCGACAAGGAGTGGTTCCGATGCCATCCAATGCCCCTATGGGTATCATCCATCTGCAGCAGGGCGAGCGCAAATTTCAGCTTTCACGTTACGCCCCCGGGGACGATATAGCTCCCTTTGTTCGACATTACTGGGTCGTTCGATGGGATCTTGCTGGACAAGAGCCGTATACCCAGCATGTCATTCCTAATCCCTGTGTGAATCTCGTTATCGAGCAGGGGAGTTCGGCTATTTTTGGTCCTGGCAAAGAGAAGTACGGCTACCACCTGAAGGGTCAGGGGAGTGTGTTTGGCGTGAAATTTAAGCCAGGGGGCTTTTATCCTTTTGTGAAAGGAGCGGTGTCAGACCTGCTGGAGCAGCCCGTAGGCATTGACCGCGTATTTGACAGGGAGCCGCGGGCGTTGGAGGCGCTCGTGTTAAGTCACAGTGACGATCAGCGCAACGTTAACCTGGTGGAGGACATGATTAGAGCGAAGCTGCCCCTCCCAGATGAGCAGGTTGCGCTAGTGAATGACATGGTGGACTTCATCTACGCGCAGCCAGATATGACCAAGGTGGATGCGTTGTGTGAGCATTTTGGCATGAATATTCGTACGTTGCAGCGTCTATTCGATCAGTATGTCGGCGTTAGTCCAAAATGGGTGATCAAAATCGCCCGCATCCAAAGCGCGGCTGAAACGACTGATGGCAATGATACGCATGATTGGGCAAAGCTGTCGATGGATCTCGGGTACCATGATCAGTCGCATTTCATCAAGGATTTCAAGTCGATTCTGGGTCAGACGCCAGAGGCTTATGCGGTGAGCAAGCGAGCAAAATGAAATGAAAATTGGCGCCGTTTCTAAAATTGTGGTTGTTCCCCAATTTTACGAATGTCACCAAATGACCAAATAAAAAACGGCCCAATAGGCAGCCGTTTTTATGCTAGAATAATCCATTATTTTCGATGAATTTTCCGCACGGCAAACAGATAAACAATCGTCGGAAGCGGCACTTGAATGATGCCCCAAATCCCCCAAAACCAAGGGTAACGAGCTCCTTGTTTACGCGCATCTAGGTAAAGCCATGTGCTCTGTGTGATTGCAATCACCGCGATACCTATCCATGCCCAGAGGGGCAACTGATCGAATTTGGACTCAGTTGTTCTCATGTGAGGTCACCTGCTTTTTCAAGAGTAGCCAAGCTGCAGGAATCAATATCGCTGCTGCTTGGATGGAGAGGAAAGCTGCTGGCTGAGCGCTTACTGTCAGATAAAACACGTAGAATACGAGCAGCGCGCCGATCCAAAGGATCAGCAGGTCGCGAATCAAGCGAGATCGCTGTCTACTCTGCGCGTTGGCAATCTGCCGCTCGAACCAGGCTGCGCTTGGCGTCGGCACGTCTGTCGCACGGTCGATCATCGCAAGCCCCTCGCGGAGCTGTCTGTGGACCCCTGCATCGCTCAAAGCCTCTTCCTGCGCAGTTATTGCCTCTTGCCCTTCGCTCCGTCGCCCTTTCACATCTTCATCCATCTAAGTCAGCTCCTTTCGTAATTGTACAAGTGCATGGTGCACACGGGATTTCACGGTTCCCTCCGCGATGGCGAGCATACTGCCAATCTCCTCATAGGTGTAGCCGTAGTAATGCTTGAGAATGAGCGGCATTCGGCTCTCGCGCGGAAGCTCCGACAAGGCATTCACCACATCGGGCCAAGCCTCCGAGGTATGTTGCGCGAACTGCCACTGCAGCTGCCTAAGGGTCTGCTGTCCCTCGTTCTCTTGCCACTTCTGTTCCCGCTTACGCTTCCTGCTCTGATCGATCATCAATCGAGTGGCAATGGTTATTAACCAGGACGAGAACTTCGACGTCCCGTTATATAGAGTTATTTTTTCAATACACCTAGACATGGTCTCTTGGGTAAGATCCTCAGCTTGGTTCGGATTTAGTGTGACTTTGAGCAAATACTTATACACAAACGCATAATGCTGCTGTAGCAGCTGTGACAGAGCCAGTGTGTCGCCGCTTCTAGCCTGACGAATGAGATCGACCTCTTCCACGTGATTGGAACATCCTCTCTGCCTAATATCGGTGATAATACGACGAGCGGACACGAATCGTTCATGCCCACGAAAGAATAAATACAATTATTTATTAACTTACCACGGAATCGGGGCGGCATGTATAATGAGTGCAAGTAAGTTCTTTTCTACATGAATGTCACGGAGGTACACCAATGAAACAAGGCATAATCGCAAGAGCAGGCCTGTCCCCGAGCGAGCTGGAAGAAGTTCGAGCACTATGGGAAGCGTGCAATGAGCACGACGGCATTGAGATTAAATTGAATTGGAGCACATTATCCAGCCGTCCTGCTGGTGTGACCAATGATTTTGTATATGTTGAAAATAATGAAATGATCGGCTTCCTCGCGATATACAGCTTCCTTTCCACGGAGGTGGAAATCAGCGGAATGGTGCATCCGAAGGCGCGGCGCCGCGGTGTGTTCAAGCAGCTCGTTCAGGCCGCGATGGAGGAGTGCCGAAGAAGAGGAGTGACAAAGCTTATTTTCATCAACGAGCGGGGGTCTCTCAGTGGAAAAGGCTTCCTAACCGCGCTGGGCGCAAACTTTTCCTTTTCGGAATATGTCATGGTGTTGGACAAGCAAGTGACCCCTCCTGATGCTGCCCAAGCGTCACTATGTATTCGCAAAGCGGATGCCGCTGACACAGAGCTGCTAGTGAGGTTGAATATGTCTGGCTTCGACATGCCAGAGAGCGACACGCGTGAATATGTGAAACAAACAATCGATGGCGAGAAGGAACGAACTTGGATCGCGGAGCTTGGCGATAACCATGAGCCGATTGGCAAGCTGGGTGCGATGGTGGAGCCAGGTACGAGCGGTTTTATTTATGGCTTTTGTGTGCTGCCAGAGTTCCGAGGCAAGGGGTATGGTCGTCAGATTTTAAGCCAAACGATCTCCGAATTAAAGCAGCATGACCGCGCAGAAAGCATTAAATTGGAAGTATCCGTGGAGAACGAGAAGGCGCTCGGGCTCTATGAATCCTGCGGATTTGCGATGAGGAATGCGCAAGATTATTATGTGCTTATGCTTGGCTAACAAAGTAGTGGCTGCATAGGTAAAAGGATAGCTTTGCAGAGTCGCTCTGCAGGGCTATCCTTATTTTTGTCCGTCTCTATGTAAAAGCTTCTACGAATGATAAACAAGTTCCGATGACCCGCTAATAATGGTGCCCGTATTCAACCCCGCGCAAATTTCTCGCATCGAGC
This sequence comes from Paenibacillus sp. MBLB1832, assembly GCF_032271945.1. Classification (NCBI taxonomy): domain Bacteria; kingdom Bacillati; phylum Bacillota; class Bacilli; order Caryophanales; family Paenibacillaceae; genus Paenibacillus; species Paenibacillus roseipurpureus. Next base: position 5,610,684 of record NZ_CP130319.1, on the reverse strand, counting down.
CAGGCTTGTCGAAATTGAACACATGAATAGGAATATGATAATCTCTCGCCAGAATAAAAGCGGACTGATCCATGACCTTCAAATTGTGTTGAATGACATCGTTATAGTGAAGGGATTTGTACTGCTGCGCCTCCTGATGGTGCTTCGGATCCTTGTCGAATACGCCGTCAACGCCTTGCTTTGCGACCAGAATGGCATCGCAGTTGACCTCGATCGCCCGTTGGACCGACGGGTAATCCGTCGTAACGAATGGCTGTCCATTTCCGCCGGCGAAAATGACGATGTACCCTTTTTCCAGGTGATGAATCGCTCGCAAACGAATGAAAGGCTCTGCCACCGAAGCGATCGGAATCGCGGTCATGACGCGCACCTCGGCTTCTGTTTTCGCCTTCAGTACGCCGCGCAGCATCAAACTGTTGATCACGGTTGCGAGTGTGCCGATATTGTCGGCCTCCGCTTTCTCGATACCCCAGCTTTCCCCCATATTCCCGCGGAAAATGTTGCCCCCGCCAATGACTAAACACACTTCTACACCGGAGTTCACAACGGTCATAATTTCGTTCGCAATATGATCGAGCTGCGCGGGATCGAATCCGAAGGAATTGCCCCCAGCCACAGCCCCGCCGCTCAGTTTAATTAGGACCCGTTTGTACCGCATCGCCATAACGTCATCCCCCTCTGGTGTGCATACTTGTATTGTGAAAGTACGCGGCCCTATTTGCAAAAAAACACTAAAGCTCTTAGCTGCTCTAGTGTTTTGGGTGCCGTGTCTTTCACACAATATAGTTATTATTGTACATGAGTCATAAAGGATTTGGCAATTTCTTCGGAATGCGCATATGGACGATTAGGCCGATAATGACGAGGATCAGCAAGGAGCCAAGCGCGACGCGGCTTGCAAGGTTCCCCGTGGACGCCATCGCCCATGTAATCGACCCGTACAAGGCGGGTCCGACGATGGAGGACACTTTGCCTGAGAAGGCGAAAAGGCCAAAGAACTGGCCGCGCTTATCCTCGGGAGTCAATTGCACGATCAACGTGCGGGAGGTGACCCACATGGCTCCCATGGAGACACCGTACAAGCTGCCTGCGACCCAGAAAATGCTTTTGCTAGTCGCCAAAGAAGCAAGGGAGATCGCCACGATGAGGATGATGGCGACGATAGTAACGGCACGTTTCGGCCCGATATTTCTCGTTACATACCCGAAGAGGAAGGAGCCGATAATGCTCGATACCGTGGACACAAGGTAAAGCAGAATGAACTGCCCTGTCGAGAAATCCATGACCGTATTGGCATAAATGGCCATTACCGCAATGGCTGTCGCAATCGCATCGTTGAAGAAGAAGTAGGCAATCATGAATGTGAAAGCAGCCTGATAATTCCGCGCGTCCTTGAACGTAGCCCAAATCTCGCGGTAGCCGCTGAGCAATGATTTCTGGCTGGCTGCTGGCTTCTGCGGTTTCTCCTTATAGAGGAGCATGATCGGCAGCGAAAAGATGAGGAACATCGCGGCACTCGGAATGAACGTGCTCTCAAAATGATTGTCGTGCACCAATGGGAATACAATGAGCCCCACTAGCGTCCCAACATAACCAACGGCCACACCGAAGCCGGAGATGAGAGGGATCTCACGCTCATTGCCTAGATCGGAGATCATAGAATCATAGAAGATCAGGCTGGAATTATAGAAAAATTTCGCAATCATGAAGAAAAGAATGACCCCAAAGATGGCCGTATTCAGTCCGAACCATTCCTGATTGGTGCTCCATAGCGAGGATGCACCCATGAACAATGTCGCGATGATCGCGATGAGCGTGAACGGGACGAGGTAAGCTTTCTTCTTGCCCGTGCGGTCAATCCAGACGCCGAATAGCGGGGATAACAGCACCAGGAAGAAGCTGGATAGCGCGTTGGAGTACGTAATAAAGGTGCTCGCAATTTGTTCGAGCTCTTCACTTTTGCCTAACGTTTCTTTCAGGTAAAAAGGGTAAAAGACGGTCACGATATTCGATGAAAAGATCGTGTTAGCGAAATCGTACATCGCCCATGCGAAGATGGGCAGAGAGAAAAATAAGGCCCAAACACTACGTCCTCGCAAAGGAGTGGAAGCGGATTCAAGCTTTGTCATCAAGGGCACACCCTTTCTCAATATGAACCTATATGTGTCTATTATATTAGCGATTCACGCGGGAAATCCCTGCCCTTTACAAGATATAAAAACTCCCGGCATCCAAAAGGATACGGGAGTTTAAAGCGTCCGAGGGACAGCGTTACGACTCGGAAGAAGGCTTGGAGATATCGACCTCGATCATATCGTGGGTTTCTTGCATTTTCACAACTTGAATGCCGTTGCGCTGTAAGGTGGTGGAGAGCGTCTCTTTATTCTGCGATGGGAACACGTAAGCGAGACTGCTCTTATTATCAAGCAAACGTTTCGCTACTTGGACGAGCCTTTCCATCGTGAATGGCTTCTTAAGATATTTCTCGATCTCCTTCTCATGATAGTCATGCGGCGGATCCAGAGCGGTGGACACGATGACAGGTGTTTGTGCATGAACAGGATGCTTATACAGCTCTGCGATGAAATCCCAGCCAGTTTTCTCGCCTTCCAGATGAATATCCACGATGAAGAGAAGGGGACCTTCGCCTTCACAACGGTGCAGAGCGATCATGCCCTCTTCCGCAGAACGCAGTTGGATGGAAGGGAGGCTAAGCTTATTCAGGGCGACTTTAATTAATTTAGCCAAATTATCATCATCTTCGAAAATAACAATTTTCCCATCCAACCCATTAAGCACGTGCTGATCAAGCTCTATGCGGAACGTTGTGCCGTGTCCCATTTCGGATGTATAAGAGATGTGCCCGTTGTGCCCTTCTACGATTTCTTTGACAATCGCAAGTCCAAGTCCTGTACCGCCGATTTGACGGCGATCGGAGTTGTCTACACGGAAAAACTTCGAGAACATATGCTCATTCGCATCTTGCGGAATGCCTAGTCCGTAATCTTGAATCGCGATGGTGACTTTGCCTTCATGGGCCGTCAGGTGAATGTCGATCTGATCAGCTGCTGGCGAGTACTTGATGGCGTTGCTGATCAGGTTGTCGAACACTTGACGAAGTCGATCCACATCGGCGCGTACCCATAATTCGGACTCTTGGTGATGGATAACGACGCGATGCTGCTGCTTGTCTTCCCACTGCTCGGCGATGTCCTTCACGAGGGAAGGCAATTGGATCGGCGCGAAGTGATACGATTGACGCCCAGACTCCATACGCTGCAGATCCAAGAAATCATTGATGAGATTCGACAAGCGCTGGGCTTCGTTATAAATGGTTTCCATATAGCGCTTCTGCTTCTCTTGCGACAGCTCACGGTGCAGTAAAATCTCGATAAAACCGAGCACGCTGGCGAGCGGAGTTCGAAGCTCATGAGAAACGATGGAGATGAATTCGTTCTTCATCTCATCAATACGCTCTTCTTCCGTACGGTCACGGAAAACGAACAGATAGCCCTGCTGCTCCGTGCCTTCGCTCACAACCGTAGCGTAGAGCTCCGCATGTTGGAAATGATCCTCTTGCTGAAAATTGAAACGCTGGGTCAAGTGGGACAACGAACGGTCAATTAGCGCTTCAATGGATGCGGCGACGCCGTGGAAGCTAGGTGTTTCAGCGCCAATCTCATAGCTGCAGGCAACAAGATTCTCGTTAACGCGATTATGTAGGCCGAAATAGCGATTCATACGTTGATTGGCGAACAGAATCGTGCCCTGCGAATCACACATCATCATGCCTTCATGGGCGGATTCCAAAATATTTTGAATGAGATCGCGCTGTCCTTCCAAGAGCTGCTTCTCCACAGTCAGTTGGTCGTTCAACTCAGCCAAGCTATTCGCCTGCTGAATCTTCTCGTCATTCACGACTTGCGCATAGAAAGCGAGCCCGAATTGGCGCACTAATCCTTTGGTCAACCGCTGATTATCATCTAGAGCACTTGCGCATTGATAGCTGGTCAGTAAAAGGAAGCCGATAACAGCCTGCTTATCATCCGTCAGCGGAATATATTGATCAACAGCGCGTGTCATTCCTCCGTGAATACCGAGCTCTTGGCCCGAAACGTCACGAGTATGGACGATCGTCGTCCCTTCATCGAATACGCGCTTGGCAGGTCCGAACAACTCGGAGCGTGACGCCTGCACATAAGCCTTCGGATATCCCATGGAATGAATGACTTCGTAGGATACCGAGCCATCTTCGGAATGACGTTCTAGTACAACGAGTGCAGCGTCTTGCGCTAACGAATCTAAAAGGGCAGGCAGCGTGTGAACCAAGAAATCCTTCATCTTCACATAACCTGTTAATTTCTCCTGGTAGGAGGAAATGAGCTCCAAATCGCGTTCGCGCTCAGACAGCTTAGCAAGTGTGAGCTGTTGTTCTTCTTGTTGGGCAATAATTTCCTCGTTCTGCGCTTCCAAGCTCTCTGCCATGTAGCGGTACGTTTCTTCGCTCTTGCGGAGCTCTTTCTCCGCTTGCAGCGAACGAATGGAAATAATAATGGATAGTCCGCCAGTAAGCAGCGCAACAAGGCTGCCGACCATCGTAATCATGCGGGACGTTTGACCAGCCTTTTGGGAAGCCTCATAGGCACCCGCTGTGATCTGTTCAATATTGTTCTCGATGCTCGTATGGATGACGCGATAGCGATCCATTAAGGTTCGGCCGCCGTTAATCCGGGCTTTCGCCTCGTCGAACTTGCCAGCGCGTGCTAGCTCCAATGTGGTGTCATGATACTTCTGTAAATTGGTAATCGCAGGAATGACTTGGGTATCCATAATAATCTGCAAGGTAGGGTATTTCTTGTCCAAGACAGCCATCGTGCTTAAATCAGTGGCAGTCTGCGCTCGACCTTGGTTAAAGGGTTCCAAGAACTGCTCATTCTGGGAGATCTCATACCCGCGTAGACCTGTTTCCTGATTAATCAGGTTGGTCAACAAGCTGTTGGCCGTCGTAAGAATAGGGATTGCATCATTCACAATTGCGGCGTTTTCTTTTTCCATATTGCGAGAGGCCATGTAGTTAGAAACGCTGACAAGCGCTAGTAAGGCAACGATTAAGATGACATAGAGCATGGAGATTCGAGATCTAGTAAAAGTTTTCATGTGACGAGCTCACCTAACTTCTTCATAAGTTTGAAAGATCACTTTCAAATTCGACAGGGCTCAACAAATTCCTTTAAAAACCAACAATGTCATGTTTCCTTACATTATTGATTGCGGAATGCATGAATGTCGTTTAAAATATGAGTTAATACGTTTCAATGTTAAGAAGTACGACATGATTTAGTTGTAGTGAGGGGGGCGCACAGTGCAGGTGAAGAACATCAAGATTCCGCCACGTCATGAAATACGTCCATATTATCAGCCTATTATCTCCTTGCAGAGCCAAGAAATTATCGGTTATGAATCACTGGGCAGATGGATTCGTGATGGGGGTGTGGAGAGCCTAGGGCCTTTCTTCCAAGACCCTGATATATCGGAAGACATGCAGCTCATGATCGATCGTCATTTAAGAGAACAAGCGATTGAACGAGTTGCGGAGTCTCCTTATCCCAGTAAGCTATTCATTAATCTAAAACCTTCCTGGATTTACCGTACCTATAAACGAACGGGTGTCCTGCCAACCATCGAACTGGCCAAGAAATATCAGATAGATCCCTCACAGATTGTGATCGAAATTACAGAAGAAGAGTTCAAGGGTCAGCTGCAAGAGCTCACCTGGATTATTGAATTGTATCGGGAATTCGGGTGCACCATTGCTATTGATGATGTGGGAAGCGGGTTCAGTAACTTGGATCGTATTGCTAGCTTGCAGCCGAAAATATTAAAGATCGACTTGAACATTTTGAAGAAAAGCATTGTTCATGATGGATATCGAGCCTTGCTGCAGTCGTTTTCCATTCTATCCTCGCAAATGGGTGCCTCCCTGCTAGTCGAAGGTGTGGAAACTAAGCGTGAGCTGCATACCGCTCTGCATGCGGGGGCCAGGTACGTGCAAGGCTTTCTTTTCTCCCAAGCAGAAGTGGACCTGCAGCAACCAGATGCTTACAAGGGGATGCTCGCAGAAGAGCTGCAACGCTTTGGCCAAGGCCAGTTCGAGCGCTATAGTCAACTGCTCACTGTGCACGAGGGGCTATCGACACTGATTCATTCGTCTGCCGGTATTTCGAACGCTGACGAGGCTGACGCTGTCCTTGAACAAATGATTCACAACGTGTCCGACAACTGTATTCGCATGTATATCTGCCAAGGTGATGGCTATCAGACGTCATCCAACTATACCCGTAACGAAGAGGGCTGGAGCAAAAACGAGAGCTACCGGCAAGCCAATTGGGCGTGGCGTCCGTATTTCATCTCCAACATTCTCATGATGAACGTGCAAAAACAAGGGACGCTGTCCCAAGTCTATACCGACCTGGATACCTCGTATCAAATCCAGACGTTTTCCTGCGCGTTGGGTGAGGGGTATTATTTGTTTTTGGATTTGATGATTTGAGGCTGGAAGGGGGAACTAACTGGAAAAGTACAGTTATTTCACATGAAAATTCAAGAATTAGCGCAAATAAATGGAAATGTGCTGTTAATTGTGAACAGGCTGAGCAAAACCACCCATAGTTGTGCGAATTAACTGTAGAAATCCATCTAGCTAACGAAACTCCAGGAATTTGCGCCAAAATAGATACATGAAATCCATCTCATTTGTTGGGGGTAGGCGTAATAGACAGCCTGGCACAATGTGTGGGGTGTGAGCAGCGTGAATAATGCCTGCTAGAGTGAGCGCTGCGAGAACGGCAAAAGGAGCTAAGCGACTAGACATCGCTTAGCTCCTTTTCTATCCCTGGCTACGCCTCCACCCACTCGCGGCGCAAGGAGAACAGATCCCGCAGCTCGTCTGTCGACAGCTCCGTGATCCAGTTCTCGCCCGAGCCGACGATCTGCTGGCTGAGGCCCAGCTTACGCTCGATCATCTCGTCGATGCGCTCCTCCAGCGTGCCGAGCGTGACGAATTTGTGCACTTGCACATGGCGCGTCTGCCCGATCCGGAAGGCACGGTCCGTCGCCTGATTCTCGACCGCGGGGTTCCACCAACGATCGTAGTGGAACACATGATTCGCCGCGGTCAGGTTGAGCCCGATGCCGCCGGCCTTCAGCGAAAGAATGAACACATTGCGCTGCTCCTCATCAGGCAAGGTTGCGTCTTGGAAGTGCGCGATCATCGCATCGCGCCCCGCCTTCGCGGTTCCGCCGTGCAGGAACAGCACCTTCTCGCCCAGCTCCTGCTGGAGCACATGCTGCAGCAGGTTGCCCGTCTCGACAAACTGCGTGAAAATCAAGCATTTGTCGCCCTCTTGGCGCAGCTCCTGCACCATCTCGAGCAGGCGCTCCAGCTTGTTCGAGCGGCCGCTCCACGGTGTGCCGAGCCCTTCTTTGAGCAGCAGGGCAGGGTGGTTGCACACCTGCTTGAGCTTCGTTAACGCGGCGAGAATGAGGCCGCGCCGCTCCATCGCGTTCAGCTTATCCAGGCGATCGAACATATCCTGGATGTAGTTCTCGTACAACGAGCCTTGCTCGGCGGTCAGCGAGATGAACGTTTTGGACTCGTTCTTCTCGGGCAGGTCCAGCTGGATGGCAGGGTCTTTTTTCTCGCGGCGCAGGAGGAACGGCCGGATCAGCTTCTGCACCTTGCCGATTGTCGCCTCATCGCGCGTGCGTTCAATCGCATTCACATAGCGATGCGTGAATTCGCGCACCGTGCCGAGATAGCCGGGATTCGCGAAGTCGAAGATCGACCACAGCTCTGTCAGCCGATTCTCGATCGGCGTTCCTGTCAGCGCGATACGATGATAGCCGTTCAAACGGCGTATCGCCGTCGCTTGCTTCGTATAAGCGTTCTTGATATTTTGAGCCTCATCCAGGCAGATGGAGTTCCACGCAATTTCGCTTAGCTCTCCTTCATCTAGATGAGACAGGGTGTAAGACGTTAATACCAAATCGTATTTGCCGACGATTTTCTCCTGAAAAGCAGGGCCTTTCAACCGCTGCGGTCCGTAGTGAAGATGGACGCGCAGGGAAGGAGCGAACCTTTTCAACTCCATTTGCCAGTTGCCCAGCACAGAAGTCGGACAGATCAACAGGGATGGCGTATCTGGCTGCTCCGTCTCTTTCACCGTGAGAAGATACGTGATCCACTGGATCGTCTTTCCGAGACCCATGTCATCGGCTAGGCAACCGCCTAGGCCGAAGCGGCGAAGGAACAGGAGCCAAGAGATGCCGTCTACTTGGTAATGGCGGAGCGAGCCGTGAAAGCTCGGTGGCGGCTCCATCGTCGGAATCGCTGCGGTTTGCGTCAGCTGCTCGACCATGTGGCGCAGCTGCTCATTCAGCTCGACCTCCATGTCGAGGTAGCGCGCGGCGTCGGGATCATCCTCAGGCGGCAGCAAACCGCCTGCCTCCCCAGCAAAATGCAGCTCCAGCACATCGCGGAAGGAGAGGCCCTGCTTCTTGCTGACCCTCTTCATGATCTGCTCGACCTGGGCCATGAACTGCGGGTCGAGCTGAATCCAGTTGCCGCGAATCTGGATCAGCTTGCGCTTCTCCTCCAAGAGCTGTCGGAATTCCTCTTCCGTCAGCTCCAAATCCCCCACAGCCAGCTTCCAGTCGAACTGCATCAGCTGGCTCAGCCCGAACATCGTCTCCCGTCCAGAACCGACGGAAGACTTGATCTTCGCGCGCAGCTTCGGCCGCATCTTGCGGATGCGCTCCCACCACGCGGGCAGGAACACGCTTGTTCCTGCCTCCACTAAACGCACGCTTCCCTCGGCGAGGAAGCGCCAAGCCTCCTCCTCCGTCAACGTCTGACGGAGGGAGCCATCGCCCGCATCCAGCCACGGCAGGATGCGCAGCCATCGCGCCGCGTCGCGCTCGACGCGGCCCAGCTCTGGCAGCCACGCCTCTGGCAGTGGCTGTTCGCCTGCGACCGGCTCGCCGCTGGTCGTCACGGTGCGCAGCACCTCCGGCGCCAGCCGGTCCTGCAGCAGCACGCGCAGCTGCCAGCCTGCGCCATGCGCCAGGTCCGGCTCGGCGAGCTGCAGGCACGTGCGCATCGGCGTCCGGTCCTGACGCCAGCCGATGCTGACGAGCCAGTCCTCCTCGTCGAGCCACACCTCGGTGCCGCTGGTTTCCGCGCGGCGCATCAACGGATACGCAGCTTCGAGCTTGCGCAGATTGTCCTTCATGACGCCGTCGGCGTCGACCCACTCGGGGATCAAGGCGTGGATCCAACGTGAAATCGCTGGTGTCTCCAGCGCTTGCAGCTCCTCGGGCAGCTGCAGCTTCCAGCCGATTTCGCCGGACTTCCATTTCTCGTAGTCGGGCATGAAACGTCCCATCGCCAGGGACTCTCTCACAGCAGGCGCCAAACGAATGACGTCGGCACAGGACGTGTGCCAATGCAGCTGCAAATGCTGAACAGGCTGCGGCTCGCTGAAATAATCGAGCGCTTCTAGCGGGAGCAGCTCGATGCCCTCCCGATTTTGCCATTCGCTCGGTTCCATGAAGGTCCCGAAGAACGAGGCGCGATGCCATGCGAAAAGCATATGTTTCAGATCAAGTGCGTCCCAAATTCCGCCGTTCTCCCGAGATCCCCAGAGGAATAACGAGCCGTTCGGCAACGAACTCAGGTGCACAGTCAGCGCGCTGGTTTCGATCATCGAATCCATTTTCCTTTCTTGAGCTCTTCTTGGAAAGCACGCAAACGCGAGAATTTATCCGCCAAGCGATAAATGTAATGCTCCCAGCGGTCATCTTGGCCGATGTGTTTATAGAGGCTGTGCAGCTTTTTGAGCAGGCGGACAGCCGTCTTGTATGAAGCTCTATTTTTCTCCAAAACAGCCCGTTCGGCCGCCTGATGATAGAGTGGAAGGAGCAGCGCTGAGTCATGTTCTTCAATCGCTTTGAGCTCCATGCCATATAGATTCAAGGGAGAGATCCGATTCGCAAGCTGCAAATCGACCCACTGGCGGTACCGCTTCGTTTGCAGCAAATAAGCCGTGTAATAGTAGTAGGAACGCGGCAGCAGGGACTCCATCACCCCAACCCATTCGCTGTCGTTCGGCAGATGCTTCGTCGTATCCAGCCAATATTGGCAGAAGGTGCGGAAGTCATCATGATTCGCATTCGCAATCGTCGGGAACAGCCAGCGGAGCCAGACCAGCATGCGGTCCCACTGTCCCTCGTTCACAAATTTATTTAAATAGAGGAAAAAATCCTTCGCGTGCGGGTGTGCCAGCTTACCCAGGCGTTCGAAAGCTTGCTCCGTATGCCCTTGGATGATATCAAAATGGGCTCTGGCCGCCAGCAGTGTGTCTTTCTTCTTGGGCAGCATGTCTTTCTTGGCTAGCAGTGTATCCAGACGTGCCATTTCCTCTTGCTGTACCGCCAATTGGTCAGTCAGCGCCCACCAGATGAACCGATACACAAACAGCCAATCCACCGGGCTGTCCTTGCCTTGAAGGGCGGATTCTCCGACCATTTTGATCGTGGCATGCCAATGTTTAGGCTCCGCTTGAAAAGACCGATTCACCTCGATGCGGCGAATGAATTGAACGAGCTTCTCTTCACAGTTTTTAGCGGCAATTTTGCATCCATTTTCGTGATAGTAGGACAGATAAGAGCTCTTCGTTTCCTGATAAAATTGCTCGATCTTCCGCATCATGAACAGGACGATATGGCACATATACAGCTCGCGGGTCGTGTCCCGCCAGTTCGCTGCATAAGGAGGCAGTGACTCCAATGCGGAGTCAAAGAACGTTTCAATCGAATGCTGATGTGAAATCGAAAATCCGTGAAATTTCCCTTCAAAAAAACGATGCCACTCCGTAGGCAGACTTTCCTCTACAGGCGCATTGGCTGGAGCCACGGCCTTGCGTTCTTGCAGGATGGCCGCGCTGCGCAGCGGTTTCTTTCGTGTGTGGATCTGCTGCTTGAGCTGCTGCAGGACAAGCTCTGGACGTCCATAGGGGGCGTATAAGCTAAAAAACGTAGCGCCAATATGCTGACAGAAGCCCTCGAAAGCGCAACTGCAGGTGCTGGCCGCGAAATTTTCCAAATCAATTTGAGCCTTATGGAGCTGTTTGCCAGCAACGGTCGACAGGACGGTTAAGCCCTTGAGATCCACCACCGTGACACGGCCTTTATGATAATACTCCCAGCCTTGCTCCAGACGTGTGGCGTCGAAGTGAAGCGGGATTTGCTTGATGAGGTAGTTCATTCGATTTTTGGGAATTTGAAGTTTCAGCATGTGATCTTTCCTACCCTCCGAGCCGTACATTCCTTCTTCCATAGTAACAGATTTTTTCCGAAATTGCCCATTTCCACAGTTTATGCCAAAGGGGAACTTTTTAATCCGAGCCCAAGGCGGTTAACCTGCATTCTGATCCAGAATATGATAAAGTGAAGCTAGATGAAGAGATGAAGCGCGATGAAGGAGACGGTGCGGATGGGTATTAAGTACGGTAGAGAATACAAGGACATTGTGACGGATTTTGTGCGCGGGATTGAAATGGTTAATGGATTCTATGAACTGCTCGAGATGACGGCCGAGGACTGGGAAGAGCTGGACACCGAGGAACAGGAACAATGCCTGCGTACGTTGGCTGACGATATATTTTATGGCTTAGGCAGTGCGCCAGTGATGCATGTCGGTGCAGGATCAGTTCGGCATGATGCGGGCAATCACGTGCTCAAGGTTCACGATGGCGAGAAGCTGGTGTCGGTTATTTATTTGGTCTAAGGGGCTAAAGAGCGGTCAACCGCTCTTAACTGATCGAGAATCTCCAATCTGGGGGAAAGGTGTTTAGAGGCATGCTGGATGAAGCAAGAAAGGTTCTACAACAAGTTTACGGGTATCCGGAATTCCGTGAGGGTCAAAAGAATATCATTACGAACCTGCTCGAAGGACGCGATACGTTAGGGATTATGCCGACAGGCGGGGGCAAATCGATCTGTTATCAGGTGCCTGCTCTGCTCATGGACGGCGTGACGCTGGTCATTTCCCCATTGATCTCCTTGATGAAGGATCAGGTGGATGCGTTGGGCGCCCTCGGTGTGCCGGCGACATTCATTAATAGTACGCTGGAAGCGAGAGAAGTGGAACAGCGCATGCAGGGGGCGATGCAGGGCAAATATAAGCTGCTCTATATCGCGCCGGAACGTCTGGAGTCGGAGCGGTTCCGCTCACGGATGGCTGCGCTGAATCTACCGCTGGTCGCGATCGACGAAGCGCACTGTGTGTCGCAGTGGGGGCATGATTTCCGCCCGAGCTACGTCTCGATCGCGCCGTTCATTCGGCAGCTGCCGAATCGGCCGATTGTGGCGGCGTTCACGGCAACGGCTACCGCGGAAGTGACAGCAGACATTGCGCGGTTGCTGGAGCTCGATACGGCAGGTATTTTCATCAATGGGTTCTCGCGTGACAATTTGGAGCTGACCATTTTACGCGGCGAGAACAAGCGGGATTACATACAGCATTACGTGAAGGAACATACGCATCAGCCAGGCATTATTTATGCAGCAACGCGTAAGGATGTTGAGGATTTGTACGAGACTTTGCGCAAAAAAGGCTACGCCGCCGGCAAATATCACGCAGGCTTAACGGATGATGAGCGCTCCTACATGCAAGAGGCGTTTCTTTATGACGACATTCGCGTGATGATCGCAACGAATGCGTTCGGAATGGGAATTGACAAGTCCAATGTGCGGTATGTCATTCATTACAACATGCCGAAGAACATGGAAGCATACTATCAAGAAGCAGGTCGCGCGGGTCGTGACGGCGAGCCGAGCGAGTGCATTCTGCTGTTCAGCGCGCAGGATATTATGACGCAGAAGTTCCTGATTGAGCAGAACCAGCTGTCCCCGGAGCGCAAAGCGAACGAGTACAAAAAGCTCCAAACCATGATCGACTACTGCTACTCACCGCGCTGTTTGCGGAACGTCATTTTACATTATTTCGATGAGCAAAATGTGAAAGATACATGCGGGAACTGTAGTTCCTGCAAGGATGATCGGGACACGGTGGATATTACCGTGGAAGCGCAAAAGATTTTCTCCTGCATTCGCCGCATGAATGAACGCTTCGGGATCTCGATGGTCGCTTCCGTGCTCAAGGGCTCCAAGCAGAAGAAGATCATGGACTATCGCTTCGATCGTCTGCCGACCTATGGCATAATGAGCAATCTGCCTGAAAAAGAGATCGCCGAGCTGATCAATGTGCTGATTTCAGAAGGCTTCTTGCAGCTGTCAGAGGGACAATACCCGGTTGTCCGGTTGATGCAGCCTGCTGCGGAAGTGCTGCAGGGCAAGCTTCCTGTGTATCAAAAGGTGCGCAAACAGCCCGTCCGCGCGGCCGCTGCGATGGACAACACCTTATTCGAGCAGCTTCGCCTGCTGCGGCGTGAAATGGCGGCGCGCGAGAAGGTGCCGCCGTACATTATTTTTGCGGACTCGACGTTGCGCGAGATGAGCGAGCAGTGCCCGACCACGGAAGCGGCGATGCTGCGCATCAAAGGGGTCGGCGAGGTGAAATACCGCAACTATGGGAAGCCGTTTCTGGAGCTGCTGCGCACGTATGCAGGTGAGAGTGAAGTCGGAGCGGTGGCTTACGATTACGAGTAGTAGTTGGGGCTATAATGGGAGCGCGGGTTCACATCGAGGCTAATCCAGCCCTCTCCCAACTGGCACATTTCAGATTAATTCAGTAAGGAAGTGTGGTGGGAAAAGGTGAGGGAGAAGTTGGAGAAAGCGGTTGTCGATGAACGCCTTGCTGCACTAAATACATGGAGCTTGGAGGAAGAGGGCAGCAAGTGGATCATGCGCAAGTATCGATTTTCGTCATTCCTCCAGGCGATTGCGTTCGTGAAAGAAGTCGCGCAGGTGTCCGAAGCCATGAACCACCACCCGATGATCGCCATTGATTATCGCGTGGTGACGCTGCGCCTGACCTCGTGGGTCGCTGGCGGCTTGACCGAGCTGGATTTCGCGACTGCCGCGAAGTTTGAACAAGTATATTCGGAGGTCGAGGGGTAGCAGGGGGAGGGGCATGGGTAGCAGTGGCATCCCTCTAGCGCGATAGGAGGATGCTTAGCCCTGTGTATACCATGCAGTGGAACTCCGCAGTGCCCGTCGGCGTCCACTTCTCGTACGTATCCGTGATGGCGAAGCCTGCACGTTGGTAGGCGCGGATCGCTCGCTCGTTCCAGACGAGCACCTCTAGGTCGATCTCTTGATGCGGTGCTTGGCGCTGCGCTTCGGCGACGAGCAGCTGGACGAAGCGAGAGCCAAGGCCGCCGCTGCTGCCGCACAGCTCGGGGCGCAGCCCCAGTCCGAGGCGGGTGACGCCGACGATCGGGAAGAACTGCACGAATCCTGTGAGTGTGCCGTCGGCATCGATGACACCGCGATATTGCGCATCGCGCAGCTCGAGGTCGGCGAACTCCGACTGATCTCGGACCATCTGTGCCCAGTCGGGCCAGGTGTAGAGATCGTAGGGCGCGGGGTATCGCCAAGTGCAGAGTTCACGGCCGTGTTGTTCCGTTAGCGGAACGACGCGCCAAGGGAGCGTTAAAGTTATAGGTTGTGGCATCGAATGGGCAACCTTTCTATATCAAAGAAGTGACGATTGCTGCGTTTCAATTTAGTTATACCATATCCATGAATGAATAAGGAGGACACCCCTGATGGCACAAGTGATGATTCGTGAAGCCGTAATATCTGATATTCCCCAGCTCAAAAATTTAATGCTCGCTTACATCGTGGATTTCTATCAGTACCGCCAGCCTGAGGACGAGAAGCTGAACGCTTTGATTCATGTATTACTCGAACAGAAAGATGGCATTCAATTCGTGGCTGAGACGGAAGATGGGACGTTGGTCGGATTCGCGACCTTATATTTCAGTTACAGTACGCTGCGTGCCGCTAAGATTGCCGTGATGAACGACCTGTTCGTGATTGAATCGGAGCGTGGGCAGGGAGCGGCGGCGAAACTTTTTGCGGCTTGCAAAGGTTATGCAGCTAGACATCATTATGCCAAGTTAACCTGGGAAACAGCCCCAGATAACTTACGCGCACGAGCTTTTTACGACAAAATGGGTGGAGACCAAGGTCATTGGCTGACCTATTCGGTGATTCCCACAAGCGGGATGGGGGATTAATTTTGGTGCCGTTCAAGCCGCTTCGCTACCCAATGAGACAGGGACAGGCAAACCCCTGTGACACCTGCAATCGTTAGCACCCAAAACCAACGTTTCATCAAAATATTTACAAAGATCCAATCCTCCATATGCGCCTCATCCTGCTCCATTAATTTGAAATACCAGTTTGAAGAGTTTTCAACTCAACGTTGACATCAATAGTTAAATCAGGAAACGTAGTTCTCCACCAGGCATCAGACCACTCTTTAGGGTTCAATCTTGCCTTGTAATACGGACCTAGCCCGATCGGATCCGCATTCATGGCTTGTAATTGTTTCAATAGCTTCTCACAATTCATTTTTATTTCTTTGGTTATGGTCTGTTTAAGCATGTCATACTGCTCTGGATTCTCGACATCATACCCTCCATGTTCGAAGAGCTGTCCTTGAACACTTATTTTCATTCCGATTTTATGTGGATTCGAATGAGTCATTTGTAACGCTCTTTGGTTTGATGTAAAAGATAGACTGGCAATATTCTCCTTATTCTTGGGGTTGAAGGCAAATACAAGGATATCGTTGTAACTAATGCCTTTGAGCAAGTAAAAATAGGGGGTAGAGGTCTTGTCAATGATTCCGGCTAATTGGCCATGCCGCATAACCGCTAGGCCTTTAACAGTAATCTCGTCCTTTTCCAGCTTGAGAACCGGTAAGGTGTTGTCTAATCCTGAGGTATACAACGTTTTAACCGTATATCCAAATCGGCTTTCGCCAGCCTTAGCGGGGCGTTCCTCTTTATTAACCAATCCAAACAAATATTCATCGATCATTCCCTTGTCTTTTAACTTGGCTTGAACAACTTGCTGTGCCGGGCCATCTGTTATACCGACAAATACGGTCGAACTTATGGAAGGATCCCGAAATAAGGGCACTAGCATTGGCGACAAACCTTGTTTGGCGCTTTCTTTACTAAACAAGATGAGTTTCACTTGACCGGGAATGATATACTTACCTGCTTTTTTGCGGAATTGTTCCCAGGCTTCATGTACACCTTGGACGACGACATTAAAGATTTGCGTTTTTTCTTTCGCATCCTTTGATAAATTCGGAATAACTGTCGTGACGCTAAGCTTTCCCTGGTCAGTACGATCGAGTGCCAGAATCAGCGCAAGCCCCTGATCATCTAAGATCTTTTTGTCCTTCATTGTACCGCATCCGGCGGCTAGAAGAATCAGCGAAAGTAACATCAAATACTTCATGATCTGTCCATCTCCTCCGTTTTTTTAAATCGGGACAGCAGCCAAAAAAGCAGAATAGCGAGCAAAATGAATACTGTGCCTCCCGCTATTATATGTTCATACCACGTTTGGAACTTTATGTACTCGGATGGCAAGACCATGACAATGCACAGTGTCAATACAACAAGTAACCAGGCAAAGCTTTGCTTTTTCTTAAGGTTCATCATGGGAAGCGCAAGTTGAATCAGCCATAGAAAGCTTGAAATCATGACAATGATAACAAGCGACCATAGTGTTACGATGATGAACTCGAAACGTTGCGTAAAAGCAAATTGTGAAACACGAGCGGCATGCAGTGAAGGGTAGAATATGTGTTGCGCAAATTCATAACCAGTAATTCCTACAATGGTGAAATTCAGGGTAATTAGGATGAAACACGCAAACCAATGCCCATAAGTGATTTTTAGATATAATCCGCTGCGCGGGGAAGCATACGGATAGACAAAGAAAAGGACTACGATGCCGATATAGCTTTGCATAGCGTGAAACAGGGCTTGAAGATAAGTGTTTCCGCTCAGGACACGAATAGGGAGAAATTGCTCGGGCTTTATAGCAGGTAAAGGTAGGAATAACGGAATTAAGATGGTGACGGTTATCATAAATACAAGAATAACAAATCGGCTAATCAATGAAATTCCGCCTGAAAGCAGCATGATGACAGGCAAGAGGACAAGGCTAGCCAATACGAGGGTGGAGGTTCTAGGGAACACGAATTGTTGCAGCGTATAGGTATAATCTCTTAAGGTAATTCCTGATATCAGTAGAGAACATACACAGAATAGGAGCGCGAATATAATGCCTCCTATCCTCCCCAAATAATACTCCACCAACTCATACCAGTTTTTACATGACATTCGACGCACGGTGGAGAGACCGAGGAAGATAAATAACTGGATAAGGCATGCAGAGGCTGTTAACACGATCCAGCTCTCATTCTGCACGGATTCAGCGAATAATTTAGGTAAATGAATAGCACCCGTACTCAATTCAAGAATGGCAGTAAGGAAAAACAAGGATGAATTGTCTAATTGGTTGTTCGAATTATTTTCTTGGAGGCTCATCATTAATGGGTATCCTTTGTGGGTTTAGGATTATACTTGATCATTGGAAGCCGCAATACTGTTCTGATGAATTGAGCTACGCTTATAGGAGATAGCGGTTTAACAAAGTAATGACCTAGTGAGCGTATTTGCAGAACATGCAGCGCAATTACGGCAAAACCAATGGTTAGGCCAAGCAAGCCGGCAAAAGCGGCCAGCAATAATACCGCGTAACGAATGACCAAAACCGAGTTGGTCATGATATACGCGGGAATGGTAAACGATGAAATGGCGGCAATGGCGGCCATAATGATTAGGAAGTAGCTGGCAAGATTGGATTCCACAGCTGCTTGTCCAATGACAATCCCGCCTACGATGCCAATCGTTTGACCCAACTTTACAGGTAGACGAGTACCAGCTTCACGGATCAAATCCAAAATTATTGAAATAATCAGCGTTTCAATGATGGGCGAGAACGGCACTTTCGTGCGCTGTTCGAGCAACGGCATTATAAGATCGGGCGTAATTAACGGATAGTGAAACGTCGTTATCGCGACATAATAGGGTGTTAAGAATACGGAAATTAAAATAGCCAATAAGCGGATTATTTTAAGAAAAGTATTGTACAGCCAATTGCTGTAGTAGTCATCTGGAGCATCAAGAAATTCCCAAAACGTACTTGGTGCTAGAATAACCTGCGGCGAGCCTTCAACCATTACGATGATTTTCCCTTGCATCAGTGATGCTACCGCTTTTCCCGGCATGATGGTGGAGACGTAAGTTGGGAATATGGAGTAAGGTTGATCGGCTAAGCTCTCGCTAAGAATCAAGCAATTAATGAAATCAGTATCTACCTTATGCAGTCTGTTTTCCAGCTCTGATAGGGTTGAAGGTTCAACAAGGCCCGCCATCCACAGCCAGGAAACGGTTGTTTGGGACTGTTGGCCGATTTGAATGCGCTCCAACTTTAAATGTGGTGATTTTACATTTTTCCTCAGTATACTGATATTGGTGTTAGAGGATTCAACGAAGCTTTCCTGCGATCCTAGAAGCGTTCCTTCAATAAGAGAAGGAGTAATAGCACGTTCATTGACTTTATAGGTGTTGATGGCTAGCGGATACCCTTGTTCAAATAGCAAGATCATCCAGCCGTCAAATAGCTTCACCATACATGTATCCAGATCTTGAACCTCGGAGGTTTCAAAACTTCTCAATACAGCTTGCAAACCAGCGATACTCCCTGAATTCAAGCTGCTCAATTCAAACAATTTCTCATCGATTTCTTTCCTGGATACTAGGGTTTCAACATAGCAGGCCACAAAGGAATTGAGTTTCCTCACATGAAAATCACTGCTGAGGCAAATCGATTGAATGTGTTTCAAATCATGTTCCATACCCTGGCCCAACCCCACATTTGTCCACTGCTGCATAATTCCACCTCGACTAACTTTGGCCTTATTTTGATCGAAAGAGTTGGAAAGTATTCCGAGTATGTCAAATTAACCCGCATATTTACCGAGATTGGCAACGGCAAAGGATAACTTCCGCTCGCAAGCCATTTAGGATAAAATAGGTGGAGATCGCAATGATTGGCAGGCAAATTCAGTGAATTCAACAAGTGGGCTGGGGCGATTAATGATTATAGTTTGGGAAGGTGGCGGAAATCGTGGAAAATATCGTAAGTCAGTCGTGGCTGCTAGGGCAGCTTGGAGATGCAAATATCGTTATTGCGGATTGCCGCTTTGCACTGGGGAAGCCGGATTTCGGCCGTGAGCAATATGAGCAGGACCACATCGCGGGTGCCGTGTATGTTGACTTGGAGAAGGATCTGTCTGGTGGCAAAATGGCCCACGGCGGCCGTCATCCGCTTCCGGATCTCGGCGCTTTCTCCATCCTCGTCGGCAGCCTCGGCATCGATGGAACCAAAACGGTCGTCGCCTACGACGACCAAGGCGGCGCGATGGCTTCGCGCCTATGGTGGATGCTGAAATTCCTCGGGCATTCCGAGGTCTACGTTTTGGATCAAGGGTACACCGCTTGGAAAGCAGCGGGCTACCCTGTCTCGGCCGAAGTGCCTGCGGTTTACCCGCGCACGTTCTCGCCGAAGGTGCACCGCTCCATGCTGGCTAGCATGGACGAGGTCAAAGACAAGCTCGGTCGCCCTGGCACCGTGCTGGTTGATTCCCGCGAGGAGCGCCGCTACCTCGGCTTGGAAGAGCCGATCGATGCGGTGGCGGGCCACATCCCTGGTGCGCGCAGCTACTTCTGGAGGGGCGTTCTCGACGAGAACGGCGCCTGGTTGTCTGCTGCGAAGCAGGAAGAGCACTTTGCCGCGCTGCGCGAAGCCGATGAAATCATCGTCTACTGCGGCTCCGGCGTGACGGCGTGCCCGAACGTGCTGGGCCTCAGCGAAGCGGGCTATAAGAACGTGAAGCTCTACAGCGGAAGCTGGAGCGACTGGATCTCGTGGGAAGATAACCCGATTGCGACGGGTGAGGAGTAAGAGCTAGGGAGCCGCGTCGGACGCGGGTTGAAGGGCTGTGACAGGTTGTGTGCATATGACCTGTTGCAGCCCTTTTTTGGTGTTTTGCAAACAAAAAGATCGTGCAATAAATGGTGTATCGATAGTACAATTGTTTTAATTTTACAAGCGGACACACCGCCTGCAAGGAGGCAGACATGACATACAAATTAATGATAGTTGACGATCAAAGGTTACTTGTCGACGGGTTGATGACGATCATTAACTTCCAGGACGACATGGAAGTCGTGGGAACGGCGGAAAATGGCGTTAAAGCTTTGGAACTCATCCAAAACGTCCGTCCAGATGTCGTATTGATGGACGTACAAATGCCGGTTATGAACGGTGTGGAAACGACGAAAAGAATGATGTCCTTATATCCCGACACGATAATTTTAATTTTATCTACATTTGCGGATGCAGATATCATTGTAGAATGCATGGCTCATGGTGCCAAGGGATTCCTTCTAAAGGACATCCGAGGAGAGAGATTAGTAGCGATGATCCGCGATGCCATATCGGGGGAACTTGTTCTGCCAGCCGCGATTGCGACCAAACTGGCGGAGCGACTTCATCGGCTTTCGTCCAACCTGAAGGATGAACTCGACAAAGAAAGGATGAAAAACCGAGATTTCGGCTTCACCGAGCGGGAAGAAGAAATTATCCGGCTGCTGGTCAAGGGATGGAACAATCGGCAAATCGCTGCTGCGTTGTTTATCAGTGAAGGAACGACACGCAATTATATCAGCGCTATTTACAATAAACTAGGGACAAGCGACCGTGCCCATGCGTTGGTTTTGTTGAAGGAGCTGATGGACGAGAAATGAAAAAAGTATCTTACATCGCTTTTCATAGTATGGTGTTCGTCGGGGCGATTTGCTTTCTCATGTTCGTCTATGGCCTGCTTCAACTTAGCCAACCGTCAAAGCCTGCCGATCTCATTGCGATCAATTCGGATCAAGTCAGCTATCAATGGAGTATAGAGACACCAGCGGAAACCCAGTGGCGTTCCTCGCCAGAAAAGCCTGGCAGCTTAGCTCAGCAACAGCGGTTATGGATGAAAATCAATGTGCCGGACAAGTCGTGGAAAGCGCCGGAGCTTGTGATTTATCCCTCCGTTCCGGAATTAACGGTTCATCGAGCTGGGGCAACGGAGGTTCATGCGGCAAACCGGCATGCCGAAGATGCGAGATTCGTAATTGAGTGGTCTTCGATCCCTTTAGGAAACGAAGATCTTGGGCATACCGTACTGTTTAGTGTAGACCGGCCGGGTGCATTGCCGTACGCTTTTGAAATCGGCGAGCGTGCCAGCATGGTAGAATATTTTTTCGAAAATGATTTAAAGCTTATCATCGGCTTCATGATTATGGTGTTTATAGGGCTTGTTGCGATTGGCTTATTCATGGTTTATCCCAAGGAGAGGCTTTATCTTATATTTTCGTTGTTTGCTTGGAGCTTGTCTTTGCTGTTTCTAGTGCGGATGAACGCTAAGCATTTGTTTTATTTTTCACCTGAGCTTTATTACTACCTTAGCTTGGTCGGTGCGATAGGATGGCCTTTGTTCTCATTGCTGTTCTTGGAGAAAATCGTGCATCCCGCATATAAGCTCTTTATTCGTCGACTATGGCAGGGTTACGCCTTACTTTGCTTTATCGTGGTGACGATCATGACACTTCGCCCTGATACGTATCGGCTTTTTGAGGAAGGCATTATGGCGATGATCGTTCAGCTGATCTGGCTGTCGGTTGTCGTAGTCCTGATTCTGTCGATCCGCCGAAATCCGGCAAATATGGAATACGCCTTTTTCTTATTCGGTTACACCGTCAATTTTTTGGATTTGGCGTACAGTATTGCTTTTTCATACCAAAACGGGGGGATCGCCTCGAGCAGCGCGCTCGCGCTTGCCTTTACGGCAATTATGGCCCGAAGATACTGGCTGATGCAGAAGGAAATCGTTGCCTTGAATACGAGCCTGGAGCGCAAAGTACATGAACGAACCGAGGAACTCGAGCAAACGCACAAGCGGCTCGTCCATTCCATAAGGGAAAGCAGTGTGGTCATGTCCGAAATGTCAGCTTTGGAGGAGCGCAACCGGATCGCCCAACAAATGCATGACGTAGTGGGACACACGTTAACGACGTCCATCGTGCAGTTGGAAGCCGGCAAGCTGTTTATGAACAAAGACATCGTAAAAGCCAAACAAATGATTGCCACAGCCGAAGAACTGGTGCGTAAAGGACTGGATGACATTCGCGGATCGGTACGTATGTTAAAGGATGAGGACTGGTCCGAACGTATCGCAGTGCTGCTAAGGCGAGTTCTGCATGAAACCGAGGTGCTCGTCGATGTCGACATTATCGATCAGATCGAAGATGGGTTGAATCTTATTCCACTTCATAAAAACTTGATATATTTTGCATTAATTGAAGGGTTAACGAACGGGATCCGCCATGGCAAGAGCAAGCGGTTTACGGTTTCGCTCCGACAATCCCATAACGGGTGGACGTTTCTGCTTGCTAGCGAAGGCATTCCATATGAAGGGCAACCCTACGGGTTCGGGCTCGAAACGATGAGGGAAAAAACACTGCTTCTAGGCGGAAAGATGGATTTCCGTGCGAATATGCCTGTCAAGGGAGCCGTTCTTGAAATTCAGATGCCAATCGCGTGATCATACTAGAATCATGACAACGGACGTGACATGCGTCACTGCTCATATGACACCCTTTCATCCTACAATGAGACCATACCAAGGAGAAAGGGATGATTCAGAATAAACATGACGAGATTGATCAGGTGGTGCGGCTATTTTGGTGTTTTGGGAGGGCTGGCTTACTTGCCGGCAAGGTTTCTTATCCATCCGGCGTACGACGGCAGCGTAGAGGGGCTGGTTGGATGGGGCCTGGATATGACAGCGATTATTTGTTCGCTGTTATTGTTCACGGGTATACTGCTGTGTCAATGGGATAAAATCGGGAAGGTCGGCCTTTTCTCATACTTCTCTACCTTCATCTTA
This sequence comes from Paenibacillus sp. MBLB1832, assembly GCF_032271945.1. NCBI lineage: Bacteria > Bacillati > Bacillota > Bacilli > Caryophanales > Paenibacillaceae > Paenibacillus > Paenibacillus roseipurpureus. The sequence continues at coordinate 5,587,571 of NZ_CP130319.1, read as the reverse complement.
TCGGCGATTTTTGCGGGACACCAATTCGGACTGATTCTACTGGCACCGGTCATTTACAAGATCGATCCGCAGTTTTTCTCGATGAACAGCGTACCGCCGCTTAGCTTCCTCATTCCCACGATAGTGAACGTATTTTTGAAGAATGTGTCATTGATATTGTTCGCTTCCTTATCCATCAAGTATAAGGTGATGCCGCGCTGGGCATTGATCATGCTCATTCTAGGATCGGTCGTGGACTTCGCGCCGATGGGCGATTATATCGGTCGAATCCTGTTCGGCATCGCGTTCATCGGATTAGGGAGCGCATTGTGGCAAGCATCCGCAGTTCGAAAGCAACAAGTCGTCGAAACGAAAACGGCAGGGGTAACACTGTAAGAAATTATAAACATATGGAGGAATGAAAAATGAAAAGAAAAGTCGTTATTACATTGGTGTTAGTTGCGAGTATGATGGTTTCCGCTGTCCCTGCTTTTGCTGTGAAAGCAGAGGCAAAGCCAGAGAGAACAGCCTCTGTCATGGTAGAAGCAAATCCTGAGATAGCTAAAGGCAGCCCAGGACCAACTATGCCTGAATTGCCTGAAGTTCCGTTCGCTATCAAAGCAGAAGCAAAGCCTGAGTAATGGATCATGGAGGGGAGGATACATACGTATCCTCCTCTTTTTCATATGAAATAAGGGCATTTTGGAGGGATATGGTGTACTACTCCTAGTATAGCGTTGGGATCGGAGGACACGCAGAGGCATCCAGGAATCGGATATCGAAACCGTAGAACGACCAATATACGCCATTCCATCTGAATCCTGCGACGCCATAGGAATCTACATAAATTGGGTAGAACCAGAAACTTTCCCCGTTACGGAGCCACACGTAGGTATATTGATATACACAATCAATGATGTAAGAAGTATTTGGCTTTTGTGGGACCTGTACGGGTGGAGGGGCTGTCGGCGGTTGTCTCAGCTGTCCTTCTACTCCTGGGTTAGGTACATACATAATCGAATTTCACTCCTTGAGTTTTCGTTAGGCAACTAACTCGTAAATCATCGTATGTAGGTGAATAACCATTTGACTGTGTGAACGCCTAGTTCTTTTCCGGGGATTGCCAAACAGAAATATTTCTGGTTTGATTGAAAGGTCTAATGTAAGTACGTTGTAACATCGATGGAGGACTTCACATGGCTGAAGGCAACGAAATGATTAAATCCTATATACATTCACCCGACAAACAACAACAACTCTACCGCAGATCCTTGATGATTGTCATCATTGCGCAGCTCTGTGGGGGAGCGGGACTCGCGGCCGGCGTGACGGTGGGAGCGCTGCTTGCTCAAGATATGCTGGGGACCGATAGCTTAGCTGGGCTTCCTTCGGCTTTGTTAACATTGGGATCAGCTTCGTCTGCACTGATTGTTGGACGGCTATCTCAGCGATTCGGCCGTCGTGTTGGCTTAACGACTGGTTTTCTAGCTGGAGGACTCGGGGCGATCGGCGTTGTATTCGCAGGGGTTGCGAGTAATATTGCGCTATTGTTCGCGTCGATGCTGATTTACGGAGCTGGTACATCGACGAACCTTCAGGCGCGCTATGCGGGAACGGATTTAGCCCAGCCTACGCAGCGGGCGAGAGCGATCAGTTTGGCCATGGTATTCACGACGTTTGGCGCTGTTGCAGGGCCAAATCTGGTGTCGGTCATGGGGCGATTCGCAACGTCAGTCGGCGCGCCAGCGCTGACAGGTCCGTTCATGTTGGGAGCTGCGGCCTTTATTCTAGCAGGCTTAGTGCTCTGGGCCATGCTGCGGCCAGACCCGTATATCGTGGCGCAAGCAATTGCTGAAGCGAAGCAAGCGAATCCGTCAACAACGGGTGCTGCTGGTCCCACGGCGCAAGCAGGTCGAAACCGCGGCGTCATCATCGGGGCGACGGTGATGGTTTTGACACAGATCGTGATGGTCGCAATCATGACGATGACGCCCATTCACATGAAACATCATGGACATGGGCTGAGCGCAGTCGGCATGGTAATTGGTATTCATGTCGCGGCGATGTTCCTGCCGTCCTTGATAACAGGCGTGCTTGTGGATAAGCTAGGGCGAACCTTCATGTCCTGCACAGCGGCCGTGACGCTCTTGCTAGCGGGCATGCTCGCCGCATGGGCGCCTGCCGATTCGATGGGGTGGCTTATCGCAGCACTGGCGCTGCTCGGCCTTGGTTGGAATTTCGGTTTGATCAGCGGGACTGCGCAGATCATCGATGCGACGTCCCTTGCCACACGTGCTCAGACACAGGGAACTGTGGATGTTTTGGTATCTTTGGCGGGAGCATCGGGCGGAGCGCTGTCGGGCATGGTCGTCGCCCATTCCAGCTACGCCTTCCTCTCGCTGGCGGGAGGGTTTCTGTCCCTGTTGCTGATCCCCGTTATGGTTTGGGCACGGCGGGGGATTGGTCGATAGACTTCTCTTTTTACTCATAACAAAACCCACCCTAGCTCCATGCACTTCTGTGCAAGGTTAAGGTGGGTTTTTCAATGCGAATAAAAGCGGCTAACCCTGGCAAATCTGTGAGTATCATTCTTTTGACCAAGGAGGTTAGCGATGAAATTTGAACTTGGACGCTGCTTGTTGCAAGAACGATTAGACGAGCATGGCGTCACGAGAGAGGAACTCAGTCGATCTTTACAGTACAAGCCAGAACGGCTTATCGACTATATGGAAAATAAGCGGATCATGCCTCTGAAAGTGGCCATCTCCATCGCTGATACAATCGGCTGCCCCATCAGCGAGTTGTATGAACTGCAGGATGTGCGTTAGAACAGTCCGAACAGTTTTTTGCACGTGTTTTTACGGTGGGGATCGAGTAGTTCCGTAACGCGGGCTTTGTCCAATTTTTCAAATAGAGCCTCGGCGCCATGTTTCAATTTATAATCCATTTCTTCGCTATAGAGTGGGAGCAAGCTGAAGAAGTGAACGTCTTTCTCAGGTGAAATGGTGAGTGTGAAAAACTCGTTGATTGGTTCAACCGTAGATGGAATCGCCAGCATGGCACCCATAAGCTTAGTGTTCGGCGCATAGGGTTCCGCTGGATTCTTGTTGGGAATCGTGTGAGCGGCATACAGCCATGAGTTGTATTCATGAGGAAGGCGTGCCAGTGTTTTCAGGGTGCGGATCGGCCAGTAATTCTCTTCTTTCTCGAAACTTTCATTGGATAGCTTCCAGTCGGGTGGGAGACAGATCATTAATTCCGCATAGCGGAAAGCTTCAGCTCCTGAAGGAACGGTCATCGGCAGGTTGCTCATGCCACAGGTGACAAGTGTGATGAAATTGCGAGCGGGAGTCGGTGCGACAAAAAGAATATCGACATGAACGAGATCAGAAACGATTTCATGAAAGACAGACGCGATCGGACCGATGTACGTTTCAACATGCTGGGAAATGAGATCCAGGGACACTTCGTCTCCTGATGCGGGTGTGAACGGTCGATCACTTGCTTCATGCCGATAAATAGGGCTGCCAGATGGTGATTGCTCTCTAGTGTTCATAGGGGCTCCTTTGGGATGAGGGATGGGTTGACTATTATTATCTTAAAGGAGTTTGTATAAATTGGAAATAGTTTGTTTGTTGCATCTTACAGCATGGATTAGACAACACTTTGTGCTAATTTGTAAGCAACCCAGTGTTTCGGGAAGCATAGGCAAGCTAGGCTTGCTTATTTCCTTCGAATCGACTTGATGAGGGGACGATTCCAGCACATAAGCACTTGTTGTGGCCTTGCTGCCTCAGGAACCACTAACACAGGCAGAATAAGCAATTCTGGATTGCTTATGACTAATGGCTTAGATCAATCCCTCCATTTAGCGAAAAAAGAAGAAGACCGCCCTTCTCCTCCTGGAGAGCGCGGTCTTTTCATTAGCCCTTTCATTTTACACCTTAACAGGCATCAACACTTCATCATCGTGATCCGTTTTCTTACGCGTTAGGAAGTACACGCCGATCAGAATCAATGCAGCGACCAAGTAGATACTCAAGTAGCCGACTTGATGCCACATTTCGGGATATTGCCCGCTGGAAATGACATAGCGGAAGCCTTGAATCGCATAGGTCATCGGCAGCCAAGGGTGAATCGCTTGTGCCCAATCTGGCAGCAACTCCAGCGGATACGTGCCAGCGCTGGAAGCGAGCTGGAGGATCATCAGCAGGAGCACGACGAAACGACCTGGCTGATCCAGCCATGTGACGAACATTTGGATGATCAGCATGAAGGTTAGGCCGACGACGAAGGTAAAGAGATAGAACAAGGGCACGCTCTGCACGTGCAGTCCCAACATGTAAACGAGCACAGTCGTTGCGATCAATGCTTGGAATGTGCTCATCAGACCGAAGGTCAATAGCTTGCTCATGAGCAAGCGAGGCCCTGTTGCACCTGCAACAGTGGTGCTTCTAGCGGCGTAGATCGTCGTGAACACGAGAGACCCGGCAAATAGGGCCATTGAGATGAAATATGGCGCAATCCCGTTCGCATAGATCGCCACCTTGCGGTCGTCGTTGGCGGTGATTTTGACGGGCTCGGCGAGCATGCGGATCGTCTGCTCGTCGGCTTTGACGGCGGCCGTCTGCTTCGCCGCCTCGTTCAATTTCGACGCGAGCTGGGCGCTGCCGTCGACGAGCTTAGGCGCGCCGTCATCCAGCGCGGCCGCCCCATCCCGCAGCTGCGCGGCGCCGCTAGTTGCCTGGCTCACCCCAGCGCTGAACTGGCCCAGGCCGTTCGCGAGATCGCTCGCGCCCGTGCCCAGCTGCGCGGCGCCGCTTTGCAGCTTGTTGCCGCCGTCTGTAAGCTGCGGCAACTTCGCATTCACCGCGTGCAAGCCGTCGGCGACTTGCCCCTGCCCTGCCAGCAATTGCGCCGCGCCTGCGGCCAATTGCTGCTGCCCGTCGCGGAGCCCATTCGCGCCTGCGACGAGCTTTTGCGTGCCAGCGTTCAGCGACTGGCTGCCAGCAAGCAGCTGCTGCTGGGCCGCGTGCAGCTGTTTGTTTCCTGCGGCCACTTCTTTACTGGCCGCCAGAAGCTCTTTCACCGTCGCGTTCGACGCCAGATCGGGCTGCGCCTTCACTAAAGCTTCAAGCCCAGCGGCGACTTGCGCGGAGCCGGTTTCCAGCCGCTCACTAGCGCTGACAGCGGAGGTCAGTCCGTCTACGAGCTGTTTGCTGCCCGTGGAAGAGGAGGCAAGGCCGGAGGCCAATTGCTCCGCGCCTGTTTGGGAGGCTTGCAGTCCTGCTGCTAGGGAGGACGTGCCCGCTAAAGCTTGCTGAGCACCTTGCTCCAGCTTCGCGCCCGCCTCTTGCAATTGGCTGGCTCCGCTTGAGAGCGATGCCGCGCCTTTGCTAAGCTCCTGGGCACCCGTGCTGAGCTGATTTGCGCCATTTTGCAATAAACCAGCATTGTCTTCTAATTTCTTCGTGCCGTCTGCCAGAGTGACCAGATTCGTCTTGACCTTGTGAATCCCGTCGCTCAACGTTTGCGCTCCAGCATTGAGATCGGAGGCGCCTTTGCCAGCTTCGCTCAGCCCGTTTGAAATTGTTTCAAACTCCGAAAGAATGCTCGTGGAGTAAGCCTCGGTCAGGGTTTTGGACAGCTTATTCTTCAGCTCTTTTGTTGCGCTTTCCCCGATTTGCCCGGCAACGAAGTTGTAAAAGCTGTTGGATTCGAAAATAAGCTCCGCCTGCTTCGGACTGCTGCTCGTAATCGATGCGGCATCGGCCGAGAAGGAAGCGGGAACCGTAATCGTTGCGTAATAACGGTTATTTCGCATGCCTTGTGCGGCTTCTTCCGCACTCATGAAGCCCCAGGCGAAGTTTTGATTTTTGTGCAGCTCATCGATAAAATCATTGCCGATATTGCGCGTTTCCCCTTGGAACTCGGCGCCTTGATCTTGATTGACTACGGCGATTGGCAGCTTTTCCAGCTGACCGTAAGGGTCCCAGGTTCCTTTTATCAAGAAGCCGCTATAGAGTATGGGCACCAAAGCCACGGCTACAAACGTGATGACCAGCATTGGACTTTTGATGAAGCGGCGAAACTCGCCGTTGAATACGTGGAGCAGATTGTTTTTTTTCAAATGGAAAACCCCTTTGCATAATGCTAAACGTTCCTATCGATTACTGTATAATACAATGTTCCCATGATAAAATATATTTAAGTTTAATTTACCATACTAAACAAAAAGTTAAGGATGATCCCATTTGAACATAATCCAATTTCAATATTTCGTTGAGGCTGCGGAGTCGGGCTCGTTTACCGAAACTGCCAAAAAGAACAGCGTCACCGTACCCGCGATTAGTCAATCGATCAGTCAACTGGAGCAGGAGCTGGGTGCAACCCTGTTTACCCGTTCGAAAAAAGGCATTGTGCTGACACCCGATGGGGTGAAGGCCATGAAGTATGCACGAACGATTTTAACCAATGTCCGCAATATGAGAAATGAGCTCGGCTACACCGCCGGCATCAACACAGGAAATATCGTGATCGCGACCATACCTGGGATGGTTTCTTTAGTGACGAAAACGACCATTGCCTTCATGCGGATTTACCCTCATCTTAATGTTCAACTTTTGGAAGAAGATAATACAGCCGTGATGAATCAAGTCATGAAAGGGGAGGCCAACATGGGGTTCGTCTCGCTGGCGCGGGACAATTTGGACGAGGCGTTCACGTGGGAGCCTGTGATCAGAGGGGAGGCCGTCATTGTGGTAAACAAGCATTCGCCGCTGCGATTTCTTCCGAGCATAACGGGGCCTGAGTTGCAGGAAGAAGTATTCGTCATCTACAAAGATGCGTATATCGAACGGATCACCGGAGAGTTGATCTCGGGAGAGAATGGCAACCGAATTGCTTTGACCACCAACAATCTCGAAGCGATCATGCAAATGGTCATTCGCGGCAATGCCATCACAATCGGTACGGATTACATTGTTAACGCATTGCCAGAACGATATAGGAACGAGCTCGTTGCCATCCCCATCGATAAATATCGCAAATCCCCCAATTATTTATGGCGAGTCACGAAAAAGGACGTGGAGGTATCCGCGGTTATCAAGGAGTTTACGCAGCAGTTGTTTGCGAATTTGGAGTAAACAAAACCCCCTTTCGGCAACGAAAGAGGGTTTACACATACGCAGCAGCTTACACGTGCAACGACTTCGAAGTACTCCGCGTTCTTCTGCGAATGAGCATCTCGGCCACGAGTAAATTCGGTATCCAAGCGATCCACGCGATGACACCGAAAGTATCGTTCGTATCGGTTAACCCGAAGAGTACAGCCGCTAATGGTGTATAAATGCGAAGGGTAATCGCCGCGCAGGTGAGCGCGTAATTTCGCATCATTCATTGTCCGTGCGTGCGCGGATCGCGCTCGACAATGATGCTTTTTAGGCCATGGTACAGGGTGAACAGCCACATGAGAGCTAGTGCCACAAAACCCATTTGCGCGCTGCGCTGTGACAAGTGCGTTAGGCCAAATCCAGCTCCAAAACGACGGGACAATGATCGCTCCCCAAAATATCGCAAGCAATGGAAGCTTCTGTGATGTTCGGCGCTAAGCGCTCTGAAGCCAGGAAGTAATCAATCCGCCATCCAACATTCCGCGCGCGCACGCCTGGCATATTGGACCACCATGAATACACGTCCGTTCGCTCGGGATAAAGGTGTCGAAACGTATCCACGAAGCCTTCTGCCAGCAGGTCAGTCATTTTGCCGCGTTCCTCGGCGGTGAAGCCGGAGTTGCCGTGGTTGCCTTTGGCGTTTTTGATGTCAATTTCGTTGTGGGCCACGTTCAAATCCCCGCACACCAGAACAGGTTTGACCGCATCGAGTTTAACGAGATAGTCGCGGAACCGATCCTCCCACTCAAGCCGATACGGCAGTCTGGACAAATCACGTTTCGCATTCGGCGTGTACACCGTCACCAAATAGAAGTTCTCGAATTCCAATGTCAAAATGCGGCCCTCTGGCTCGGCATCCTCCTCGATCCCATAACGAACCGAAAGTGGCGCCACTTTCGAGAAAACCGCCGTACCCGAATACCCCTTCTTCTCCGCGTAATTCCAAAATTGTTGATACCCCTTGCCGAGCTCGAGGTCAATCTGCCCCTCTTGCAATTTCGTCTCCTGCAAGCAGAAAAGATCCGCATCCACTTCCTTGAAATAGTCGATAAACCCTTTATTCACGCAGGCTCTTAAGCCGTTCACATTCCATGATACGAGTTTCATTGTTGGCACTCCTTTATAGAATCTAAGAAACAGTGTACCACAGGTTTGTGTATGGCACGCCACTTCCCTACACATGAGTTACCATACATGCATAACACCACCTTGCGCACCGAGCATTGAGTATCGTCTATTGACGACTTCTCAGCGGCCAGAATGCGGGTGCACCTACCGCTCATATCGTGCCCCCACCCCGACCAGCGCCCCCCACCCCGACCAGCGCCCCACACCTTACCCCGCCATTGGACGAATCCAGTAGAATCGCTTTTTCAGGCTCCCCTTACAGCATTTCATTGGATAAATCCACTCCACAGCCCAAGATTAGCCCATTTTAGCCCTGTATTGAGCAACTCCACTGTATTCGTCCAATGAAAACGCCAAGACAGCTCCGAAGACGGTCATTCTAATGGATAAGTCCAATGGGGGAAAGGGGGCGGCAGTGGGGAGTGCAGAAATGTTGAGTGAGCAAGGCAAGACTAGCTCTTTAAACGGTACAGTAGCAAAGGCGGGCGGTGTAGATGTGAAATCCAAAGCATCTATCACATCCCCTCACAAATGCGCCATTGAAACATCCTTCAGCTCGTAGTAACGTACATCTTTCCCCCGCACGATCGGCATCAGGAAACCCTTCTCCACCAAACCTTGCAGCCGTTTGCGCGCGGTCCGAAAATCAACGCCGAGCCCATCGGTGATATCTTTGGGCCTTACACGACTGCCTAGCTGCCAGGCTATTTTCAAGACCTCTTTTTCCATCAACGAGGAGAACGTTGTCGCTTTGGGCCGAATCATTCTCGGACCGATCACCATCTGCAACAGCATCCGACAGACATCTGGGCGATGTTGAATATCGTCGAACGAGAAATGAATCATGGTCCAGCCTATGCCGGTGAGGAACGTATCTCTATTCAGCGCATAGTTGAATTTCTCGCGATCCATGTCTTTGACATGACTCTGATAGCCATCGCATTCAATGCCGAAACGTCCAAACGGAGTGATATAGGCAAAGTCAATGAATTGTGATTTTCGATTCCAATCGTACACCTCGTACTCTGGGTGCAAGTCTTCAAACTGTTGAAACAATGGGAACCAGACTTGTTGAAGAAATAGTTTTTCCGCATACTGATGCCCGCGCAGCAGCCGTCCTTTTCTTTCACCAAGACGTCGTGCGGCATGATTCTCCATAAAAGCTTGGTGCGCTGATTCAAAATCCATAGAATGCATCTCCCATTCTGCTTAAAATAAAAAACGCCCTCCCGCCAATCGGCGAAAGGACGTTCCTCGTCTCCAATCCAGTATAGCAAATCCCCCAATATAAGAAAATATTACACGCTCTCATCAAGATTATTGATTATATTTCTCTCTCAGCGAATGATATACTCTACTTATCCAAGTGACAAAGTCGGAATTTATGAAGTAGAAAGCGAGGCCCCCATCATGTCGAAAATCTACAATAACCTCACCGAGCTCATCGGTAACACGCCGCTGCTGGAGCTCTGGAATTTCAATACCAGACAAGGTGCGGAGGCGCGAATTGTGGCGAAGCTGGAGTACATGAATCCGGCTGGCAGCGTGAAAGATCGTATCGGCTACGCAATGTTAAAGGAAGCGGAGCGGGCAGGAAAAATCAACGCCAACACCGTCATCATTGAACCGACCAGCGGCAATACGGGCATCGGACTTGCGCTTGCCGCGGCGGCTATGGGCTATCGGCTGATTATTATCATGCCGGATTCCTTCAGTGAGGAGCGACGCAAAATCGTAAAGGCGCTGGGCGCCGAGCTCATTCTTACACCTGCGGCTGAAGGCATGCAAGGGGCGATTCGCAAAGCGGAACAGTTGGCAAAGGAACTTCCAAACGCGTACATTCCGCAGCAGTTTTGCAATCCGGCCAACCCCGATGCTCACCGCACGACGACCGCGGAAGAGATCTGGCGGGATACGGAGGGGGCCGTTGATATTTTCGTTGCGGGCGTAGGCTCGGGCGGCACGATTACAGGTGTTGGCGAGATTCTGAAAGCGCGCAATCCCCATGTGCAAATTGTCGCTGTGGAGCCTGCCGATTCCCCAGTGCTATCGGGGGGCATACGCGGTATGCACCTCATTCAAGGTATCGGTGCAGGCTTCGTGCCAGACAATTTCAATCGCGCTATCGTGGACGAAATCCTCACGGTAAGCAGTCAACATGCAATGACGACAGCCCGCCAATTGGCCAAATCGGAAGGCCTTCTCGTCGGTATTTCATCAGGGGCAGCGGCCTATGCTGCACTCGAACTGGCCAAACGTCCCGAGAATAAGGGGAAGACGATCGTTGTGATTTTGCCTGATACGGGTGAACGTTACTTGACCTCGGCCCTGTATAATGAATAGCATCCCATTGACCGTAAAAGGCAGCGAAACGAGGGTCACAGCAGCGTCAAAAGCTGCCATTGATGAGGCGAAAGCGAAAGAACTTCTCGCTCAATTCAAAGGTCAAAACGCAGCGAAAGTCGTCACAGTATCCGTAGGGATCTCCGAAATTCTGGCTGAACTTGGCGTGATGCCAGTGGGTGTCGGCATCAAGCTGTACACAGCTGGCGGACCTAATGGTCCGAAGGTGGAGCCTTCCTTCACCAATTTGCAAGAATTGGTTGATGATCTGACCGCTTCCAATAACCACCTTGTTGAAGCGATGCTTGTGCTTCCGGCAGAGGTGTGGAACGTGCCGGTCGAATCCCCGATAGGACCTTCCACACCGCTGGAAGCGGTCGGTCGACTGATGTATCATGGGCATTCATTCGGGTCAACAGTAGAATAAGGAAAGGAGCTCAGCAGATAAACTGTTGGGCTCCTTTTTTTCAATCCTCAAGTCTGCTTTTGTGATTAACATGCTACTCAGTAGAGGCGTATTCCGTAAAAATAATTTCAAAATCGGGCACCGCTTCTTCCATCTCGGTGTATTTCAAGGTCCCTTCTGTCGTAGCGGTATACGTTAGAACAACAGGGAGCTTTGAGCTTTTGCCGAAGGAGAAGTCAAAACTATTACCGTTAGCACTAGTACCTAGTCGGATAAGATAACCCAATGCGTTACGTGCGGACATCGATTTGGATGAGCTTCCTGTTATGTCTTGATCAAATTCAACATAATAAGTGTCTACACTTTCTGTCGTTGTTACATAATAAACGCTCAATATACGCATGCCGTTAATAATTCGAGCAATTGTATCTTCCGCCAGTACATTGCCGTGCGCGGTGTAGGCAAGCTCCAACTTAGCAACCAGATCAGAATAATTTAGCTCAGAGATATTTGGCAGATGGCCTGCTGCAAACAAAGGTATATCCTCAGTGTTCAGCGTATGAAGCGAGATCTTCTGCTCAATCAGCGCAGCTTGTCTATTGACTGAAACATTCGTTGCAATTGGGATATCCGTGTACCCGACTTTTACGTTTAGTGAATCGATAACAAGAGGGCTTGTGAGAGCTGATTCGAGCACCTCAAAACTGTATTCGCCACCTCCAAGATGCTGGAAGTTTTTGATCGGGTATGCGTCGCGTAGATCCTGTGGTACCCCGCTAATGACTGCTGTAACATCTTGTGAAGTCAGGCTAGCGATATCTTCTCCCCCTGCATTGCCAACCCTGAATGTGACAACAACATTACCAGTCTCATTGTTTACATGCTGACTTACCATTTGAGTCGCATAGGAGCGCAGATCTGGGTTCATCATGCGGAAGCTAGGCACATTAGAAGAAAGATTCATTAATTGCGTTCGGCTGAGCGGCTTGCGCTCTTGCTCAAACGTTTCTAAAATAACCTGTTTGACATATGTGATATTCGTTTCATCCACATAAAATGCGCCGGCATCAGACAAAGACGCTACATTTAACTCGTCCCAAGCTGCAGGATTGTTTAAGGCTTGGTTGAGCGTTGCCGTATCCTTGTACTCGATCATGATATTGTATAATTGTTCAGAAACCTGCTTGAGAGATGCCTCTGTGAATGTCATCCTATTAGCCTGAATTGCCCACTTATACGTAGTAAAGGCACTCTCATCAATGGAGCTAAGACATGCGTATTCAAATTGTTCTAAGGTCAGGTCTGTCGTACCCTCACTTGTGGCATAATCCTGCACGGCTTGCAACGCGGCGTACCAACCTGCAGCTTCTAGTTCATTGGAAACAAGACTAGCTAGTTGCGCTTTAGTAAACGGTTGGTGCTCTTGCAAAAACCTGCTTAAAATAACCTGTTTTAGATACGTAATATTGATATCGTCCACATTAGTTGCGCCAGCATAAGCGAAGGACTCTTTATCTAACTCGTACCAAGTTGTAGGATTTTCTCCAAGGTAATCGAAGAGGGCTTGGTTGATAGCTGTAGTATCCTTGTACTCGTAAATAATATCCCGTAATAGACTAGAAATTCCAGCGATGTCTAATCCGACGAATTCCGAACCTTTGGCCCGAATGATCTCTTTATACGTGTTAAAGGCACTCTCATCTATGGATGCCAAATACGCATTCTCTAACTCTTTCAACGTGAGTTCTGTCGTCACTGCATTTGTTGCATACTCCTTAACAGCAAGCAACGCAGCTTGCCAATCCACGGCCTCTAGTTCAAGTGACTTGCTCACGCCTGACATCGGATTTGTCGCTGTAACTGTAAAATGCCCAAGACCTGTAACGTTAAGGTGGCCTTGTCCATCCACAGTTGCATTGACACTACCACTAGGTACGACGCTCCAAACAATGTCCTTATTTGTTGCTTCCGAAGGTCCAATCGTGAGTTGAAGAGCAATACCGTCATTGGTTGCAATGCGAGTAGCGTTGCCAATTAGACTCAGATCTATCGATGTAATCAAGATCGCATAAGGATCAGGAGTCGTTATGGATAAATCCCCAAGCTCCAAGTTCGTTCCATGCAGGGAGAACTCCGAAAGTGTATAACTAGCCGCGTCTGCGCTGCCTTCAAACACGAATTGATAGCTATCAATCTCATCATTGTACAAGAAGAATGGGAACTTATCTGTATTGCTCAAATTTGTCTCTTCACCGTTAACTTTAATTGTGAAATCGTTCGCCTCATAGTCTTTCAACGAAACTTCGTTGCTGTTTTGAAGATTAAAGCTGACGATTACTCGTTTTGAACCGAGTTCTTGCTTAACAGGATCTCCCCTCCAATGAGAAAGCTGAGGCGATGGCACTGTATCATGGATAGCCGTCTGCATAGCTGCTTTGGTCAAAAGTTTTCTATCGCCTCTCTCGAAAGCGAGTTCCATCAGATGTTCAGCCACAGTTAGCTGAGAAGATGAGTGGATACCATCCAGACCATACAGAGTCAGGTAATATTCACCACGCTCTTCAAGCAGTGACCAATCGTAATACCCTTCTATCCCTGATACTAAGATCCGGTTAATTTCAGGCGCTGCATTGGCGGTTTCCACCCCATTTTGCATAACCCCAACGAAATCCTCATTGGTATTGGCTGAAAGCAGAGCGACCTTATTCATGTTCAGTGTGTAACGATACAAGTCGATTTGAGATGCATTTACATCGTTCAGACCGGCGTCTACTAAATTCTCGTAAGTAATCGCGAATGGATCTGGCGTCTCAAGTGCAAGGGTCGAGCGAATATCCGACAAGGCCCCAGATAATGACTTATGAAGTTCGATAGTTTCAGATGGTATGGAGACATTCCCCGATGTGTCAACCGCGTAAAGTAAGTAATTTCCTTGAGAAACAGTAGAGAGATTTAATGAAACAGTTCCACTTGATGAAACAGATTTACTCGCGACTTGGTTAGCGAGAATTTCTAATAACTCCTTCGGTGTCCCTTCCTTTACCAGGTAAAGCGTAGCTGCTTCGTCGACTCTAGCTTGTACTTCTTGCAAATCAAGCTCCAAGTATCCCGTAGAAACGTTAGTCAGTGTTGGAGGTATAGGATCAATCGTTTCACCAGAATCCTTCACATAAATCGATCCGCCTTGGAAGGACGTCCCCGAGTAAAGAGTAAGAGTTGGAACGATATAAATGCGAGATACGTTTGCATCCTCTTGGGCAGCATGGAAAGCATATTCTGAATTGACAAAGGCAATACGATTATTTTCGTCAGTAGTGCTATAGTAACTTCCTGTTCGATGAATAAATCCTACATAATCGGCTAAGCCGTTTACATTTATTTTTTCTAGGAATCCTCTATTCAGCGTGCGTTCAAGATCAGATCGGCTGTTCCCAACATCGGAATACATGTCCAATTCACTCCAACTCACATGCTTATTAGGGTCATATAAGGAAATGGTAATGCTAGGTGCCGTCAGTTGGGTCATCGCAGCGCCACCCATACCTGAGAGATATACTTCTCGGTTGAAATCAAGCGAAGTAGTAAGATGAATATCATTTACTAATAAAATATGCGGCACATCCACATCAGCATATGCGGCTAGGAACTCGGATTCATTGTGAACAGAGACAATCGCTTTGAGATGAAGATCGACATCGTTATAGCCAGGTTGAACAGTCAGATGTCTTGGCGCGATCGCATAACCAGGTTTTTGGATTGTTAGCGTAAAGGTTCCATTGACCGGGAAATTTCCGAAATTAAACCAACCAAGCGCATCGGTCGTCGTTGACGCAACATAATTGTCGTTACTATCAAGCAGGATCACGGTGGTATTGGCTACATGAGCGCCGTCCAATTCGACATATCCATTAACAATCCCCATTGTTCCTGTTGGCTGAAGGTCGATCGGTCCGAGATTATTGGTTCCGCCAGCCGTAACCGTAAACGCTAAAGAAGCGATTTTAGGCAAATAGTTGGCGATGGAAATCGAAGGGATTGTATATCCAGCAGGAAGATTAGAGAACGTGAATGTGCCGTCCGCGTCCGTATATGCCATATAAGAAGTACCCGGAATGGTTACTTGCGTACCTGGAGGGATCGTCTCACCCGTCGTAGAAACCACCTTGCCTTCAACATTCGCCAGTTTACGAACAAGACTGATATTGACTGGCGTATTCCCATTCTGCAAAACCTTCACAGGGACACTTAGTCCCTCATAGTTAGTAGCAGTTACTTCAAGGGTAGAGTCGCCGACCGGCAAAGCTTCAATCGTAAAATACCCAGCAGCATCCGTTGATACCGTGATGTTCGTTCCTTTGACATGGATAGATGCCGGGCTATCGCCATAAGCTAGCTCGACTTTCCCAGGCAGGCTGCGCTTCGCAACGGACATCGTGATCATATGAAGGTCAAGAGTTTCTCCAGCAGATAAGTTGATCCCAAATAGGGGATACGTCTCAAAGCCGTCTTTCATTATCGTGAGAAAACCGTTATTCAGGGACTCATTGCTATTCCCATCAAAACTGAAATTGCCGTACGAATCTGTAAATCGTGAAACACCATTGAAGTTCACGCTGGCTTCTGCAATAGGATCACCGTTTTCATCCGTTAAAGTTCCTTTAATGATCTCTTGAGAAACGGCAACCGCGGAAAGGTTGATCGTACCGATGTCGTACACACTTTCTGAAACCGTTAGACCTAGTAAATGAATCGGCTTGTAACCTTGTATAGTGATGTCCAGATCAGTAACACCCACGGGCACATTGCTAATGGTAAAAAGACCGTTCGCATCTGTCATGGCTCCAAACGTAGTGCCAGTGACACTGACGCGAGCATCGATTAGCGGATGATTATTGTCAGACTTGATTAGACCTGTGATGCTGCTCGTTACCGGCGGCGTTAAGCGGAAGTGAACCTCACCGATACTGTTCACGACATTAGCGGTAACGGTAAAGCTAGTAAATGTCCCTAACAGCTGATAGTTTTCAATTGCGATCGCTTGGATCGTAGATCCTGCAGGCAGATCAAGGAACGTAAATTTGCCATCAACGTCCGTCCGTGCCTCATAATTCGTATCTTGTAGGGTCACTCGTGTACCTTGAGGTACTGGGCCAGCTGCTGTCATGGCGATGCCATCGACGTTGACGAGTATACGCTGAAGACTCACATTCACTGACGCATTTCCGTTAGGTGTAACGGTCACGGGGATGTTTTGTTCCATATAGTTATCAGCTGTTATTTGAAGCGTGTAGTTGCCTACTGGCAAGTTTTGAATTGCAAAATTCCCCGTAGCAGCTGCTTGGACAGTGATATCGGTCCCTTGAATATGTAAGGATACTGGTCCTCCGCCATGAGACAGAGCGACCAGGCCAGAAATACTGCCTTTAGGGCTGACGACTGTCGCAAGTTGGATCGTGCCGATGTCATACACGCTTTCTGTCACGGTTATACCGGATAAGTGAATAGGGGTGTAACCTTGTTTTGTGATGTCCAAATCAGTAACACCGACAGGCATATTGCTAATGGTAAAAAGACCGTTCGCATCCGTCATGGCTGCATATGTAGTGCCGGTGACACTGACGCGAGCATCGATCAGCGGCTGATTATCGTCAGACTTGATCAGACCTGTGATGCTGCTTAAAACAGGCGGTACCGTCACTTTTTCGAGGTGAATCGGTTGCAGGGTTGTTACGTTGTTTGCTGTTACGCTAAATGACTGATAGGACCCAACGTAAGTGTCCTTCGTAACAGTCAAAACCCGATCACCAGTCGGCACATTGCTCAATGTAAAGAACCCAGTTGAATCAGTCAACACGGATAACGCAGGAGTAAGACCCTCAACGCTGACCGTTGCAGCCGTTAACCCAACCTGATCCGGCCCATACACATACCCCGAAACGGAACCGTAGGTTGGAATTTTTCGCAAAATCATGGTTCCTAAATCGCGTGTGCTGCCCGTCAAAATATTAAAAAGATCCGAATTGACATCCGTGTAACCGTCCTTATGAATATGAACCGAAGTCTGGTAAGCCACAGGTACGTTATTGAATTCAAACTGCCCGTTAACATTCGTTAGTATAGTAGTCAGACCATCCAGTGTAATCGAAGCACTGCTAATTGCTTTTCCATTCTCATCCGTGACGAAGCCTGTCACCTTTCCGAGAACGGGTTGAAATCTAAGTGGAGCAACCTGACGTAAAAGCTGCTGAACATCAGACTTCTCATACGTGCTTTTCCCAGTAATCGTTTGCATGGCTTGACTATCTTGAAGAGCTTTCGCCACATCCACAATATCAACGCCTTGATTGTCCTGATCTAGCTTATAGCTCGCAAATGCCGATGTCGGCAAAGTTGTCGCCAATAAACAAACACTTACAAATACTTTTAACCTTCGCATATGTATATCTCTCCTACTTAAGACTGTTTCAATTTGATTATGTAGTACATTAGATATATAAATCGTATCATATTTCTAAGTAAATTTGTTGGCTTTTGGCGATCTTTGTAGAATTTTAAGAAAACAGTCAATGTCATATAAATTTCGGTAAAAACCAATGCTACCTTCCCTATAATCGATCCACACCAGTGGAAAGTGCGAAAATACATCATTTTACCGTTCACTGCGTGCTAAATCAGAGAAACGGCCAAATGTCATGTATTTTCGCATCATTTTCACCCGCTCATTTCGGGCAAAACCCCGGTGTCCTTGCACTCAGCAGTTTCGCATACTTCGGATCTAGCTTCGCCACTTCGTGGTAATAGTTGCTGACCGCATGATTCCCAGCAAGTGAACCAGTGGGATTCACGAGCTCCACTGCTTTTTTCACATGAATATAGTGATAAAGATCACCCGTACGAGGCGATTTGTACACGAGCGGTGGAAGCGAAGGGACCATGTCATTACGATTAAAAACGCGATAGTGAGGGCCAGTTCGGAGGTTGAACAGTTTGGCAAATGATGGATTTCCCACGCGCGGCGAACCAAACGTATACACAGACGGACTCGTAAACTTCGTGTTAGCCGCCAAATCGGCCGCACATAACGTAGCAAGCGAACCGCCCAGGCTATGTCCCGTGAGGTAAAGCTGCTTGCCCGCGGATAACTTACTCATGGCAGCTAAAAGCGGTTTTCGTGCGGATTGATAAATATCGAGAAAGCCTTGGTGGACGAGCCCGCCGTCTTTGGCATAAGGAAAAGGTGTCTGCCTGGCGATCGCGTCGGAAATCCAATCCGATGTCGTCGTCGTGCCTCGAAAGACAATCACAATCTGACTATCCGTTTCCGCAATAAAACCGAACAATTCCGGGAGCTGAGGAACGAGGAGGCTGTGATGGGAGCGACAATTCGATAATTTGCGGGTAAAATGACGCCTTCCGTTCCTTGTTCCAGTTGGGTATAGCTTTGACTGCACATCGCCGCGAGGCGAATGGCAGTTCGTGTATCCATCGCGTTGCTGAACATGGTTCCATGCCTCCACAGCCAGAATGAGCTATACCTATTCATATGAAAAGGGCTGACACCTGCTCTCCGACAACTGCCTATTTCGAACCGTTTTCAGGTATAATAGGCGAGAGAAAGGTGGAGACGTCGTATGTTAAGAAGATTTTTCTCGTATTACAGGCCATATAAGCACTTATTTATACTAGACTTCACGTGTGCGGTGGTCGCGGGGTTGCTCGAACTGGGGTTCCCGCTAGCCGTCAATCAAGTGATCGATAAATTGCTGCCTGCGGGGAATTGGGGCTGGATCCTATGGGCTTGTGCAGGGCTGCTTGCCGTCTACGGGCTCAACACGCTGCTCAATTTTGTTGTTACGTATTGGGGACATAAGCTAGGCATCAATATTGAAACCGATATGCGCAAAAAAATGTTCGACCATCTGCAGAAACTAAGCTTCCGTTTCTATGACAACAACAAGACAGGTCAGCTCATGTCACGGATGGCGAACGATCTGCTTGAGATTGGTGAAGTTGCGCATCATGGGCCGGAGGATCTTTTCATTGCGGTTATGACGTTGATCGGAGCGCTCCTGCTCATGCTGCAAATTAATGTGAAGCTTGCGCTGCTCACGTTCGTTATCGTGCCGTTTCTGCTCTGGATTGCGGTGTATTTTAATCAGAAAATGACCAAAACGTTTCGCCGCATGATGGGCGATCTCGCGGACATTAATGCTCGGGTCGAGGATAATATCGGCGGTATCCGTGTAGTACAAGCGTTTGCGAATGAATCGCATGAGAAGAAGCTCTTCGAAGTGAACAATGGTCGCTTCCGACTGACGAAGCTGGCCTCGTATAAAATTATGGCGTGGAACGTTTCGCTCAGCTACATTTTGATGCGCTCTGTGACGGTGTTCGTGCTCATCTGCGGCACGTGGTTCGTGATCGACAAGCAAATTTCGTATGGCGAGTTCATTGCCTTCGTTCTTTTGACGAACGTCTTTCTGGGGCCGATTCAGAAAATCAACAACGTCATCGAAAGCTACCCGAAAGGGATTGCTGGTTTCAAAAGGTACATTGAAGTGATCGATACCGAGCCCGAGGTGGCCGATCACCATAACGCCAGCAAGGTGGATCACCTTGAAGGTCGGATTAAGTTCGATAGGGTCTCCTTCGGCTACGGGGAGGAAGACCGTGTGCTCCACAACATCTCCCTCTCTATTCGTGCGGGGGAGACCGTTGCTTTCGTCGGGCCTTCGGGCGCAGGCAAAACGACGATCTGCTCCTTGCTGCCTCGCTTCTACGATGTAAGCGAGGGCAGTATCACGATCGACGGCATGGACATCCGTCAGATCGAGCTGGAGTCGCTGCGCCGCCAGATCGGCATCGTGCAGCAGGATGTGTTCCTGTTCTCCGGCACGATGCGGGAGAACATTGCGTACGGCAAGTTAGGCGCGACGGATGAGGAGATCTGGGATGCTGCGCGCCGTGCGCAGCTAGAGGGGTACATTCAGTCCCAGCCAAAGGGACTGGATACGGTCATCGGAGAGCGCGGCGTTAAGCTCTCGGGTGGGCAGAAGCAGCGCCTCGCGATCGCGCGCATGTTCTTGAAAAATCCGCCGATTCTCATCCTAGATGAGGCGACATCGGCGCTCGACACCGAGACGGAGGCGGCGATTCAGCAGTCGCTGGCCGAGCTGTCGAAAGGCCGTACGACGCTCGTCATTGCCCACCGGCTCGCGACGATCAAGAATGCGGACCGCATCGTCGTCGTGACGGAGGAGGGCATCGCCGAGCAAGGCGGTCACGAGGAGCTCATCGCCGTGGGCGGTGTGTACAGCCGCTTGCACCAGGCTCAGTTTAGTTCGTAGGATTGCTGATTATGGGGAGTGGCTGCAGCCCTCCTTTCATCGTCTATTCACACAGTACCAAGAACTAGCTAGTTAGAAACAACCAGGTGCAACTGAGGCGACTGAGGAGTAAGTGAGAGTAAGAAGCAGCTGAGTGGTGGTTATGTTGTATTTCATACAACAATATGAGGGATTGAGGACTGAATCCCCGTCCAATACTGTAATTCATACAACATTATGGGGCGATTTAGCCCCGAATGGACCAGTTACAGCCAATAATGTTGCACGCTATGCATCATAGGCATGCAAATCGACGATGCTATTGCCATAATCCTGTACGTACTACAATATGAAAGTGCTGTGAGAGTCCTCAAGACTTTCCGGCACTTTTTGTTTATCAGGTGGGGGCTCATCCACGCCTGAAATAAACGTCTTTCGTGTGCCAATCCCGCGTCCCAACCAAACATTACCCAGCCCCCCCCTAGTCCTGCCCGAAAGCTTCATGATAAACTAAGCTCACCGACTATTTTACCGTGGGTAAATAAAGATGAGGTGACGCGAAGTGAAATCAGCAGGGCGTTGGCTGCTGCTAGGATTGGTAACATTGATTGGCATCTTCTTGCTGAGCAACATCAGGCAGATGTTTTTGGCTGTTCAGCCTGATCAGATCAAAGTAACAGTCAATTCAAGTATTAGCATGCAAAAAGTAAGTGAAATGCTCCCGGGTAGTCACATTTTGAATGAGAAAAATGGTCTCTTACAAGTCCCCTACGGCAAGTTCTGGGAGTATCAAGGAACGGCGATGACGATCAAAGGTGTGCTGCGCTCATCGGTCGTACCGCTGGATGCGCCAGTTATTTCTTGGCGTTATTACACGTATACCGTGAAGGATCAGCTCACCCATTTCCTGCATGGCGATTTAGGCAAATATCGTGATCCATACACGCGCAAAGAGGTAGCGATTTCATATGCGATCCCCCAAATGCTTTTAAAAACGTGCACCTATTTCATCCCAGGCTTGTTGCTGGCCATTCTGCTCAGTGTGCTTATGGCGCTGTGGGCATCCATGTCGAGGCGAATCGGTACCGTGCTTGATGGGCTCCATGCTTTGCTGGTGGGGTTGCCGGACTTTTTCTTAATTGTGTTGATTCAATTGGGGGCGATTTACGCCACGAAGCTGCTCGGACATTATGTCCTGTTGATCGTACAGGTGGGGGATCGTACGCCGTTTTTGATTCCTTTTCTAACGATTGCGTTGATTCCTTCCGTGACGATTTACGGGACACTGCGCGTTGCGATAACGCGTGAACTCGGCCAAGATTACGTCGTGACGGCACTGGCTAAAGGTTTGACACGTCGCGAGGTACTATTCGCTCATGTGCTGCGCAATGTGATGGAGGATGTGCTGGCAATTCTGCCTAGAGCGACAACGTTAGCCCTAGCTAGTATGGCCGTCGCGGAAGCGATTTGCGGGATTGGCGGCTTGGGTGGCTTTATCATTTTACCTGTGTATCAAGGGATTACCTCCATGTCGGCGATTTGCGTCGTACTCGGTTTGGTCGCCATGGCCTTCCATCTGCTCTATGCCTTGCTGCGGAAACGGTTTGTCGTTCGTCCAGGGGAGGTGGCGAAAGCATGAGGAAACGTCCTTCTACCGCGTTTTATCTATCAATTGCTTTCCTAGCGCTGTTCCTGCTTGTGATGGTGTTCGGGTCCTGGTTGAAGCCCCATGGCATCTCGCCTGAGGATAAAATCAACATGATTCAATACCAAGCAGACGGTAAAACAAGATACAGCATTCCGCCTTATGCACCGAACGGCACGTTCCTGTTGGGGACTGATCATCGGGGCTACGATATGCTGAGCTTACTATTGAATGGGTTAAAATACACCCTCGGAACGGCGCTGGGTCTGACCCTGCTTCGTTTTGCTTTCGCTTTGCCGTGGGGCTTATGGAGCGGCATGACGGGCCGAACCCGAGGGTTACTCCGCTCTTTGCAGTGGGCGATTGCGGCGGTGCCAGCGTTCATTTTTCTCTATCCGCCACTGGCGGGGATGTATTATGGACTTAGGCTCGATCTTGGAGCCAAAGCAGACCCGCACAATCAGCTGATATTCAGCCTCACGTTTATTATTTTAGTCACGTTGATCGGCTTGTTTCCGCTGGCGCATCAGATCGCAGACCGGACTCGTTATTATCGCTGCAAAATGTTTATTGAAGCGTCCCGCTTAATGGGCGGTTCGTTCTGGCATCGGACGCTGCGGCATATCGTCCCTTCGATGCGCAATGAAATGATGTTCATTTTCCTCAGCGAATTCATGCAGGTGCTTTTCCTTCTGGGGCAGCTTGCTGTCTTCCATATCGTACTTGGTGGCACGGAGACCATTGGCGATGAGGAGGCTGGATTCCAAATCACGATTAGCACCTCGGGGGAATGGTTGTCGCTAATCGCCTACGGATCGCGTTACATACGTCTGCATCCGTGGATCATTCTTAGCAGCGGCACATGCTTCGCTTTGCTGTTCCTGTCCCTTCAGTTCTTCTTGAGTCAGTTGAAACGAAGATATGGGGAAGAGCGCCAATTGATGTAATCAGGAAGTCGAGTCTTTCGTCGTGGTGACGGGGATTCGGCTTTTTTTGGTTTTGTGTGGTACGGTTTACTCATTAAATGTGTCATTATGGTACATATTATATGTTATAATACCTCGAAAAGGAGGCGGATGACCTTGGAAGATAAGCATGATAAGACGAAAAGACTTTCGGTGTATTTGCCAGAAAAAGTGAAGTCAGACTTGGAGGGGATGGCAGAGGAAACGGGGTTGTCGATGACTCAACTGATCGTGATGGCGACGCAGGGGCTGCTTGCGAATTATGCTGCTCAGGGCGGCGCGATTTTCGCTGATTTATTATCGGCAAGGCATCGCATCCTTCACGAAGTGAAGGAGAAACAGGCGCTTCTCAGCGAAGAGAAGCTGAGCATGCAAGCCTACTACGGGGCGCGAGCTGAGGAGTATGAACGGATTTATCACCGCGAGGATGCGGAGTTTCAGCAAGAGCTGGCGATGCTCGCAGGTGTGCTAACGCATCAAGTGAAGGGACGCCGCGTCCTGGAGATTGCTTGTGGCACGGGCTATTGGTCGCAAATCGCTGCAGAAACCGCTGCACAGCTGGTCGGCGTCGACATTCGACCTGAAGTGCTCCACATCGCGGAGTCAAAATCGTGGCCGAAGAGAAATGCCACCTTCATCGAAGGGGATGCCTACGAGCTGTCTGCGATTCGAGGGGAATTCGATTTCGGACTAGCAAACTTCTGGTTCTCGCATATCCCGCGGAATCGGATCGAGAGCTTTCTCCAAGGCTTTCATGCTCGACTGGGCAGCGGCGCACAGGTGCTCATTGCGGATAACGTCTATGTTGCAGGTAGAGGCGGCGAGCTAATCACGCGTGAGGATAGCGAAGACACCTACAAGCGACGCGAGCTGGCTGACGGCTCCATGCATGAGATTCTGAAGAACTACTTTAGCTATGAAGAGTTAAATGAGATCTTTCGCCCGCTCTCTGAGCATTTGCGAATCTTCGTGGGGGGCAGCTTCTGGTATGTGAGCTACACGGTGAAGTAGCCCGCGCTGGCACCGCCGCTAATGCCCAGATGTAAACTTTAACCCCAGCACACCAACCAAAATCAGCACCATGAACAAGATGCGCAGCAGACTAATCGGCTCATCTAGGAACATCGTCCCGATGATGATCGCGCCGACGGCGCCGATC
Organism: Paenibacillus sp. MBLB1832; assembly: GCF_032271945.1. Lineage (NCBI taxonomy): Bacteria > Bacillati > Bacillota > Bacilli > Caryophanales > Paenibacillaceae > Paenibacillus > Paenibacillus roseipurpureus. Next base: position 5,563,448 of record NZ_CP130319.1, on the reverse strand, counting down.
CCCGTCCATGCCGCATAGGCGGTGCCGATGGGCAGTGTTTTGGTAGCAACAGCAAGGAAGTAGAAGCTAACCCCCATGCCTGCTAAGGTGATCGCTGACGGGACAAGTTTGGTAAATCCATTGGAATATTTCAATGAGATAGCCCACACCACCTCGAACACACCCGCAATAACGAGAAATAACCATGCCATACGTAATCACTCCTTCATGATGTAGAAGCCACGGCATGTAGAGAAAAGCCCGAGAGTTTAATCGCATGCGCGATGACTCCCGGGCTTTTCTCCCTCCGTGACCACAGCGTATTCGCTGTGCGTTTTCTCTCGGACCAGCCCAGCCTGTGAGGCTGCGGAACCCTAGAAAACAAGTTGCCGTAATTATAGGACGGCTAACATGGTGTGTCAAGTTATAACTTTTGGAAGGTATCAGGAGCATCCCGCACTGCCCCATCTGCACCTCAAGCTATTCATCCAGCACGATGCCATTCATCGCCACATGGGCGGGGAACATGTCCATGCCATCTGGCTGCTCTTGCTCAGGCACCCAGTTGTCGGTTTCCCAAATCTTCGACATTTTCAGCGCTCGGCTGCAATGCACCCAGCATTCCTGCACTTCGACGCCAACAGCGGCGATGGGGGACTTGCCGTTCAATTGCATACTGGCTAGCAATTTCTCATTCACCTTTTTCTCCACAGCAGGGTGGGGTGCTCCGCTGAACGGCATGCACAAATGAATAAAGCCCGTAAGGCTACTCCTGGGAGTAAGCTTAAGGGCTTCATTCCTGTGATGAGAAGATTAATTGGATTCAGCAGTTAGTTGGTTGTAGATATCATCCCACAGAACTCGTCTGGCTGACACATACCGCTTCGCGTAGTAGGATTCGCTCAACTTATTCTTAACAACACCTTGGTTTGTGGCGGAGTGAACGAATTCACCATTGCCCAGGTACATCCCTACGTGAGAGATACCGCTGCCATCCGTGTTGAAAAATACGAGATCGCCCTTACGAAGTTCACTTTTGTCGATCCAGTAGCCTTCTTTGTTTTGGGATTTAGAGCTGTGCGGAATGTCGATGCCGAACTCGCTGAATAGGTAGGACGTGAACCCAGAGCAATCAAACCCTTTGGTTGTTGTGCCAGCCCATTTGTACGGAGTTCCCATGAGGTCATCGACGGCGCTGTCCATGGTGGACGACGCGAAAACGCTTCCTACACTCACACTCAAAAACAAAACAAGACTAAAAACAAGAGTAACAACGTTCTTCAACTGCTTGTCTCCTTCCGGTGCCTACGAGGTTAGCTGGAGGGTTCGGTTGAAGGTTCCCTATGATCCCTGTCTTGCAAGATCAATTCACCCGGAGTGGTTCCCCCGTTTCCCCATAAACTGAGGAATTCGGCATGAAATATTTGGTTTTTTGATGCTAGATCATGTAATTCGTCATAAACAAAGAAAATCCTCTTTTTGTTTGGCAAAATAGGCGAAAAAAAAGCCCAATTGTTCGGAAAACAGACAAAAAAAAGCCCCTTTCTTTGGCGAAAGGGACTTTATTGTACAAATAGACGAATTTGCTGGATGTTAATTGGATATTTTGGCAGAAAGTAGCTGATATTGGGAGGTGATGCTCCAGATTTGGATGAAAATGTGGAACAGCGGATACAGCTGATAAATGAGCAGCGCGACTAGTCCAGCCCACACATAAGTCGCCGTTACCGTGACGCCCGCCAGAAGTCCTGAGATGAGAAGTAAGGAAACGGCAAGTCCGATAATGGGGATCGAATGTCGGAAAAAGGAAATGACTGTCGAAAGGACGCCAAGCTCAGCTGCAAGCGCAAATTGGATATACATGAACAGCAGCTGCAAGAGAAAGCCATACATCATAAAGCCGAGAATCCAAGGCAGCAAGTTCAGCGCCAGCTGTTCATAGGAAGAGCTGTGGGCTAGAATCCATTTGGCCTTAGGGAAAAGCCAGATCAACGGCAGCAGTGTCAGCACGATGCGGATCAGATACACGAATAAGAAGGGAAGCACGAGCTTTTTCATGCCACGAAAGAAGCGATAGCCGGCATTCTGCTCGGTGTGCGTCAGCGAATAATAGACACCGCCATTCAGGAGGGGGGTGAGCAGCATACGCACGCATAGCAGGAACGCCAGCCATCCTAGGTAGGAGTGGCTAAGATCCGTTTTTAATAACTGAAATTGACCTTCAGCTAAGAAAAGCTGCAGTGCTTGCTTAGGCTGCTCGCTGCCCGGAAAGCGATGCATGAGGGGGACGAGGACGCCCTGAATCCCCTTATACAGAAGCACCCCCCAGCCCATTTGGTACAGGAAAAGCATGATCGTGGCAAAAGGCTGTTGCATCGCTGCCCTGAAGCCGGATTTGATATAGGTTGCCAACGAGGTCCCTCCTCAAAGTTTTCTTTAGAAAACTGGCTTCGTAAGCGGGCTCAGAGTTTGTCGTACTTCATGAGCTGCGCGCTTACCAGGCGACTGAGCCGAACAGAGCTTGCAGGAACTGGGCGAGGCCGAGATTCCACCGTATTTGCCATTTCGTATTTAACTCCGTTTGATAAAAGTTGTTGATATGCTTATTCTCCAGCACGAGCGTATAGGTTGGATCGATCCGCACCCAGTCGACGGGGGAGGCGTTCGTAAATTTGAATTCGATGGAGCTGTCTTTGCCATCCCATGTTTTATCCAGCGACGTCCCATCAGCAAAATGGAACTGAATCGGCACTTCTGGTGAATTGCCGCCATGTTTCACAATGCGGACGGTACTTTCGTACGTCTCGGAGCCCTTACTGCCTTGAGGCTTGATCTGCACGCTTTCAACCGAATAATCCATCATCCTATCGCCATACACATATTGGTTGAAGAAATCATCCCACTTCGTCTTGCTGACATCCTCCACAACTTGCTGAAAATCCTTCGTAGACGGATGCTTGAACTGCCACCGCTGGAAGTAGGTTTTCATGATGCGGTCCATGACTTTGGTGCCCACTTGCTGCTCAATCGCCTTTAGTACAAGCTTGCCGCGCGTATACACATTTTCAGCGTACTGCTCATGCCCGGTATAGGCCCATGCGTCTTTGCGCAGCGCATTCGGTGAGGTAATGTAGCTGGATTCAACGGCTAAATTCGGCTTATCGCCATACTCCGCTTCCATCACCTTGTCCTCGGCATAAGATGTAAAGCCTTCATCGAGCCACGCTTCTTCGAATTCATTGCTGGCCACGAGTCCGTAGAAAAATTGATGGCCAATTTCGTGGACGACGACACGCTCGAGTTCCAGATCTGGATCTTTGTCGGATGCTCCCCAAGCCGTTACTAATGTGGGATACTCCATCCCGCCAGCGCCATTCCCGCCGGCAGGAGGCACGACAATGGAAAGGGTCGAGTACGGATACGTTCCGTACCACTGGCTGTAGCGCGCTAGCGCTTTTTTGGCAGCGTACATATAGCGATCCTTCAAGTCTTGATGGTTCGGATCGAGATATAGCTTAATCTTAACTCCTGGCACTTGCGGCGCCGAGAAAGGTTCCTCGACATAGACGAAATGGGGGGAGGCGGACCAAGCGAAATCATGGACATCTTCCGCATAAAATTGGTACGTCTTCATACCCTTATCGGTCACAGCTGGCTTCACTGGGAAGCCAGTAGCGGCTACCGTGTAATTGGCGGGCACTTGAATTTTCACATCATACATCCCGAAGTCGGCATAGAACTCCGAATTCCCATGATATTGATGGAGGTCCCAACCAGGCTCGGTCCGGCCGCGCGTACCTTTGCGCTCGTAGGCCGCAACTTTCGGAAACCATTGCCCTGCCATGACGAAGTCGTCCACATAACCCATCCGGGCAAAGGCAACGGGCAGCTTCACCAGGAATTCGGTTCGGATCGTAACGCGTTCCCCAGGACCGACGGGTTTCGTGAGTGGAATTTTGAGTAACGTATGGTCGTCCTTATTGCCGTCATCTGGCTGTACGAACGTCATCCGTTTGGTGAGGTCATTGCCTTCATCGGATTTTACAGATAACAGCTCCATGCTGCCGCCGCTGTCAGCTTTGGCTTCGTCCTCGCGCAGCTTGCCGCCCGATTCCCGCATGAACGTCGTTTTCTTCGAGGCGAACGCATTCGGGTAGAGATGAAAATAGATGTCATTCACAGGTACAGACCCTGGATTTTCCCATGTGAGGGTTTGCTGTCCTTGGAGCTGCTGTGTTTCAGGAATGTAAGTAACGTTCATGTGATATTCAGCAATGCGATAGCTAAGCGGTGTTGATGTTTCTACGGGGTTCCCGCTATCGGCAGACCGCATGTCCGGTGACTTCGCCAAAGGAACCTCTTTGGAAACGACGGGAACAATCCCTCGTGGTGTGGAAGGGAGCAACGTGTCCGTTATAAACACGGCGCCGGCAGCCAGCAGCATGACGGCAATCCACTGTACTTTGCGGCTATTGAATAGATTAATCATGAGATTCACCCCGCCTAAACAAGCATCTACAGCATGTATATGTAGACAACCTAGGGAATATTTCTGCGGGATAAAGAAATCTCGGAAATAGGCGATGTAAGCCCCCGCCTCTTGTTCTGCTGAATGACTTTCGCTACAATAATAGCAAGTCGTCATTTTAACTTAGGTGAAAGTGGAAGGTGAACTCATGGAAGCGGATAAAAAGAAGCTAGCCTTAAATATAGTAAGTTCCAAAGTCAATCATAAAGGATTCGGCGCAGGTGCGATTGACCTTAGCAACGTATCTGGCGTTATTATCGATGGTGAAGAAGCCTACCTGGATGAAGGGACCCTTCATGCGAAGAGCAAGATCGAGAAAGGGATTAAGTTCTCGATGAATAAAGAGGAAGTTCCAAATGGCCGCAAAGCGTGGATCGTTTGGGTCGCGGTAGATCGCGCGGAAGACGGTGCTTACTACGCAGGGATGTCGGCGTGCGAGATGTTGATTGATACCGAAGCGCGCCGCGGATGGAAGATCTTGGCCGATCATGTGAACAAGATGGATGCCGCAATGAAGCGTAAATTCGTACTGGAGGGTTTGTCCGACAAGGAGCGTGAAGCGTTGCGCACTTGTCTGATCGCACACAACGAAGACTGGTGGAATCGCTCGGACCAAACGCTGAAGGATGCGTTATCGTAAGCTTTTTGGGGCGATTATGGAGAATATGAACATTATGTGTCATCCATTGTTAGGCTAAGGGGAAGCGGGTATACTAGACCCTAGTGTATGTTACCTCATATACTAGGACAGCAAAAAGGCAGACTAAGACGCGCTTAGTTCTGCCTTTTTGTGTTATATAGCATGCCGGGAATGACAGGGTTTAGTCGTTCCACCAGCGTTTCAGATCGTTCCACCAGGAGCCGTTGTCGCCTTTGGAGCCAGATTTTTGACCATTGGTCCCATTCGGATCGGCAGCCTTGCCTGTGCAATACGTCGTCGGTTCCGTGCCTGCTAAGAAAGCTTCCATCTTCGCGTTCGGGCAGTCCTCGTTGGACAGCTTGCCGCTTACAGGATCAATATAGACGGTGGTGACACCATCTGGGACCGTAAACAGCTTCGGAGGTATGGCATCCAACGTCTGCTCCGTGAAATCCGCGAAGATCGGCGAGGCGAGATGCGACTCGACCGTCGAAATGGCACGGCTCTTATCGTAGCCAACCCAGACGGCGGTTGCCAGCTCAGGTGTGAAGCCGACCAGCCAGGCATCGGTGTCGGTTGTGCCCGTTTTGCCAGCGATCGGCCGCTTAATTGTGCTGGCAACACGGTTGCCCGTTCCGCCCTCTTCGAAGACGCTCTCCATTAAATTCGTCATAACATAGGCGACAGCAGGGGGGATGACTTGTTCTTCCACCTTCTTCGCTTCATATAAGACCTCACCATTCGCGTCCTCGATGCGTAAAATAGCCGTTGGCTCACGATGGATGCCCTCATCGGCAATGGCGGCGAAAGCCGAAGCCATCTCCAGTGGGCTCACGGGAAACGAACCTAATGCGAGGGAAGGCAATGGCTTCATGGGTGAAGCCACGCCGAGCTTGCGGGCGAAGTCGATCACCTTCTGAGGGCCGACATCGAGGATGGTGTGCACCGCGTAGATGTTATCGGACTTGGAGATCGCCTGCCGCATATCGATATTCGCATTTGGATACTGATCATTGAAGTTTCTTGGTACATACTGCTGGCGCCCTTCATCGTAAGTAAACACCGTAGGTTCACTCTTGACCATCGTGACAGGGGTATAGCCATTCTGCAAAGCGACCATATATACGAATGGCTTGAAGGAAGAGCCAGGCTGCCGCGTATTCGAAAGCGCGCGGTTGAATTGATTCTCCGCATAGTCGCGTCCGCCGACCATCGCTTTAATCTCGCCAGATCTCGGATCGATGGCGACCAGCGCGGCTTGCAGCTCAGGCTTGCTTTCGAGCTGCTTGGCCACGACATTTTCCGCAATTTGCTGCGCATTCTCATCGAGAGTGGTATAGATCCGGATACCGCCCTCATCGAACTGCTCCTCCGAGATGCCGAGCTTCTCGGTTGCGAGATTGCGCACATAGTCGCGGAAATATGGGGCGACCGAAGGCTTTTTCTTCGATAGAGGCTGGATCGTCAGCTTCTCCTTAGCTGCCGCGTCTGCTGCGCTCTGCGTAATGAAGCCGCTGTTCACCATCGTCTGAAGCACGACCTTCTGGCGATCCATCGCATTTTGCAAATCATAATAAGGTGAATAATAGCGAGGTCCTTTCGGGACGCCGGCAATCATCGCACTCTCTGCTAAAGTCAGCTCACTGGCATGCTTGCCGAAGAATAGTTGCGACGCGGTCTCGATGCCATATGTAGAGTGGCCATAATAGATTTGATTCAAATAATCCGCTAGAATTTCGTCCTTACTGAGCTGCATTTCCATTTGAACGGCGTAGACCGTTTCTTTGAATTTGCGTGTCCAGGTACGATCATGCGTTAAATATAAATTACGCGCTAATTGCTGGGTAATCGTTCCTGCTCCTTGCACCTTCGCCATCGCTTGCACATTCACAATGGCTGCACGTGCGACAGCTTTGAGGTCGACACCGAAATGATCATAGAAATGCTGATCCTCCACTGCGAGCGTGGCGTGAATCAAATTAGGCGAAATTTCACTAAGCGGAACGATTTGCCTATTTTGCCCAGAGTAAAAGGTGTCAATGACCTCGCCGTGTACGTCGTACATTTGCGAGGTTTGCAGCATTTTCGTAACGGGAAGCGTTTGAGAGCGGAGATAGACGAGGAAAATTGCCGTTCCGATCAGCAGCAGCAGACCGCAAGTGAAGAAGAACGAGAACGTCTTCTTAATTCGCCGCATCCAGCGCATGGATGCAGGGATTTCACCTTTTGCTCGGGATTGCCCAGTTTCTGAGGTTGGTTGTCGGGACTTTTCATTCTCGGACATCCGTCATGCCTCCTTTCTACGTGCCTAAAGGCGCTACTATCCAGTATGGAAAAGCATGGGAGTCCGTATTCAATGAATTGTAAATATTTTTTGTGACATGGTAAGAAAAAGATTAGGAAATTATTGCATTTTGGGGGTAATGAACTATAATACAATTTGTGCATATGGAGGGGCTTGAAAATGCAGCGCAAATTCGTATGACTTTTGAGGCTTGTGGAACACTGTAAGAGATAACGAATGTCACGAATTTATTCATACCAAATAGAGAGCGAAAGAAGGGTTACCTATGGATTTATGGTACACGGAGAAACAGACCGATAGCTTCGGTATTACGGCGAAAGTGACGGAAACGTACGTCAGAGAGCAAACGGATTTTCAAGATCTTGCGATGATCGAAACCGAAGAGTGGGGCACGATGCTGACATTAGACGGCATGGTTATGACAACGGTCAAAGACGAGTTCGTATATCATGAAATGGTGGCGCACCCAGCACTCGTTACTCACCCGAATCCAGAGTATGTCCTGGTTGTAGGCGGCGGTGACGGCGGCGTGATTCGTGAAATCATGAAGCACCCGAAAGTGAAGAAAGCCGTTCTAGTTGACATTGACGGGAAAGTCATTGAGTACTCTAAGAAATACCTGCCGACAATCGCTGGCGAGTTGGACAACCCGCGTGTTGAAGTGATCGTGAACGATGGCTATATGCACATCCACGATCATAAAAACAGTTACGACGTCATTATGGTCGATTCCACAGAGCCCGTTGGCCCAGCTGTTGAGCTGTTCTCCAAAGGCTTCTACCAAGGCATCTTCGATGCGTTGAAAGAAGACGGCATTTTCGTGGCGCAAACGGACAACCCATGGTTCAAAGCCGATTTGATTCAGACGGTGAACCGCGACGTCAAAGAAATTTTCCCGATCGTACGTGTGTACAGCGCAAACATCCCTACGTACCCAAGCGGTTTGTGGACATTCACCATGGGCAGCAAAAAGCACGATCCGCTGCAAGTCGAAGAGTCCGCGATTCCAGAATTCCCAACGAAATACTACACACCGCGCCTGCACAGAGCGGCGTTTGTGTTGCCGAAATTCGTGGAAGATTTGATTAAATAAGCTGCGTAGTCCTGCAAGGGAAAACGCAATGTGTGAGAGGCCGCAGATAGCGGCCTCTTTTATTTGGGGTGAGCGGAGTTCACCCTTATTTTGCGTGGGCTCGGTATGCGCGGGATTTGCTGGAGTAGTGGCTTGTGCAGTCAGTTAAGAGTGGTTAACCACTCTTAACTTTGGAAATTGGCTAGTTTTGAGCGAAATAGAGGTGGTGGATCGCTTCTAAAGTTGGTTTGGAGTGTCGATTGGCGGCATGCAAGGTCAGTTAAGAGTGGTTGACCACTCTTAAATCTGGGAAATGGCTAGAAATGAGCGAGATAGAGGTGGTTAACCGCTTCTAAAGTTGGTCTGGAGCGTCGAGTGACGGCATGCAAGGTCAGTTAAGAGTGGTTGACCATCCCCCGCGCCCCCAAACGGAACGTGGTTCCGTTATTTCCCCAGAAACGCCACGAAATAGCAAGTAGGCGGAACGTAGATGCTTTATTTTGCCCCATAGCAGTAGTTTTCCCGACAATTGGAGCAGTTAGCGAACTCATGTTCCGTCCACGTGCCAATTAGGCCTCTTTTCGCATAAATAGCGTACCCACGTTCCTCTAGCCCTCCCTTTTTTCATAATCTAGAAAAATCACTGCCATACAGTTGTCAGCAGATCCTGAATATACTGTGTACAGAAACAAACCAAAAACAAAATTTACCTTGGAGGCTAAATTAAATGTTTACAACCGTTGAAAGTTTCGTTAGAGAGTACGAGCTAGAGTCTGCCAACACGCAAAAGCTGCTGGATGCCCTAACAGATGAATCCCTTAATCAAACGCAAGTCGAAGGATATCGTCCGCTTGGTTTTATTGCCTGGCACCTTGTTCATACGGATCGAGGCATGCTCTATGGCACAGGGCTAACCTTTGAGGCGCCGTCTGCATCGAGTGGGCCGCCAACACAAGCAGCTGCGATAGCTGACGCCTATCGGTCAACAACAAAAAATATCCTGAACGCCATCTCTACACAGCTCACCGATGCGAAATTGCAGGAGCTGGTCGATATGTTCGGGCTGAAATGGACGATCAGCGCGACCTTGTATGGCTATCTGAAGCACGAAATTCACCATCGAGGTCAATTGACGATTCTCATGCGTCAGGCTGGCTTGCCTGTTATAGGCATGTATGGACCTTCCAAAGAACAGTGGGCCGAGAGGGGTATGCCAGTTCCGGCACTGTAAGATAAGCAAAGAAACCTTCTTATGCCAGTGAAGCTCGCTTCATGGATGAGGAGGTTTCTTGCCGTTTCAAGGGATACAGCCCACCACACATTGAATTTAAGCATTCTTTCATATAAACTATTGCTAACATGCCTGACTCGGCCGTTCACGAGGGCAACCGATGCAAGTGTTACTGCGGCAGGTCTGTAGAGGAGAAGATGAAACATGACCGATAAACAGCGGGTGCGGATTCGCATCGAGAGTCGGAGCGGGAGCGAGACGACCGTGCAGAAGGCACGCGGAGATCTGTACCGCAAAGGAAATCATACCTATATTCGTTATGAAGAAGAGCCGAACGAGCTAGGACGAACAGTCACGCTCATTAAGCTCGAAGACAATCAGATTCGCATCATACGCCAAGGCGATGTGCAAGCGGAGCAGACTTTCGTTGCGGGTGAGCGACGAACAGGGTTTTATCAGACGCCGCAGCTGCGAATGGAGTTGGACATAGAGACACACACGCTCACTTCGGAAGCCACCCACGGGATCGGAATTACGAGATGGAGCTATGATTTATATGCATCAGGCACCCATGCGGGCGCTTATCGAATCAAGTTGTTAATTCAGGAGGAGTAAGACCATGGACGTTCTTAATGAAGTGAAAGCGAAAGTGAAGCAAGCGATTAAAGAAGCTGTGCTTGCTGCAGGAATTGCCCCCGAAGCGCAGCTGCCGGAAATTATTCTTGAAGTGCCGAAAGAGAAGACACACGGTGACTTCGCGACGAATGTAGCGATGCAGCTTACACGAATTGCGAAAGTAAATCCGAGACAAATCGCGGAGCAAATCATCGCGAATCTTAACAAAGAAGCTGCAAATATCTCCTCTGCGGAAATTGCGGGGCCAGGCTTTATTAATTTTAAAATGAACCAAGTCTACCTCTACCCTGTGATTGCGGATGTCGAGCAGCAAGGCGAGCGCTATGGCCAATCGAACGTGGGGCAAGGTCTGAAAGTGCAAGTTGAATTCGTAAGTGCGAACCCAACGGGTTCACTTCATCTTGGGCATGCGCGAGGAGCAGCTGTGGGGGACGTTCTTTGCAACGTGCTAGATCTCGCAGGGTACGACGTATCCCGTGAATATTACATCAATGATGCAGGGAACCAAGTTATTAACTTGGCCAAATCGATTGAAGCACGCTACCTGCAAGCATTGGGGCAAGACGCGGAAATGCCAGAGGACGGCTACTTCGGGGAAGATATCAAAGGTTTCGCCGCAGAGCTTGCAGAAGCAGAAGGCGATCGTCTTCTCAGCTTGCCAGACGAAGAGCGTCGCGATTATTTCCGCACCTACGGACTCGAGAAAGAGTTGGATAAAATCAAACGCGACCTAGGCCGCTTCGGTGTTCGTTTCGACAATTGGTTTTCGGAGACGTCGATTTATGAGAATAACCTTATCCCGCCTGTGCTGCAAGAGCTTCGCGACAACGGTCATATCTATGAGGAGGAGGGCGCAACGTGGCTCAATACGACGCCGCTTGGTGATGACAAGAATCGTGTCCTAATCAAAAATGACGGATCCTTCACGTACCTAACACCAGATATTGCGTACCACCGCAATAAATTCGGACGCGGTTTCGACCGCTTAATTAATATTTGGGGCGCTGACCACCATGGCTATATCCCTCGGATGAAGGCAGCGATGACGGCACTGGGCTTTGAAGCAGACCGACTCGTCGTGTTGATCGCCCAAATGGTGAGCTTATTCCAGAATGGCGAAAAGGTAAAAATGTCCAAACGTACCGGCAAAGCCGTTACGATGGAGGACTTGATGGACGAAGTCGGCGTGGATCCGATTCGTTACTTCTTCGCTATGCGGAGTATGGACTCGCATCTGGATTTCGATATGGACTTGGCCGTTTCCCAGTCCAATGAGAATCCCGTGTTCTATGTGCAGTACGCACACGCGCGGATTTGCAGCATCTTCCGCCAGGCGGAAGAGCAAGGAGTCGCCGTGCTCCCGCTGGATCAGGTGGACCTGACCCAGCTCTCCTCGGAAGCCGAGTTCGACTTGCTGCGCAAGATCGGCGAGCTTCCGGAAGAGATCGCCATTGCGGCTGAGCAGTACGCGCCGCACCGGATTATCCGCTATGTGTACGAACTGGCCAGCCAGTTCCATAGCTACTACAGAGGCCACTACGTCATCACGGATGACGCAGCCTTAACCCAAGCCCGCCTCGCCCTGCTCGGCGCGCTGCGCACGACCCTCGCCAACACGCTTCGCATCGTTGGCGTTTCCGCCCCAGACCGGATGTAAACGCCATCCGGTCCAACACGAAGAGCCCCAAGACCCGTCGTTTCACGGGTCTTGGGGCTCTTCTGTGCCTGCCGAAGGCAGGCTATGGCTGTCGCGCCGCGCGGATGGCGCGCTGAGCATTCAACTGCCCGGGCTGCCAACGGGCGCCCGCGCGCTTGTTCAAGCTGAGCGAGCAGCGCCGCAGCGCGGTTTTGATTTGCTGCGGCGACATGGCGCGCAGCGCGAGCATGAGCGCGATGACACCGCTCACATGTGCGGTGGCCATCGAGGTGCCGCTGAGCTCGTTATATTTGCCGCCAAGCCAGGCGGAATAGACACGCTCACCTGGGGCGTAAATGTCAATTTCCGCGCCGCGGTTGCTGAAGGGAGCAATCTTGCCGAGGCGGTTTGTTGCGCCGACCGAGACCACTTGAGGGAAACGGGCAGGGTAATCGATGGATTTCTTTTTGCCATCATTACCTGAAGAAGCGACGATAACCTTTCCCTGATAGTAGGCGTTAAGTACGGCTTGCTCTAGTGAGGGGTTATACGTTTTCATGCCGAAACTCATATTAATAATATCGAGGTCGTTTTGGACGCACCAGTCGATGCCGGCAATAATATCGGAAACATAGGCACTGCCGTTGTGGTCAAAAGCTTTCACAGGATGAATAATGGCCTTCGGGGCGACCCCGATTATGCCGGAATAGCGGCCAGTTGCCGCGATGGTTCCCGCGATGTGCGTGCCATGACCATTATCGTCTTGAGGCAGGAGCCTGCGATTTAGTAAGTTGATGCCGCTGGATATTGAGTTCTTCAAATCAGGATGCTTAAAATCAATGCCTGTATCGACGACACCGATGTGGATGTTTTGTCCGACAGATTTGCTCCAGATCTCAGGCGCGCCGATTTGATCAACGCCCCAGGGAATCGTTCGCGCGTGAGAATTAGACAGAATGCTGGCGCGTTTCGGCACTCTTTTTCCGCTTCGCAATTTAGTTAAAGTTAATTTCGTATCCGCTTCGATACGTGTCGAACTGGAGAAACCCTTGAGTTTGGTATCTGGACCTAGTGGGCAAGAAAAGGCATGAATAATGTCGAGTGGGAGAACGTTGTTAAGGATGGGGAGTTCAGTCGACAGGCGAAGGAGCTCCGTTTTGCAGGCGAAATAGTCGGTTTTGGACGTAAAATGGATGAGATGCTTGCTTGCTGACAATTGAGTGAGTCCCAAATCTTCATGAAGCAGATGAAGAAAGGTGGCTGTATCCATGATGCCATCCCCCCGAACAACGTATAATGCTATCTCCCTATCCTATGTACAGGTCATCTCGCTTGACCGTGTCATCGCCTTTATAGAAATAAATGGGTGCAAAGCCGTGTCAGATGCGTAGGTTCAACATAGGATACATAGAGAGGCGCGGGCAGGAGTGTCTCTTTCTCAGGTAGTGGAATCGGCTGCTGTTGCTCGGTGGACGCTTCCCTTGGGTACAGTCGCAGGCGAAGGGGGACCTTCGCTTGTATTCATGTTTAGGAGTCGTTTATTTTGGATAGTTGCATTTTTAGAAAAAATAGGTTTTACTTAATGAAGATATTGGTTATGGTAGATAACGTAGTCAAGAAAAGATCGAAAAGGATGTGCCTTAGATGAGTAGCGAATACACACTCAAAATCACCACAGAGCAAGCGCGAGAAATGCCCATGGTGGATTTGGCGTTCGAATTGCTGAAGTCGGCGAACACGCCGTTTTACTATCGTGAACTTATGGCTGAAATTGCTAAAATAAAAGGGCTCTCTGAAGACAATGTCATGCAAGTGATTGCCCAACTATATACGGAAATCAACATCGACGGACGCTTTGCTTGCGTTGGGACGAACCTATGGGGCTTAAAGCGTTGGTACCCTGTTGAGAAATCGGATGATGCGGTTGGGAACGCAAAACGTCCTAGAATCATCAATGATGAAGATGATGATCTGGATGAAGACGTCTACGCGGAAGAAGAAGATACATACGCAGAAGAAGACGATTACGATGCATTTGGTACTGAAACCGAAGAGGAAGAAGAGGCGGAAGAGGATACTGAATTCTTCGAAGATGAAGAAATCGAAGAGGACCTCGGCGAAGAGGGCTTGGAAGAGAATGACGACGAAGACGACGCCGATGAGGATGAGTTGGACGAAGATGAATCCGAAGAAGACGAAGATGATTTGGACGATGACGACGACAAATAACTTGAAATATAAGAAAGTATTAGTTTCACCTTATACAGTTGCTTATATTTTTGGATAAACGCTCCCGTCCTTTGAGGACGGCGTAGCCGTTTATTTCATCTTGACAGCTGCTAGGCGTTCAGAGTAAACTATTGCATGGGCTTTAAAAGAATCTTAACAATTCGCGCATGCGTTCAAAAAGTGCCCCGTCACTACGGGTGTCACTTTTTTTGTTTTTTTAGCGTTTTTTTTTGTGTTTTTTTTGTGTTTTTATCATGAAAACACTTATTTAGCAGAAGCTAATGCTAATACACCTTTGTTCTGGCGACATCACAGAGCTGATGCTTGATTTCATATTAAAACTTGTAGGAGGCGTACATAGTGACTAAATACATTTTCGTTACAGGGGGAGTCGTTTCATCCCTTGGCAAAGGAATTACGGCAGCTTCCTTAGGAAGACTGTTGAAGAACAGAGGGTTGAAAGTAACGATCCAGAAGTTTGATCCTTACATCAACATTGACCCAGGAACGATGAGTCCTTATCAGCATGGGGAAGTATTCGTTACCGATGATGGTGCAGAAACGGATTTGGACTTAGGTCATTATGAGCGTTTTATCGATATCAATTTATCCAAAAGTTCCAATGTTACCTCCGGTAAGGTGTACTCTTCCGTTATTACCAAAGAGCGCCGCGGTGAGTACTTGGGCGGCACTGTTCAAGTCATTCCTCATATTACGAATGAAATTAAAGAGCGTGTTATTCGCGCTGGCCGTGAAGCTGGATCTGATGTGGTTATCACGGAAATCGGCGGTACGGTAGGCGATATCGAGAGTCTGCCATTCCTTGAAGCGATTCGTCAAATGAAAAATGATATTGGCCGTGAGAATGTTATGTACATTCATGTTACGCTGATCCCTTATATTAAAGCAGCTGGTGAAGTGAAAACAAAACCAACACAGCACAGCGTGAAAGAACTGCGCGGTCTTGGTATTCAACCGCATGTCATTGTATGTCGTACGGAGCATTCCTTAACGGAAGATATGAAGCGTAAATTGGCTTTGTTCTGTGACATCGATCCAGCGGCTGTCATTGAGTGTAAAGATGCAGAAACTCTCTATGAAGTTCCAATGATGCTTCGTGAACAAGGGTTAGACGACTATGTCGTAAACCACTTGAAGCTAAGAACGAATGAACCTGATATGACCGAGTGGGAAAGACTTGTGCGCAAGGTGAAATCGTTGACGAAGAAGACGGAAATCGCTATTGTCGGAAAATATGTTGCACTTCACGATGCTTACCTCAGTATCGTTGAGGCGCTAGGCCATGCGGGAATCGATAACGATTCCGAAATCGACATCCGTTGGGTCAATGCGGAAGATCTTTACGATCATAACGTGCACACTTTGCTTGCTGGTGTTCAAGGGATTCTTGTTCCTGGCGGTTTCGGTGATCGTGGGATTGAAGGGAAAGTCGCGGCGATTCGTTATGCGCGTGAGCAAGAAATTCCTTTCTTCGGTATTTGCTTGGGTATGCAAGTGGCTGTTATCGAATACGCACGTTCAGTGTGCGGCTTGGACGGCGCGAACAGCTCCGAGCTTAACCCTACAACACCTTACCCAGTCATCGACCTATTGCCAGAGCAGAAGGATATCGAGAATTTGGGCGGCACAATGCGCCTAGGCTTGTACCCTTGTAAGTTGGTTCCAGGTTCCCTGGCTGCAACAACATATAATGACGAGCTTGTCTATGAGAGACACCGTCACCGGTACGAGTTCAACAACGAATACCGTGAGCTGATCGAATCTGCTGGTTTGCGAATTTCAGGAACATCCCCAGATGGCCGTTTGGTCGAAATGGTTGAGCTTCCTGGTCACCCTTGGTTCTTGGCTGTTCAATTCCATCCGGAGTTTACATCTCGTCCGAACCGTCCTCAGCCGCTTTTCCGTGAGTTCGTGAAAGCAGCACAATCTGTATCCAAATAAGAGGCATCTCCTGAGATTCCACTAATATGTAAAACATTTGAAAAAAGCTCCGCTCCTCGGAAGGAAAACGAGAACGAATAGCGAATATCTTGTCGCATAGGATTGGAACTTGTTATTCGTTTTCGGGAGGGGTTCGTCATATGAAGAAAAAAATATTAGTTGTCGATGATCAAAATGGAATTCGCATACTCCTCATGGAAGTATTCACTAACGAAGGGTACGATACCTACCAAGCTTCCAATGGCAAGTTGGCCTTGGAAATTGTGCGGAATACAGCGCCAGATCTTATTTTGCTAGATATGAAAATCCCTGGCATGGACGGGCTTGATATTTTGAAGCACGTGAAAGAAATTGATGCCTCCATTAAGGTCATTATGATGACAGCGTACGGCGAGCTCGACATGATCAAAGAAGCAACGGATTTAGGTGCAATTATGCATTTTACGAAGCCGTTTGATATTGATGAGCTGCGGTTAGCAGTTAATATGCAATTAAATAATGAATCGAACAGCGGCTTTGCCGTAGGATCCTAGATATAGGGTCTTTTTTACTTAGGGGGACGGAACGTGTCCCTCTTTTTTATTTTGTGACGGAAAAGTAAAGGCTTGGTTATCATTTGAAAAGTTATGTGCTATAATAACTCAGGTATGACAGAGAGCGGTATGCGCATCTACTAAAGAGGTTCTAGGAGGAAGAGAAACATGGCATTGGTTTCAATGAATGAATTTTTACCTAAGGCAAAAGCGAACAAGTTCGCAGTAGGGCAATTTAACATGAACAACCTTGAGTTCGCTCAAGCAATTGTTGAAGCGGCAATCGAACTGAAATCCCCGTTCATTTATGGTGTTAGCGAAGGCGCACTGAAATATATGGGTATCGAGTTTACAGTAGCTATTGCTGAAGCAGCAGCTAAGAAATCCGGTCTTCCAATTGCATTGCACTTAGACCATGGTAGTTCGTTTGAAGTAGCAATGAAATGTATCCGTGCAGGATTCAGCTCCGTTATGTTCGATGGTTCCCACTATTCTTTCGAAGAGAACATTCGTTTGACGAAAGAAGTTGTTAAAGCAGCTCGAGCAATGGGCGTATCCGTTGAGGGTGAGCTTGGAACAATCGGTGGGGTTGAAGATGACATCTCTGTTGATGAAGAGCACGCTAACCTAGCTAAACCAGAAGAAGCTATTCGCTTCTACGAAGAAACAGGCGTTGACTGTTTGGCAATCGCAGTAGGTACTGCACACGGCATGTATGCTGGCGAGCCTAACATTCATTTCGATATCATTGAGCAAGTTTCCAAAGCAATCCCAGTTCCAGTTGTATTGCACGGTGGATCTGGTGTGCCAGACGAAATGATTCGTAGATCCATCGCAGCAGGCGTTGGCAAAATCAACGTAAACACAGAGAACCAAGTTGCATGTACGGATAGCATTCGTGCAGCGTTGAACAAAGATGCTAAAATTTATGATCCTCGTAAATATCTCACCCCAGCTCGCAACGCTATGATCGAAGTCGTAAAATCCAAAATTCAATTGTTCGGAAGCAGTAACCAAGCTTAACTCCAAGTTGTATAGACAGGGTAGGAAATGCTGTAATTCACAGAGGGATGGTCAACAATCATTGACATCCGTCTGTGTGATTGCGGGCGTTTCCTTCTTCTGTTTGTTGATAATCCCATAATCGCTCATTATTTTTGTTGTTTCAGGTAGGAATTTTATGGATTTTGTCGGTTTTGTTGGCAGATTAATCGTTTGATCGCAGTGAGAAGGTACGCACCTGGTTTAGGGGGAAAAGTATGTTGGAGAAATTAATGGTGGTCGGTGGACGTCCACTACGGGGAACAGTTCAAATTAGTGGAGCAAAGAATAGCGCGATTGCACTTATTCCTGCTGCCGTACTTGCAGAAACACCAGTAACGTTGGATAACCTTCCGCATCTTAGCGATGTGGCTATATATACAGAGATTTTGACGGATCTTGGCGCAACGATCGACTGGAGAGAAGATCGCATGACGATCGATCCAAGCCGCATGAAGCCGATGGCTATGCCGAATGGTAAAGTGAAGAAGCTGCGCGCCTCCTATTATTTAATGGGAGCCCTGCTAGGTAGATTTGGAGAAGCGACGATCGGGCTTCCAGGTGGATGCAATTTCGAACCACGTCCGATTGACTTGCATATCAAAGGCTTTGAAGCGCTGGGTGCTGTCGTCAGCACAGAGAATGGAGCCCTCCACATCCGTGCGAAGGAGCTGCGCGGTGCGAAGATTTATTTGGATATGGCGAGTGTTGGCGCCACGATTAATATTATGCTGGCTGCTTCGCGTGCCAAAGGATTAACGACGATTGAGAACGCGGCGAAAGAGCCTGAAATCATAGATGTAGCAACCCTGTTGAACTCGATGGGGGCCAAAATCAAAGGCGCGGGTACGGATACTATCCGTATTGAGGGTGTAGATGGCTTGCACGGTTGCCGTCACTCCATCATTCCAGACCGTATTCAAGCGGGTACTTACATGATTGCAGCTGCGGCTACGCGTGGCGATGTGACGGTAGACAACGTCATTCCGAAGCATCTTGAGGCGTTGACAGCCAAGTTGCAGGAAATGGGTGTGCACGTGTACGAAATGGACGAATCGATTCGTATTGTTGGACAGCCTGAGTATGAAAGCGTCGATGTGAAAGCATTAATTTACCCAGGGTTTGCAACGGATTTGCAGTCGCCGATGTCGAGCTTGCTTTGCCAAGCGCGAGGAGTGAGTGTATTGAGTGATCATGTGTACAGCAACCGTTTCAAGCACATCCCGGAGCTTGTGCGGATGGGGGCCAAGGTGAAAGTCGAAGGACGTTCAGCCATCATTGAAGGCTCACCGCTGAGCTCAGCGAAAGTGAGAGCAACGGATCTTCGTGCGGGAGCAGCGCTCGTAATTGCTGGCCTTAGTGTAATGACGGGCGGGATTACGGAAGTGTCTGGCGTGGAGTACATCGATCGCGGGTATGAGAATTTAGTCTTTAATCTATCTTCCCTGGGTGCGGAAGTTTGGCGTGAGAACGAGGAATAAAGTACCAAACAACAGGCAATGCTAGAATCCAATTGAAAATTTAATAGTTTGGTGGTTGAAACATGAGCATGCAGCTTGCTGAGCTTGAAGTACTCAAGCTTACTGATTTATATAAACTAGCTAAGAAATTTCAGATCCCTTATTACGGTACGCTGAAGAAAAAAGAACTCATATTTGCCATTTTACGTGCACAAGCTGCGGAAAGCGGATTCCTGTTCATGCAAGGCGTTTTGGAGATTTTGCAGGAAGGCTTCGGATTCTTACGTCCGATCAACTACTTGCCAAGCTCCGAGGATATTTATATTTCAGCCTCTCAAATTCGTAAGTTTGATTTACGTTCCGGCGACATCGTGTCTGGAAAGTGCCGCCCTCCGAAGGAGAATGAACGTTATTTCGGGCTTCTTCAAGTCGAAGCGGTAAACGGTGAGAAGCCAGAAACGGCTGCAGAACGCCTGCATTTCCCAGCTTTGACGCCGCTTTATCCTGACACACGGATTACGCTCGAAACGGAGCCGAACAAGATTTCCATGCGCATTATGGATTTGCTTGCTCCAGTAGGTTTAGGCCAGCGTGGACTTGTTGTTGCACCTCCCAAAGCAGGTAAAACCTTGCTCTTGAAAGAGATTGCGAATAGCATTTCTACGAACTACCCCGAGATTGAACTATTCGTTCTTCTCATCGATGAGCGTCCTGAGGAAGTTACAGACATGCAGCGCTCTGTCAAAGGGGAAGTCGTTGCCTCTACGTTCGATGAGCTGCCAGAGAACCACATCAAAGTGGCTGAACTTGTGCTAGAACGCGCTATGCGCCTAGTTGAACATAAGAAAGATGTTGTGATCTTGCTCGATAGTATTACACGTTTAGCAAGAGCGTATAACCTCGTTGTGCCGCCTTCAGGCCGGACGTTGTCTGGTGGTGTCGACCCCGCGGCTTTCCACCGTCCGAAGCGTTTCTTCGGAGCGGCTCGTAACATTGAAGAAGGCGGCAGCTTAACCATCTTGGCTACAGCTCTCGTCGAAACAGGTTCACGTATGGATGACGTTATTTATGAAGAATTTAAAGGGACAGGCAATCTAGAGCTTCATCTTGATCGTAAAATGGCAGAGCGCCGCATCTTCCCAGCGATCGACATTCGCCGTTCGGGAACGCGTCGTGAGGAAGCGTTGTTAAGCAAAGACGAGCTAGAGAAAGTATGGGCTCTTCGCAAAGGCATGAACGATTCGCACGAGTACACGGAGGCCTTCATTAAGAAGCTTGCAGATACAAAGACGAATCAAGAGTTTTTAGACTCGTTGACAACCCCGTCTGCGGGATCGCCATCTCCATCGAATAAAGGAAAAGTCAAGAATTCAGCTTCCTAAGCTATCAGTTAACGAGCTTATCGTTAATCCTTGACCTAATTTAGGGATCTTTAGCGGTAGCTAAAGTCTCTCTGCGACAGAGGAGTACCGTTATGAATTTGGTTTATTCGGATCCACAAGGCAATGTATTTGATCATCCCGATTTCTTGGCGTTGGGCCGGAATGCTGAAATGATCACAGAAATATTAGAAGACGAATTGATTCCTTTGCCAGAAGGGGCAACGCTCGTTAGTCTTCCTTTTACGCGTCCCGTTGGGATTGATGCGGAGACTGGTGAAATGAAGCTGCTGGAAGGGGATTACCACGCTGTTGGCGCGCTGCTGCCGCAAGGTTTTACCCGACTGCTTCTGCCTGGCTATATCAAGTCCGACAAAACCAAGGCGCTGCCGTTATTCGGTTATACTGCAGTTGTCTGGAAGGAAGATGGCTTCTACGTTGCCGCGCGGCTTACGGACAACCCATACTTCTGGAATCCTGTTCACTGCGATCCGGACGAACTCGAAGTGGAAGTCAAACGGCTGGTGGCCAAATATCCAGAGAATCGTCTATACGCGCATCTCTCCAATTGTGCGCTTGGCTATGAGTGCTTAACTGCTTCGAACACGTTCCTGCAGCGGTGGGAAGGGGCTGTTCCTGTCTCGTACTCCTGCAACGCAGGTTGCTTTGGCTGTATCTCGGAACAGCCGGATGAAAGCGGCTTTGTTGCACCGCAGACGCGGATGAACTTCAAGCCGAAGGTCGAAGAGATTACGCAGATTATGCTGGAGCATCTGCGGACACCAGATAGCATCATCTCCTTCGGACAAGGCTGCGAAGGCGAGCCAAGTACCCAAGCTGTTCTTATCATTGATGCCATCAAGCGTGTGCGTGAGCAGACAAAGATGGGTTACATCAACATTAATACGAACGCGGGGCTGACCGATCATATCCGCGGCATCGTGGACGCAGGGCTTGATCTCATGCGTGTAAGTACGATCAGTGCGTTAGATGATCATTACAACGCCTATTATAAGCCGAGAGCGTATACGCTCAAGAATGTAGAGAAATCACTGCGCTATGCGACGGATAAAGGTGTTATTACATCGATTAACTACCTCGTGTTCCCGGGAGTAACAGATCGGGAAGAAGAAGTCGAAGCGATGATCGAATTTGTTCGCAGAACGGGATTAAAGCTGATCCAAATGCGCAACCTGAATATAGATCCAGAGAGTTATCTCAGCATCATCCCGAAGGCTCAGGGCGAGCTTCTAGGCATGAAACAAATGATCGAAATTTTCGAGCAGGAATTGCCGGATGTTGTCATCGGCTCGTACTCGCATACGCCTAAGTTTTACACGAGTGATCGAACGCTGGCGCCGATTTTATAAAGGTCGCACAGTGGAAGGTTTAACCGTTCGATTCCCATTGCATCAAGACTTGCGAATATGCTACAATGCTTAAGTACGTCCATTAACTCTGATTCAGCACATGATTCAGGGCGGAAAGAGGTGAACCATAATGAAAGCAGGAATTCATCCTACTTATCATGCAACCACAGTGACTTGCGCTTGTGGTAATGTGTTCGAAACGGGTTCAATCAAAGCTAATCTTCGTGTTGAGATTTGCTCTAATTGCCATCCTTTCTACACAGGTAAACAGAAGTTTATCGATGTAGGCGGCCGTGTCGACAAGTTCAAAAAGAAATACGGAATCTAATTGGTATCATTTGCGTGATTGCCAATCAGCATAAGACATCCTCCCTTGGTCATCCTAAGTTTAAGCTTAGAGTCCAATGGGAGGTGTTTTTATTTTGAAAGGTCTTATAAAGTTAACAGGAGCCGTGTTTTTGATTGCGAGTTTAGTAGGTTGCGGGATGTGGGCGGGCAAT
Organism: Paenibacillus sp. MBLB1832; assembly: GCF_032271945.1. Classification (NCBI taxonomy): domain Bacteria; kingdom Bacillati; phylum Bacillota; class Bacilli; order Caryophanales; family Paenibacillaceae; genus Paenibacillus; species Paenibacillus roseipurpureus. The sequence continues at coordinate 5,540,947 of NZ_CP130319.1, read as the reverse complement.
CACAAGAAAACAGATGATCATAAGTATAAAGTACAGAATTACAGGCAAGATGGTATGCTTGGCATTACGAATGTGAACCCGAACGATCCGATGAACCCAACCTTTCATCATTATGATGATGATGCGAATCTAATGAAAGCTGTGCTTGCTCAATTGCCAGGAATCCAGAAAACCAATATAGCTATCAATGGTCCGACAGCCAAAGTCAGAATCACGCCAGTCGCTTCTTTAAACGCGGGTCAAGTAGAGGAGCTGCGCTCACAAGCGCAGATGGCGTTGGAAACCAATATGCCGCGCTACAAGATTCATGTCAAAATGGTGCGATAATCGCTAAGGATCTCTATATATGTTACTTTTTTCCCCTAGGTTGCTATTTAAGAGGTAATGGGCTATACTGTTTTTACTGTGCTAGACGGGGAGGTAGCGGTGCCCTGTAACTCGCAATCCGCTGTAGCGAGGTTGAATTCCTGTTAGCGGTACTGTGATGTGAGGTCTGGCCCTTACACGTGGTGTTGAGAGTCGGGTCCTTCGCAATGGATGCTCATGAACCCGGTCAGGTCCGGAAGGAAGCAGCCGTAAGTGAGATGTTCCATGTGCCGAAGGGATGCCTAACTTGAGCTAACGATAAGGGTTCGCTTGTATCCCTTTATCAATAACAGGTGCACAGTTTTACCTACACCTTTTAGGATCCAACCACATATGTTAACGGAAACGCCTGATCGCAGGCGTTTTTTCTTTGTACTTTTAGCAGGGAAAATATGCCTATATAGAGAATCATTAACTGTACAGTGCTTAATGCTGACGATTGCCTAGTAGGGGTTCGATCCGAGAAAATGAAGGAGCTGTTGCTATGCCCATTCATGAGCCTCAGAATTACGCGATATCTATAGACGAAGTGAGAAATCTATTTCAACTTAGTACACAAACGAGCATGCTGTTAATTGATGATGAAGATAAACTGCTGCTTGCAACCGATCAGATTTTGAAATCCACAGGTTATGCCGCTAACGAAATTACGCAGTTACCCTTTCCTCGCTTGTTCAAGGTTAGATCTTCGTTGGGCGAACTTTATGCCTATCATTTTCATGGTGATCGCGATGTGCGCGAGTGGCCACATGGCTTTCTTCAAGGGAAAAATGGTGAGATGCAATACTATCAATTTTCGATGCTGCGCCTTCAACAAGGCGGCAAGCTCCTATATCTGCTCATTTTTAAAAATAATGAAGAAAATCAATCACTGAACCTCCTGCAACGCTTCTCCGATGCCTTTTTGAAAGATATCAATTTAGGCGTGCTATTAATTAGTCTGGATTTCACGCTAGCAGATGTGAGCGATCGTGCCTGTCAGATGCTTGCCATGGAACGGGAAAACATTCTCAATAAATCGCTGGATGACATTTTCGCTTCGGTGCCTAGCCAGCATCAACTCGTACAGCGCAGTATATTGACGGGGGCGATCGTCCGGAATCATGCGGTATCTTGGACTAATAATCGAGAGCGGTTCGAGCTTTTGCTCGACTCTAATGTACTGAAGGACAGTCATGGAAAAATCGTGGGGGCCTACGTAATTTTCAAGGACGTGACGAATCTTCGTTCCTTGGAGCAAATGGTTCAGCGAAGCGACCGACTTGCCATGATTGGTCAAATTGCAGCAGGGACGGCACATGAAATACGGAATCCATTAACCTCCATCAAAGGCTTTTTGCAAATGCTGCATCGGACCTTCGGCGAGCGTGGCATGGGTAAGGAACAAAATTTCACAGATGTGATGCTGGGCGAAATCGATCGAATCAATGCGTTAGTAAACGAGTTCCTGCTGTTGAGCAAGCCCAAGCATGTGTCGTACGAGAGCACACACATCACAGACGTACTGCGGGGAATGGTGCCGATTATCCATACCGAAGCGATTCTCTATAATGTGCAATTGCAGTATGAATCGCTAAAGCATGTGCCCGAAGTGATTGCGGATAGTGAGCTTTTGAAACAAGTCTTTTTGAATGTGTGCAAAAATGGGATTGAGGCCATGCCAGACGGGGGCGTCTTGACCATTTCGGAGCGTGTGGACACCATTGAGCGTAATGTGTGTGTAGATATTCACGATACGGGCTCTGGCATACCTATGTTTGTCATAGATAAAATATTCGATCCTTTCTTCACGACGAAGGACACAGGGACAGGTCTAGGACTCTCCGTATGCCAACGGATCATTCATGATATGGGCGGGACCATTCGGGTTGCCTCGAAGGGCTTTGGAACCACGTTCACGATATCCATTCCCTATACATGATCCCTAGATCCCTCTATTTCATCCCTCGGAGGGTTATAGTATAATGGATTCAGTCAATCCACGCAGGGATTATTGGAGAGGAACACTATGGCACACATTGCTTTGTATCGTACGTGGAGATCGCAGACGTTTCATGATGTTGTCGGGCAAAGGCACATCACGCAGACACTGCAGAATTCTTTGCGAGAGAATCGCTTGACCCATGCCTATTTATTTAATGGGCCCCGTGGGACGGGCAAAACAAGTACGGCCAAAATTTTAGCCAAAGCCATCAACTGCTTGAATGGACCCTCGGAAGAGCCGTGCAATCAATGCTCGGCCTGTGAGCGAATCACAGAAGGCGCCGTGATGGACGTTGTCGAAATCGATGCGGCATCAAACCGCGGAGTAGAAGAAATTCGGGATATTCGAGATAAAGTCAAGTATGCACCGACGGAAGTCAGGCAGAAAGTGTACATTATAGATGAAGTGCACATGCTCACTACAGAGGCGTTTAATGCTTTACTGAAAACGTTGGAAGAGCCGCCTGCCCATGTCATGTTCATTTTGGCAACAACAGAGCCTCACAAGATCCCGGCGACGATTATTTCCCGGTGTCAGCGTTTTGATTTTCGCAGAGTGTCCATGGAAGATGAAGTGGGCCGGCTTCAATTCATTTGTGAGCAAGAACGAATTGCGATTGATAAGGAAGCACTTCATTATATAGCTCGATTATCCGATGGGGGTATGCGGGATGCGCTTAGTCTGCTGGATCAAGCCGCGTCTTTTGCAACAGGTGAAATCCAGCTAGCTGACATCTTGTCAATTACGGGCGGCATCGCATCGGATCAATTCAAGAAACTGGTGAGCTACATTAAGGAACAAGATCTTGGTGCTGCTTTAGAGTTAATTGATGCTTTCATGCAAGAAGGTAAGAGCGCCGACAAGTGTATCGAAAATCTCATTCATTATTTCCGGGACTTGCTCATGGTTCGCATGGTACCGAATTCGCCTGTAATCGCGGAACGCGTCTTCGATATGGATGAATTGAAGGCGATCGCTGGACATTTTACACCGAATGAAATGATGAGTATGATCGAAACGTTGAACCACTATCAAAGCGAAATGAAATACTCGGTGCAACCGCAAACGTTGCTCGAAATCGCCATTATGAAAATTAGCGGCAACCAGCGCGGCGCGGAAGGTGGCACTTCGACTTTGGTTCGTTCTTCGCAAGACGCAGGACGCGCACCGCAAGGCGATTCCCTGGCTCAGATGGCCCAAAGAATGAAACAACTTGAAGAACAGCTAGCTGGACTGGTAAAATCGGGAGTGACCGCATCTTCTGGTGAAAGTGCGAGACAAACGCCTGCAGCGAAAGTGCCCGTTGCCTCGGCGCCATCCAAGAAATCAGGTCTGAAGCTGGATGCTTATCTGAAGGCGTCAGATGGCCCAGAGACGAAGAACGCTCTGCTGAAGTGGAGTCAAGTTTTGGGCGATGTCAAAGAGAAGAAGATTACCGTTCATGCTTGGTTTGTGAATGGCGATCTCGTATCGGTATTAGATGACGTTGTATTGGTTGCTTTTAAGAATGACATGCACCGCAATACAACAGAGAAGCCTGAGAACAAGGTAATTATCGAGCAAGTTCTTTCTTCTGTATTTGGAAAGCCGATGCGGCTATTAACCTTGATGCGCAAGGAATGGGACGATGCGAAGAATGATGCGACTTCCGCTCCGCCTGAAGAAATGGAGCTTGTTGCAGAAGATGGCCGTGGAAACGCGGTCAAAGAAGAGTGGATATCCGAAGCGATCCAGTTGTTTGGGGAAGATTTGGTCACAATTAAAGAAGATTAATGATAAGGGAGCGACCTATTATGAATAACATGAACCAAATGATGAAGCAAGTGAAGAAGATGCAAGAACAAATGATGAAAGCACAGGAAGAACTAGGTACCAAAATCATTGAAGGAACTGCAGGCGGCGGCGTGGTAACTTGCACCGTCAATGGTCACAAGAAAGTTCAAAGCATCACGATCAAACCAGAAGCTGTTGATCCAGACGATGTAGAAATGCTGCAAGATCTTGTGTTGACGGCTGTGAATGATGCTATGGCCAAAGCGGAAGAAATCGCGAACAAAGATATGGGTAAATTCACAGGCGGAATGAACATCCCGGGCTTGTTCTAGAATAACGAAATCACGATTCTGTTTGATGAAGGAGCACGTCCTTTGCATTACCCCGAACCGATAGCAAAGTTAATTGATGCCTTTACCCGCTTGCCGGGAGTGGGCCCCAAGACGGCTGGCCGTTTAGCCTTTCATGTGCTTCGAATGAAAGAAGAAGACGTGATTGACTTCGCCAAGTCGCTTGTGAATGTGAAACGGAATCTGCATTACTGCTCAGTCTGCTGCAATATTACCGATGTCGATCCTTGCCGAATTTGTCAGGATAAGAGCCGCGATGGTTCCGTCATTTGCGTGGTACAGGAGCCGAAAGATTTGGTAGCGTTGGAGCGAACCAAAGAGTTTGAAGGCTACTATCACGTGCTGCACGGTGCGATATCTCCGATGGAGGGCATTGGTCCTGATCAAATTCATATCGCGGAGCTGCTCAAACGTTTGAGTGATGAAACGGTACAAGAACTGATCTTGGCGACCAACCCGAATATCGAGGGTGAAGCAACAGCCATGTATTTATCCAGGCTCATTAAGCCTTTCGGGCTTCGGGTAACTCGGATTGCGCACGGATTGCCGGTCGGCGGTGATTTGGAGTACGCGGATGAGGTCACATTATCCAAAGCGATGGAAGGCCGCAGGGAATTATAGCATATACACGAAGAGAGCCATATGGCTCTCTTTTTTTGTGCTTAGCCAGATAGATTAGGTTCTGAACGCACAATGAACTCCATATGTATATATCAACCCGGATATGGGAGGAATGGAGGTTATTTTGTGCGACCAGTTCTATTAGGCATGCCAGGGAATAAGAATCCCCAAATAAAGAGCAAACAAGAAGAGCTCATAAGGGACAAGGTGTTACTTATTCAAGAGATTCGCGCAGCGCATCAATCTTGGGTAGCGGCACAGGCTCATTTTGAATTTGCGTTGGACAAGGATCAAATTGATTATTGCATTTATGCTCTAGGAGCAGCGGAGAAGCGATTCGAAATGCTGATCAAGCAAGCAAAAAGATTAGGCGTCAGTCTAATAGACAGTGATCGCTTAGTGGAGGTGTAAGGAGGTGTATCTCAAATATGCGATATGGGGAGTTTTCATCTTCTCCTCTCTCTTATTGTTCTTGGTCGCGATAAGGAGTCAGGGTGGAGGTAGATTGCTAGCATCGTTAGGGTTAAATGTCGTTATTGCCGCATTTCTCCTGTATGGTCTCAATGTACTTAGTGCCTATACGCACGTGGAACTGCCGATTAACACCGCGACTTTAGGTACGGCAACCTTGTTAGGGGTTCCTGGCGTTATCTTGCTAATTGGGGTGAAATTAACCCTGTTATAACGCCTATTTTTATTATGAGAAAATGAGTTGACTCGATAGCGGCATCTGTGTTATCTTATAAAAGTTGCCGCTGAGACATGCGGAAATACAAAAGTAACTTGAGAAAAACAAGTTGCAAAACAAAAGTAACTATGGTATATTGATATTCCTGCTTTCGTAAGAGAGCGG